>JAIRNV010000122.1 GCA_031257875.1 Dysgonamonadaceae bacterium
CGAACTTGAAAGGCTCAACACGCTTTTCAAGTCATACGTCGACAGCGCCGATCAGGAACAGTGGGGAAAGCCCGAAATCAGTTCCACCGTTGCCCGCAAGCAGACCGACGAGGCGTTGCGCAGGCTCACCGCCCGCCTCACGGCCATCATCACCATCGACGGGCCGGAAGAGTCGCAGGAGCTGCTGGTGGAATACAACACGCTGGCCAACCGTTACAACAACCTGGTGAAAGAACACTACGGCCGCCTGCACGCCAAGACCGACATCTCCGGCGGAGATATCGAACCCATCGAGGTGCAGGATTATACGGGCGATGAGGTGAATGTTATCCCGAAGGTTAGCGTGCCGGTAACGCGGGACGGGGAAACGACGATGGTCAAACTGGTGTTCAGTAAAGATTTTACGGTCAGTTATCAGAACAATGTTGAGCGGGGAACGGCCACACTGTTTATTGACGGCATCGGCAAATTTACCGGACGGATTGTTACTACCTTTGCGATTCGGTAACGGGGTAAAAGGGTAAAAGGTAAAAGGTACACGGTTCACCTTTTACCCTTTACCTTTCACCCTTCACCCTTCACCTTTTACCCTTCACCCTTCACCCCCTTCACTCTTCCGGCAAGAGTGGCGGATTCGCGGCGACAATCCCAAATATCGGCAATATAAATGTGATTGTTTTTAATAAAATACACAATTTTATAAATATGGCGGACTACAAGATATCGAAAAATTTCCGGACGTTCGGACAACCGCGATTCAACGGCGCCCATTTCCGGAAAACCGGCAAGCGATCGCGTCGCCTGTCCGATATCGGCAATCATCCTACGGGCAACTGTAAGGCTCTTGAATTTGTAAAATACGAAAATCTCGTCAAGAACGCTCTCGGCAAGCGGCAACCAAATTATATCCATTCGGGATGGCGGCTAAACATTGTCTCTTCCGTGACGCCTAAACCCGCGCCGGCATCGCTTACCGACTGCGCAATACGATCACATTTTTCGGTATCGGAAAAAAAGCAGGGATGTTTAGTTGTTTTAACGAGGTACATATATGCTGCAACATCCATCACGCAATCGGCATCCGTTTCGTCTATGATGTTGCGTATCAAATCCATTTTACTTGTTGATAACTCTGCTGTTGACATAATCAATTTATTATTAGTTGTTCCCGCAAAATTACAAATTATTTTTCACAACAAAAAAAATATCAAAGGAAGGTGAACAGTGAAACGGTGAAGGCTGTGTACCCTTCACCTTTTACCTTTTAAATAACATAAAAAAAAATAAAACATACAATGAAAACAAACAAATCAACACGCCCCCCTTTCACCCTTCACCCTTTACCCTTTACCCTGATGTTTCTGATGCTGCTTTGCTGGAGCTGTACGGACGACAATGTTTTGGTAGAGCGCGAATGGGAACAGGAACCAGTGTGGGAGGATAATTTTGATGGATCCGGAGCGCCCGATGCCGGGAAGTGGACCTACGATACAGGTTATAATGACGGATGGGGAAATTCCGAAATGCAAACCTACACCGACAATCCGGAAAACGTAACGGTTGAAGATGGAATATTAAAAATTACGGCTATCAAAAACGGCAATGCGTACACATCGGCACGCATTAAAACGCAGGGACATTTCGAGACATACGGCCGTTTTGAAGCCCGCATCAAACTGCCTTACGGTCCCGGACTGTGGCCTGCCTTTTGGATGCTTGGGGCCGACATTGATTCAAACCCCTGGCCCGGTTGTGGAGAGATTGACATTATGGAAGGCAAAGGCGGGGAACCGGATAAAGTGTCCTGCGCCCTCCACGGCGGCTATCCGCAGTACTCCGTCAGCAAAACCTATGGTTTGCAGAACGCCCGGTTCGATACCGATTACCACATTTTTGCCGTGGAATGGACCGAAAACTGCATTGATTTTTTTGTGGACGACACGCTGTATAATCGCGTAACGCCCGATGACGTGGCGGGAGAATGGGTTTTCAACAAGCCGTTTTTTATCATTCTGAATGTGGCTGTGGGAGGAACTTTCGCCGGCTATCCTACCGCCAATACTCCGTTTCCGCAAACTATGCACGTGGATTATGTGCGGGTTTATAAGGAAAAAAATTGACACGCTTTTTCGTTGATCCCTGTCATTCCCGCGCAGGCGGGAATGAGAGGCCCCCGCTTGACGTAGCGGGACGCTACGTCAAGCGGGGGGCCTTTTATTTCTTCATTGTAACACTGGCTATTCTATCAATAACCTTGCCTAAAATATCCAAGTCGGTATTTTGGCAATGCCCGTACAAAAGATTGCTGTAATGACGCGGCGAGGTTGAAATATCGCAGCCGTCATTGCGAACTGCGAAATTAGCCGGAATATCCTGATTATTCCCGGTACTTGCAGCATCCGGACAAAGCATCGTAAACATCATCGGACGCCTTGTCCAGTCCGGTATCATGGCCGGCGCGGGCAAGCGTTTTGCCGATAGCCTCCAAAGACGTTTCGGCCGTGTCGAAATTCAAATGCAACTGCTGTTCTTCGCTGTCCCATTCGGCGTTTGCTACGCCTTTGACGGCTTTGGCGGCGCTTTCGATGCGTTCTTTGCACATTTCGCAGCTACCGCTTACGGCCAGGTGGGCGTGGGTAACCGTACTTTCCATTTCCGTTGCGGGAACTTCAGGAGAAGTTTCCGCTTTCTTACCGGAATCAGTTTTTGAACAAGCGTTTACGGTTACAATCATCGCAACCGCAATCATTAAATCAATCAATCGTTTCATATTTTAAAAATTTAAGGACTCATGTTACGCATCAGTTGATAATTGATAATTTATATTACGTCTACGTAACATCAGTCAGTGATTATTTTTATCCGGTGCAAAGGTAGCAAAAAAATCAGCCGCGCAACAGTATTACACCAAACTGTAAACCCCGCCGGGCCTGCAGCGAACAACCCCCTTCATCTCCAGTTCAAACAACACGCCGGATAACTGGCTGACCGGCCGGTTCAATTCTATCGCCAAGCTGTTTAACTGTAGATTTTCCGCTTTTGAAAGCAGTTCGGTTACCTCTTTCTCTTCCTGATTCAGGTCTGTAAAAAGGTTGCATTGAACGGCTTGCCTGCCGGCAGTTTGGGTTTCGGCGTCCCAGTTCATTTCCCTGAAAACATCCTGCGCCGAGGTAACCAGTGTCGCCTTCCGGCACTGGATAAGCAGGTTGCAGCCCGTGGAATAGCGGTCGCCGGCTTTGCCGGGGAAGGCGAATAAATCGCGGTTATACGAATCGGCAATGTTGGCCGTAATCAATGCGCCGCCTTTTTCGGCCGATTCCACCACGACGGTACAGTCGGCGATTCCGGCAATGATGCGGTTCCGTTTTACAAAATTCTGCCGGTCGGGATTGGTCTCGCTCATAAAATCGGTCAACAATCCGCCTTTGTTCAGCATTTCTACGGCCGCATCCCGGTGAACAGACGGATAAATCCGGTCTAAACCGTGCGCTAAAACGCCGACTGTCGCTATATTTTCCCGCAAGGCTGCGCGGTGTGCGGCAATGTCAATCCCGTATGCCAGTCCGCTGACAATAAGCGTATCGGGAAATTTTTCCTTTATGTCGTGAACCAGTTGATTCGTCATGTCCCGCCCGTATGCCGATGCATTCCGGGTACCGACAATGCTGATGATTTTTGCCGCATTCAAACAGGTATTGCCCCTGTAATATAGCATAACGGGCGAATCTGCACATTCCCGCAGGCGTTTGGGATATGCCTTATCCGTGATAAAGAGCGGAATCACTTTGTTGTTCTCAATAAAACGGATTTCCTGTTCGGCCCGTTTCAACACTTCCGGACGGTGGATTTCGGCGATAAGCCGCCGCGATAAACCCGGAATCCGTTCGAGCCAATTTTTTTTCCCTGTAAATACCAAAGAAATATTCTCCGAATGATTGATGATTTGCTTGGCAATGATGTTGCCGATTCCTTTTACAAGCGTTATCCCGATTTGGTAAATTAGGTTTTGGTCAAACATAATCCTGCAAATAATCCTTCATTTTCTCATCGAAAAAATCCCCCCGCGACAATTTCCCGTTCATTAAAACGACAACTTCTATCCGGGCGTTGCAACTGATGGCGCCGTCGCTTTTGCGGCGAATGGTATGGTGAAAAATCAGTTTTGCCCCTTTTCTTTCCACCGTCAGGGACGACAGGAATACGTCGGCGCCGGTCAAAGAGGTTTTGTAATGCAGGTCGGCGTGCGACACAACCGGGTCTATCCCCGATTCGTGACATTCCTTGAATGAAATGCCCAGACTTTCCATAAATGCGTGACGGGTTACTTCCGTGTAATGCAAATAATTGGCATTGTTCACAATTCCCTGCGCATCACATTCGTAATCGCGCACTTTCATTTCTATTTCAAAAACTTTTTTTATCATACTGGTGAATTATGAGTAAACGAGTAAACAAGTTAACGAGTTAACGAGAATAGTGTCAAACTGTTTGTTCATTTACTTGTCAACTCGTTAACTCGTTAACTTGTCAACTTATACAATTTATCCGAAGGCCGGACTTTTTCCGGTGTTTTCATTGAAAAACGTTCACCTTTGTTTGCTGTTCCGGCGGAAACCAAATCAACCCGGATATCTCCGGCGGTGAAAGTTTGTGCGCCGGTTGTCGGGCCGGTAATCAATACCCTGTCGCCGGCAGACAGCGACTGCGTTTCGACCAGAAACTCGGCTACGCCTAATTTTGAAAAGTATTTAAGAACTTTTCCCAGATACAGTTTTTTCTCTGTGGCTCTGTTGCCGTACTGATTGTTCCATTCGCCGAGGCGCTGTCCCAGATAGTAGCCGTCCCAAAATCCGCGATTGAAGACCTTCACCAGGCGGGAATCCCAACCGGCAATTTTTTCTTCGGAATACGAACCGTCGCAACAGGCGCAAACGGCTTCCTTATAACATTCCGTCACGGTTTTTACATATTCCGGCCCCCTCGCTCGCCCCTCAATCTTCAAAACCCGAACTCCCGCGTCCAGTATTTTATTAAGAAAATGAACGGTTTTCAAGTCTTTGGGAGACATAATGTACTGGTTTTCAATTTCCAGTTCAATGTCCGATTCCTTATCTTTCACCAGATAACTCCGGCGGCAAACTTGGTTACATTCCCCGCGATTGGCCGATGCATTCATTTCATGCAGACTCAGATAGCATTTCCCGGAAACGGCCATACACAAAGCGCCGTGACAGAACATTTCAATGCGGATTAATTTTCCCGAAGGCCCTTTAATATTCTGTTCAACAATTTGCTCATGAATGGCTTTGACCTGTTCGAGATTCAGCTCCCGCGCCAAGACCGCCACATCGGCAAACTGTGCGTAAAACTTCAGGGCTTCGATATTCGCGATATTCAGTTGTGTCGACAAATGGACTTCCATGCCAATGCTTCGCGCATAAGTCATTGCGGCAACATCGGCGGCAATGATTGCGGAAACTCCGGCCGCATGGGCGGCGTCGATAATCCGGCGCATTTGCTCCCGGTCGCGGTCGTAAATAACTGTATTGACTGTCAAATAAGATTGAAGATGATGTTTGTTGCAGGTTTTTGCAATCCGGTGCAAATCGGTAACAGTAAAGTTATTAGATGAATGTGAACGCATATTCAGGCCTTCAATGCCGAAATAGATGGAACCGGCGCCTGCCCGGATAGCAGCGGCCAACGATTCATAGGAACCTGCCGGCGCCATGATTTCATATTGTTGAATATCTTTCAAGTGAATGACTGGTTTGGTTTATATCCTGTAATAATCGGGGACAAATGTAGGCAATTTTATTTTATTGGCAAAATTTTACGGGGCGTGGCAGGGTGAAAGGTGAAGGCCTTGTCATTCCCGCCTGCGCGGGAACGAGCCGTGAAAGTTATGTAAATATTTTTATACTTCTAAATTATTCATAATAAGTTCACTAATGTATTCCGGACTGTTTATTTCCTTATTTTCATTGCAACAATCGATGCGGACAAAGTTGCTTTGTTCCTGCAACAGTTGTTTGTATTCGTTATAAACGTTTTTTTGAAGGATAACCGATTCTTCATGAATGTCTTGCCTGCCTTTTAAATAAGCTCTTTCATTCCCTTTTCTTTCGCCGGACAGTGATTGGGTAATAAAATCGAAAGGAACGTCCAGGAAAAAAGAAAGATAAGGTAATGGTAATTGATTGTAATTATATTCAAACTCCAAAATCCATTTTTTAAGTTTTTCTTTTTCGGATTTATCTTCTATTTTCGCGCATTGAAAAGCGATATTGGAATTGACGTATCTGTCGGCCAAAACAAAACAACCGTTGTTTAACCACTTGATTATCCTGTCAATGTGTTCCTTTCGATCGTTTGCAAACAACAGTGCAACCAGCTTTGGAGCGACTTCTTTTACGGAACCGTATTCTCCGCGCAGAAATTCCGCAATCAGTTCCCCGTATATTCCCTTATTGAGCATAGGAAAATGAATATATTGATACAGAACCCCTTTTGTATTAAATTTGGATTTTAAAAGTTCTATCTGCGTTGATTTTCCCGAACCGTCCAAGCCTTCTATAACAATTAATTTTCCTGCCATTTTTTTTATTTTGATAAAATATGTCCGGCAAAAATACGGAAAATTTGTTTATCGGCAATAAAAAAGAACTTATCTTTGCACCTCAATTTTATTAATCACAAAACAATGCAAAAACCGGCAATCCCCAAAGGGACAAGAGATTTTTCGCCCGAAGAAACGGCGAAACGCAACTATATTTTCGATACAGTCCGCAGTGTATTCCGCTTGTACGGATTCAAACAAATTGAAACGCCGGCAATGGAAAATCTTTCCACGCTAACAGGAAAGTATGGCGAAGAAGGCGACAAACTGCTTTTTAAGATATTAAATTCCGGCGGATTTTTGTCGGAAATAAGCGATGACGAGTTATTAAACAGGAATCCTGTCCGGCTGGCGAATAAAATCTGCGAAAAGGGATTGCGGTATGATTTGACTGTTCCTTTCGCCCGCTTTGTGGTCATGCACCGCAACGAAATCACATTTCCTTTCAAACGCTTTCAGATTCAGCCCGTCTGGCGTGCCGACCGTCCGCAGAAAGGGCGATACCGCGAGTTCTACCAGTGCGACGCCGATATGATTGGCTCCGATTCTTTGCTGAATGAAATCGAACTGATTCAAATCATGGACGAAGTTTACCGGCGATTCGGCATCCGGGTTTGTATTAAAATCAACAACCGCAAGATATTAAGCGGTATTGCGGAAATGATTGGCGAAGCCGGAAAGATTACGGACATTACCGTTGCCATTGACAAATTAGATAAGATTGGTTTGGAAAAAGTCAATGAAGAATTGGCTTCCAGGGGAATTTCCGAAACAGCGATTGCTAAACTTCAACCGGTTATTCTTCTGTCGGGTTCGAATCGTGAGAAATTGAACGTGTTGAAAGACGTCTTGAAAAATTCCGGAACAGGCATGAAAGGTATCGAGGAAATTGAGACTATTCTGAACAAAACAGATTTGCTTCCCGTTGCTTCAAAGTTGGAATTAGACCTGACTTTGGCGCGCGGATTGAATTATTACACCGGAGCTATCTTTGAAGTAAAAGCCCTTGACGTTGAAATCGGCAGCATCACCGGCGGCGGCAGATACGACAATTTGACAGGTGTTTTTGGATTGCCGGATGTTTCCGGCGTCGGAATTTCTTTTGGGGCAGACCGTATATTCGACGTACTCAATCAGTTGAATCTTTATCCCGAAAATTCGGGGCGACAAACGCAGGTTTTGTTTGTAAATTTCGGGGAAAAGGAAGAAAATTACCTTTTGCCGGTTCTATCCGGATTGAGGAAATCGGGTATTCCTGCCGAAATCTATCCCGAAGCCGCGAAACTGAAAAAACAATTCGCTTATGCCGACGATAATCACATTCCTTTTGTCGCCATTGCCGGTGAAAATGAAATCGGCGAAGGCAAAATCACGCTGAAAAATATGGCGACAGGGGAGCAGCGATTGATTTCTTTTGAGGAGGTATTAATAATGATTAATGAACGGTGAGAAATGAGATAATAATTCACTACTGACCGACTAATTTTTTTGCAAAAAAGGCTAACCGTTTTCCGATTAGCCCCGATAGTTGTAATTTTGTAATTGGACAAAAAACGAGATTACAACTATGGGCAAAGATAGCACAAAAAATTTAGTCGGTCAGCCGAAAGAAGAAAGAGGTAAGTTTTGAGGAATTTTATGCCTTCGATTCGACTGCTATCCGCCTTTTTTCGGAAATAATGAAAGGAGTTGGCCGTAATCCGAAAGGCGACGGGAAGAAGAAAGGCGGCTTGAAAGTTCACATGCTGATCGATGTGCATGCAGAGATGAGGGAAGAAAAGAAGGAAAAAACCTTGTGTTTGCGGTTTGTTTATTATAAAGATGAAAAGGGGAGAAAATACAAATTTATTACCAATAACCGGGAAATATCGGCAGAAGAAGTCGCATTGATTTACCAGCATCGCCGAACAATAGAACTGACCTTCAAGAAATTAAAACAGAATTTCCAGTTACATTTTTTCTATTCGGAAACCGAAAATGGCATAAAAACACAGGTTTGGTGTACCCTGATAGCTCATTTGCTGCTCGGCGTAATCAAAGCGGTGTCAAAAAGCGAAAAAGCATTTTCCACGATAGCAGCGCCTGTCCGGATACATTTGACAAGTATTCAACAACACCGATTTCTGCAAAGAATTTTCAAAAGGAATCAAAAAACACCAAATTCTTCCCGGTGACGGTAAACGGCGCAGGAACAGATCATTAACCATGTCCGGTGCAGAGATTATTACCGTTATGATTTGCTTTCACTGCGGCTGTTTTCGCAATTTGAAACATTTTTATCTGTTTTATGTTGCAGAATATTTGCACAGAGAATTTCCCAATCTGCCGTCTTACAATTGATTTGTTGAACCTGAGCGAAAAGTCACGGTTCCGTTTGCACTGTTTTTGAAACTGATCTGTTTCGGTAAATGCACGGGTATCACCTTTATTGATTCCACTAAAATGGCTGTTTGCAAAAACAAACGTATCGGGCGAAACCATGTGTTCGGGGATATGGCAGGAGCGGGTAAAAGCACTGTGGGGCGGTTCTATGGCTTCAAACTCCATTTGGTGGTCAGTGACAAAGGTGAACCGCTCAGTTTTTGTATTACTCCAGCCAGTGTGGACGATAGAGATATATCTGTAATTCTGCCGCTTTGCAAAAAATTATTCGGAAAACTCCACGGCGACAAAGGTTACATTCCGGTTTCCCTGTGCGAACTGCTTTTCGGGGAAGGACTGCATTCGGTTACCGGTATCAAAAACAATATGAAAAACCGCCCGGTGACGGTGAGGGATAAAATCCTTCTCCGAAAATATTCTGTTATTGAAACGGTTAACGGCGAACTGAAAAATATCTGCGAAATTGAACATTCCGGACACCGCAGTCCGGTAAACCTGTTTGCAGGACTGGCGGCATACAGTTTCTTTGAGAAAAAGCCCGCCCTGAAGTTTGAACGTTCCCTGTCTGCCGGACAGATGGAATTGTTCTTTTAATCATCCGGTTACACTTTCAATTTACAGATACGGATTCACCCTGAAAAAATCCGGGCTAAACTTTTGCGTCCTTTTCTATGAGAGGATTATGTTAAATTTCTTGTATTGATTATATCGAACTCAGGTTACAAAGAACAGTTGAGTGATTATTCCACACGGGATCAGAAAGAACACGTCGAAGAATAGTTTCTTTTTCCTGAAAACATTGGCTCATATTTGAGTATAGACAACAGCCCTGCCCAACGGAGAGTTTATACGATAGTAACAAACAAGGCTGCAAAGGGCAATGGGGGTACACTGGTGGCAGTTATATCAGGAACAAAAGCGGAAAAAGTCAATATGGTATTTGGACAAATGCTACAACAAAGTAGCAGAATCCGGCTTTAAATCGTTCAACACCGTCGCAGCAACAATTTATGAACATTATGATGAGATACTCAACTTCTTTATCAACTGATCAACTAACACTTCTGCCGAATCTTTCAATGCTAAAATAAAATCATTCCGAACTGCTCTCTGGGGGGGGGGGTTACCGATATTAAATTTTTTCTCTTTAGGGTATCTAAAATTTATGCATAAATACAGGGTTTTACAGGTAAGCCCCTATTAGTGAGTAGATATATCCGGCATACAAATAAGGCGTTCCTTATAAAGAAACGCCTTTCCGAATAAAATATGGAAGAGAAATTTATATTCACGATATACCCCTAAGCAAGCGCCGGTTCGACCGATACATACGACCTGTCGTTCTTTCGCTTTCCGAATACAACCCGCCCGTCAATCAATGCATACAAAGTATGATCTCTGCCGATTCCTACATTCAGACCCGGATGATGCCGGGTTCCTCTTTGGCGAATGAGAATGTTGCCTGCCTTGCAGATTTCACCGCCGAAAATTTTAACGCCTAATCGTTTACTGTGCGATTCGCGCCCGTTCTTTGAACTGCCGACTCCTTTTTTATGTGCCATTTTTCTAAATCTTTTAACGAATTAAACTTGAATTTCTTTAATCACGAGTTGAGAAAATTGTTGACGATGACCGTTTAATTTACGATGACCTTTTCTCCTTTTTTTGTGGAAAATCAATACCTTATCTCCTTTTACCAAAGGGTTTAAGATTTCCGCCACTACTTTTGCGCCTTCAATTACAGGAGCGCCCACTGTTACCGAACCGTCGTTATCGGCTAAGAGAACTTTGTTAAATTCTACTTTTGCACCTTCTTCACCTTCCAATCGGTGAACAAACAACTTCCGGTCTTTTTCAACTTTAAACTGTTGACCCTGAATTTCTACAATTACGTACATCTATTTCTATTTTTACAGGTTATTTCCGGGGGTGGAAAGAAATATTCTTTCTCTTAATTGACCCTTGAAGAATTGAGCGCACAAAAATAGTACAATCTTTTGAAATATGCAAATTGTTAGGGCAGGGCAAACGCATGGCAGATTCAAGTAGTAAATGCAACTGCTATTTTATTTAGATTAAAGGTTTTTATCTACTGTTTATGTTGTTAAAACGAGAATAACTCTTTGAGTTATTTCCCGTTTTAACAACACA
>JAIRNV010000188.1 GCA_031257875.1 Dysgonamonadaceae bacterium
GCAGTAACAATAACGTGAAAAACACTGTTGCCGACAGTCAGCGGCTGTTTGTCCGTACCCGATACGGAGACAAGTTCGTTGTTCGGTTCGGCTGTAATTGTGATGCTGTCCCGACAGTCCCTGACTGTGAGACTGTATTCAAAAACATCGGGACTGAACGCCGGCAACAGTGTTCCCGCATCTGCCTGAAGAGACTTGAGGTCTGCATCCGTAGACGGGTTTTCACGCCGCACGGCAATACTGTAGACCTTAAGTGTACCGTCTTCGGCCTGTACCCGAATTTCTACAGTATCCCTTAAATTCGGCAGGGGAAATATACCGGAATTTCCCATACTTGTTATGGCATCTTCATCGTCAGTTTCCGGATTAACCGTAATTTCGGTTACTGTATACGGAAGACGGACGGTATAGTTGATAATGTCGGGACTGAACGCGGGGGCAAGTTCACCGGGACTTACGGAAAGAGATTTTAGAAATGCATTATCCTTTTTTCTCCTTACATTTAATCTGTAAGTAACCGAATCCCCGTCTTCGCTTTTATTTACAAACGCCAGCGAATTGTTTCCGACTGCAAGCGGAAAGGTTTTTTGATTAAATTCCGTAAAGCGGCCGTTATAATTGGGCTCTCCCGTAACAGTAACCGTTTCATTCAAATACGGTACCGAAAAACTGTAGTCAAAAATATCGGGACCGAACGGAGGGGTAATTTCATACGGTTCATCATTTCCCGTTACCCGTAAATTACTCAGGGAAGCATCGTTTGATTTGCGGTATACTTTTACGGCATGTTCCGAAGAGAAACACGTATCTTCAGCGCTTACCCTGATTAATATTTCATTCAAACCGACAGACAGCTGATGACTGCCGTTTCCGGTAGCGGTGGCGGATGAATGATTCGGGATAACCGATGCCGCAATACTGTTTGCGGAATTTCTTACGATAGCATATAGCGAATCGGGGTTAAACGGGGGAACAAGGGAATTTCCGTTTATTACAAGATATTTTAAAGCTGCGTCGTTACTGAAACGTCTTACTGTTACGGTATAAGTTTTCGTATGTCCGTTTTCGGCAGTTACCGTGATATTAAAAGTATTATCACCGACATTCAACTGTTTAAGACCCGTATGATTACCGGGCAGGGAAGCGTGGGGATTATCCTTTTCGGCAGAAATTGTAACTGTCTCTGTTGAATACGGTACGGAAACCTTATACTCAAGCGTACCGGGATGAAAATTAACCGGATTGCCCGCACTAAGTTGGAGGGATTTCAGGGTTGCATTATTGGAAATGCGGTAAATTTTTATTCTGTAAGTTCGGGTTATAGCGGTATCTTCGGCTTCTACACGTATGTCAAATTCATTCCATCCGTCAGACAATTGCCTGAAGCCTCCCCCCGATACGGTAGCCTCACTGTGTCTTGTTGAGGGTGTAACTGTAATTCCCGTTACGGAATATGGAACAGTATCTCTATATACAAGAATATCGGGATGAAATTCGGGAACAAGCCATCCGGGGCTTACAGCGAGGGATTGCAGGGCTGCGTCGCCGGAAAGGCGACGGACTGTGATACTGTAAGTCCGGGTTGTGATACCGTCTTCGGCTGTTACTGTTATGTCAAAAGGATTGTTACCTGCATTCAGGGTTTTTACTCCTGCGCCGGTTACGGTAGTTTCACTGTGTCTTGTCGAGGGTGTAACTGTAATTCCCGTTACGGCATTTGGAACTGTAACATGATATGAAAGAATGTCAGGATTAAATGCGGGCGAAAGCGTCCCTGTATTTACACGGAGGGATTGCAGGGCTGCATCACTGCTTATTGCTCTAATCGTTCCGAAACTTCCCCATACAGGAGCATTTCTATAATTATCAATAACTTCAGGATAAACTGCAAGGGTAATTTTACTTAAATCAACACCTGTAAACGCAGCGCCGCTCACATGATAGGACGGGTCCAAACTCCTGTTGATAACCTTGGTCAATCCATCACAACAGTTAAATGCATTCTGGTTAATAAAAATTACACTTGCCGAAACATCAAGAACAGTTGCACCTGTACATTCTTGAAAAGCCTGAAGATTAATTCCTGTTACCTTTGGCGGAATAATAATACGCTTCAAAGACCTCAGTGCATAAAACACTTCCTCGTGAATATATGTTAAACTGTCGGGAATGTTTAACGCTTCCAGATTTTCACAAAAGAAAAACGCAGATGTGCCAATATGTGTTATTCCTTCCGGCCATACAAGCTGCCTGACATTTTGCAATCCTGCAAAAGAATGAACACCAATGGCAGTTATTCCGGATTCTATAACGATTTTATTAATTGCCAGCCGCTGTGAATACCACGGCGTGGCAACATTTATTGAAGCTGCATTGAAAGGTAAATCTTTACCGCTGGCCTGATTTCCGGAGCCTGCAAAATCATACATTGCGCCGCTTCCGCTAATGGTTAATACGGAATCCGCAAGTGTCCAGAAAGCGTTATCCCCACATGGGCCTGTTTGTGCATTTGCTTTAAGAAAACAGCATAAACAGACAAGGACTGTAAGAATTAAATACTTTTTCATGTTCTTTAAAATTATAAATTATGAATGATTAACCGCTAACCGATTCTTTTATAAGATAAAGCGCAAAGGTACATAAAAATGTAAAATGATTTAATCCTGTCGGGGTGCAGGACTGTTGCAAGACCTGCCATTCCCGCCTGCGCGGGAATGGCAGAACACGGATTTACACTTGTGAAAGTTAAATAATCTCACTACATTTGCGGGAATTTTTTAATACAATATCCGATGGAAAATCAACTGTCAATCTATAATACGCTAAGCCGCAAAAAAGAGTTATTCAAGCCTTTACATTCGCCGGGAACAGGCCTTTATGTCTGCGGCCCGACGGTTTACGGCGACCCGCATTTGGGACATGCACGTCCGGCTATTACGTTTGATGTCCTCTTCCGTTATCTGACTCATTTGGAATATAAAGTGCGCTATGTGAGAAATATAACAGATGTGGGACATTTGGTTAACGATGCCGATTCGGGAGAAGACAAAATTGCAAGGAAAGCCCGTTTGGAAAACATCGAACCGATGGAAGTGGTGCAGTATTATTTAAATCGCTACCACAAAGCGATGGACGCCCTGAATGTGCTTCCGCCAAGCATTGAACCTCATGCCAGCGGCCACATCATCGAACAGATACAACTGGTAAAAGATATTTTAAACAAAGGGTATGCCTACGAAAGCGAAGGTTCGGTCTATTTCGACGTGGAAAAATACAACAGGGAATATCATTACGGAATATTATCCGGACGAAATATCGAAGATATGCTCAACACTACCCGCGAACTGGAAGGTCAGGAAGAGAAACGCAATCCGGTAGATTTTGCTTTGTGGAAAAAAGCGGCGCCCGAACACATTATGCGCTGGCCTTCGCCCTGGAGCGACGGGTTTCCCGGCTGGCATCTGGAGTGTACGGCTATGGGCAGGAAGTATTTGGGCGAAGCATTTGATATTCATGGCGGAGGAATGGATTTGATTTTCCCGCACCATGAATGTGAAATCGCCCAAAGCATGGCCTCAACCGGTAAACAGGCGGTCAAATACTGGATGCACAACAATATGATTACCGTTAACGGACAAAAAATGGGTAAGTCTCTGGGTAATTTTATCAATCTGGAAGAACTTTTCACCGGCAACCATCCTTTGCTGACGCAAGCCTGTTCGCCGATGACTGTCCGTTTTTTCATCCTTCAGGCGCATTATCGGAGCACGGTCGATTTCAGCAATGAAGCGCTGCAAGCTTCGGAAAAAGGTCTTGCCCGCCTGCTGGAAGCCTATGCTAAACTGGATAACAAAAGTTTTGCATCCGGCGAAACGTCAGGTACGGATATTCAGGGGCTTTTCAACAAAGCCCGCGAAGCCATGAACGACGACCTGAATACGCCCGTTGTCATTTCCCACCTGTTTGAAGCTGCGCGTATTATCAATTCGGCAGTGACGGGACAACTTTTGCTGTCCGAAGAAAATATCGCCGGCTTGAAACGTTTTTTCGATTTGTTTTTATTTGAATTATTGGGTATTAAAAATGAATTGAAAGACGGGAATGTATCTTACGACGCATTTGCCAAAGCAATAGATATGTTATTGGAAATCAGGATGCAGGCCAAACGAAACAAAGACTGGGCTACATCCGACAAGATAAGAAATGAATTAACCGCCCTTGGCTTTGAAATTAAAGATACCAAAGACGGTTTTGAATGGAAATTGAATACGTAAGTTTTTCCGGAGTTGATTTTTACATGTTATTTATTTTTTTATCCCTCAAAGGAACGCTTACAAGGAAATATCCGATAACTGCAACAATCGCCAGTCCCACGATATACAGCGGGTTTTTTATCGAAAGCATATCGGAAAAGAAGATATTGAACATGGCGAATATGGCTACCACCAGTCCCATCAAAGCTTCGCCGGCTATTAAACCCGAAGCGAGCAAAACGCCGGTGTTCTCAACCGCAGCCGTCTGATTTTCACCGTACTTTCTGCGGGCTGCATACAAATCAAGGATGCCTTTAATCAAACCGCCTGCAAAAATGGCAAATACCGTACTGAACGGGAGATACATCCCCACAAATATCAGCATCGGACTTTTAATGTCCATCAGGATAAATGCCACACCCAAAATCATTCCGGCGATAATCAAAGCCCAAGCCATTTGTCCGCCGACAATACCCCGGGAAAGGGTCGCCATCAGGCCGGCCTGCGGTGCGGAAAGGTTTTTACTGCCGAATCCGCCTTCATAGCCCTGCTGAATCCCCATGTTGATATCGCCTTGATTCAGAACAATCAATACGCCGAACATCACAAATCCGGAAACAATCACGCCGATAATATCGCCGGCCTGCATCCGCCAGGGCGTACCGCCCAGGATATGTCCGGCTTTCAAATCCTGAAACATTTCCCCGCCGACTGCCGCCGCTACGCAAACGATGGCCGCAATGCCCAAAACAGCCGCAACGCCGGCCGTACCTGTTACGCCGCAGGCAACCAGAATCAAAGCCGTTACTACCAGCGCCGTCAACGTCAATCCGCTGATGGGGTTGTTGCTCGAACCGATTATTCCTACCAGATAGCCCGACACGGCGGCAAAGAAAAAAGCCAGGACAATCATGACCGTCGAAGCCACAATCGCAACCAAGATGGAAGTTTTGAAAATAAAATAAGTGATGATAAAAGTAAGTACGGCAGCGATACAGATACCGCCCAGAACCCAAACCGATTTCAAGTCTTTTTCGGTACGTTCCACGTTTTCACTCGAACCCCGGGCGGCGCGTTTCAGGTCTTTCACCGAGCGTTTCAAGCCCGTCCCCAAACTGCCGCGCATCCGGTATAGCGTAAAACAGGCGGCAACCAGCATTCCGCCGATGGCAATAATCCGCACCACTTCGCGCCATACGGTATTTGCCGCGTTTTCCCAGGCCGCCGGAGAATCGGCGCCCAGTCCGTTTGTTACATTCACCTGAAGGGATTCGACAAACGGACTGCCCAACATGGCTAACAGCATCGGCACCATTAAGCCCCAGGCCATTACCGAACCGCTAAAATTCAAAGCCGAAAGTCTCGGCCCGATAATGTATCCAACGCCCAAATAGGCCGGACTGATGGATGGCCCTCCGGCCAAAAATCCGCCTTCCAGTGTTTTCCCGCTCGCCAGAGTGGCCGTTGACGACTTGAAGAACGAAGTCCACTCGGTAGCAAAAAGCCGCAAGTCGCCGGCGATTTTCACCAGCGCGCCGACAATCATAGCCGAGAACAGGTATTTGGAGCCTCCGGCCCCGCTTTGTCCGGTTTTGTGGATTTCGGCGGCGGCAACGCTTTCCGGAAACGGTAATTCTTTGTCTTCCACCATCACCCGGCGAAGCAAAGCGACGAATAAAACGCCGAGCGTGCCACCCGCTGTTAAAATCAAAGAAGCTGTCAGGTAACTGTTTATCGAACTGAATTCTTTTCCGCTCCAAACGCCGGAAATGTAAAATGCCGGAAGCGTAAAGATAGCTCCCGCCGCAACCGATTCGCCGATAGAACCGACGGTTCGCGTAAAATTTTCTTCCAGGATGCTTCCCCTGAAAAAACGCAACAGCGCCATTCCGATAACTGCCGCCGGATAAGTGGCGGCAATCGTCATGCCGGCTTTCAATCCCAGATAAGCATTGGCGGCGCCCAGTACGACCGCCAATACCAAACCGATGAGTAATGCCCTCACGGTAAACTCTTTCATACTTGTACCCGTTGAAACAAACGGTACGAATTTTTTTTCTTTAGACATATTTTTATTGTTTCTGTTAAATCTCAGACGGAAAAGTTAGTTAACTCGTTAACTCGTTTACTCGGTTGCATTTTCCAGCCGTTTCATTATGGAGAAAATAAAGATGGCCGAAAGCAGGCACAAAGCAATCAGCACCGTCCAGACCGTCCATAACGGGATTCCGCTTTCCCACAATTCACCGGGAATAGAGGTGAGGTAATTGCCTATGGCCGTCGCGGCAAACCAGCCGCCCATCATCAGCCCTTTCAGTTTTGGAGGAGCAACTTTCGTTACAAATGAGATTCCCATCGGACTGAGCAACAATTCTGCAAAAGTTAATACAAGGTAAGTGCTTATCAACCAGTTCGGAGAAACCAGTACGGGACTTACGCCGCCCACCGGTTTTAATTCCGCCGGACCGGCCAGCCGGTAAGATGCAACAGCCAGAATCACAAATCCTAAAGCAGCTATCAACATTCCCGCGCCGATTTTGCGGGGCGTGGAAGGTTCTTTCCCGTTTTTAGCCATCCATGCAAATATCGCGATTGAAAACGGCGTCAGTGCGACCACAAAAAACGGATTAAACTGCTGGAAAATTTGCGGTAAAATATCAATATGGCGGCTCATCCCGCTGTAGTTCCAGACCAAAAGGGCTAATACAGCCGTCAGTACAGCCACCGAAATGCTTTTCGCTTTTGCCGTTGCCGACTGGAAAATGCTGAAAAGGGCATAAACGCCAACTGCAATCAGGGTTAAATTCAAAACGCTAAATCCGATTCTTGTCCAGCCTTCGGCAAAATTTTGCGTATAGTCGCGGGCAAACAGGGTCATTGCCCCGCTATTCTGGTGAAACGCCATCCAAAAGAAAATCACAACAATGAAAACCAGAATCAACGCCACAACACGCTCTGTTACCTGTTTTTCAGTCAGTTCGGGTTCTGAGGCCGCCCTGTTTGTCTGCGCCGCGAGTTGTTTGGAATTATAATCGGCATGTTTGAATGTTTTTCTGAAAGCCAGGAAAATCAGCATCGACAGAATCAGCGAGATACAGGCCACGCCGAAAGCGTAATTATACGCCTCCGATAATTTGTCGATATACAAATGACTGAATTGCGCCAAATCGGTTATGCCGGCACTTTGGGCAGAAACAAGCGCAGTAAGTTCTGCCGTACCTTCCGGTTCAATCGTTCCGTTCAAAAACTGATGCGCCAGCGCGGGAATTTTTGCATCGTAAAACAGACCCGCTTTTTTCAAAAAAAAGTTTGTTACGGCTGTAGCGGCGGCAGGCGCAAACATAGCGCCTATATTGATTGCCATGTAAAACAGACTGAAACCCGGGTCGCGCCGTCCCTTATACTTGGAGTCATCGTAAAGATTACCTACCATCACCTGCAAATTACCCTTAAAAAGGCCTGTCCCCAGGGCAATTATAAACAAGGCGACAATCAGCGGAATCATGCCCATTCCCGGAACAGTCATCAATAAATAACCGACAAACATCACAACGATACCTGCCGTTACGGTTTTCCCGTAGCCCAACCAGTTATCGGCAATAAAACCGCCCAGAAGCGGTAAAAAATAAACTGCGGCCAGAAAAATGCCGTTTAAGCGTGTTGCCGCGGCAGAATCCAGTCCGAACTTTGCCTGCAAAAACAGCACAAAAATCGCCAGCATGGTGTAATAACCGAAGCGTTCTCCGGTATTGGCCAGGGCGAGTGCGTATAATCCTTTGGGATGATTTTTAAACATAGAATAAATAAATTGATATGAGAAAATTTAATATTTTTTCGCAAAAGTAGAAAAGAATTTTGGAATACACAATTAAAAAAGAATGATCCCGACCGCACAGGTGGATGCGGCAGTTTGAAATGCATCCCCCCCCCCCGAACAAAAATAATTTTTGAGTTCCAAAATAAATGTTGTACTTTTGCCGCTCAACACCCTGTTTTTTAAATAACGTGATAGAAAGAATCATTATCCTGGACGGAGTAGATCCGGTTATTTTCTTCGGCACAAACAATTCCAACATACAACTGATTAAGTCTTTGTATCCCAAACTGCGCATTGTCGCACGCGGAAATGTAATCAAAGCGATTGGCGATGAGTTGGAGTCAGTCGAATTTGAAGAAAAAATCAGAGAATTGGAAAATTACTGCAGGGAATTGAATTTACTGACCGAAGAGGCTGTTATTGACATTATTAAGGGAAAAAATAATGCTCTCGCCGTCTTAAAACACGATAATCTGATTATTTACGGAATAAACGGGCGCCCCATTCAGGCTCGCACCGAAAACCAGCAGCGATTGACGGAGGCCTTTGGCGAAAACGATTTGCTGTTTGCTACCGGCCCCGCCGGTTCGGGTAAAACCTATACGGCGATTGCTTTGGCCGTCAGGGCTTTGAAGAATAGGGAAGTCCGCAAAATCATCCTGAGCCGGCCGGCTGTCGAAGCCGGGGAAAAATTAGGATTCCTGCCCGGTGATATGAAAGAGAAAATCGACCCCTATCTTCAACCTTTATACGATGCGCTCGAAGACATGATTCCAATCGCCAAACTGAAGGAATATATCGAAAATAAAGTTATCCGGATTGCGCCTTTGGCTTTCATGCGCGGTCGGACGTTGGGCGATGCGGTGATTATTCTGGACGAAGCCCAGAACACGACTATTCCGCAAATCAAAATGTTTCTGACGCGGCTCGGAATGAATGCCAAAATGATTGTTACGGGCGATGTTACGCAGATTGATTTGCCTCCTTCGCAGGTGTCGGGATTAATTCACGCCATGCGTGTTTTGAAGCATATTCCGGGAATTGCCCAGATTGAGTTTAACAAAAAAGACATTGTCCGCCACAAACTGGTGCAACGCATTGTGGAGGCTTACGAGAAAGAAAAAACAGACAAACAATGAATACTTTAGTAAGAACTGATTATCATTTTCCGGGACAGACCGGCGTATATCGCGGAAAAGTAAGAGACGTCCATTATATCGGCGACGATACTTTGGTGATGATTGCCACCGACCGGATTTCGGCATTCGACGTCATTTTGCCGCAGGGAATCCCTTACAAAGGGCAGGTTTTGAACCAGATTGCGGCGAAATTTCTGGATGCCACGTCCGACATTGTGGCTAACTGGAAGCAGGCGTCGCCCGACCCGATGGTAACCGTGGGATTGCGATGCGAGCCGTTCAAAGTGGAAATGGTGATTCGCGGCTACCTGACCGGAAGCGCCTGGCGGGAATATAAAGCCGGAGCGCGGGTGCTTTGCGGAATCGCTCTTCCCGACGGGATGAGGGAAAATGAGAAATTTCCTTCGCCCCTCATCACGCCGACTACCAAAGCGGACGAAGGTCACGACGAAAATATTTCCAGGGAGGACATTATTTCCGGCGGGTTGGTAAGCCGCGAGGACTACGAACAACTGGAACGTTACACGCAGGCTTTGTTTCGGCGGGGTACTGAAATGGCTGCTCAAAAAGGACTTATCCTGGTTGATACAAAATATGAATTTGGCAGGAAAAACGGTAAGATTTACCTGATAGACGAGATTCACACGCCCGATTCTTCCCGTTATTTTTATGCAGAAGGGTATCGGGAACGGTTTGAAAGAGGCGAAGAACAGAAACAGCTTTCCAAGGAATTTGTTCGCCAATGGTTACTGGAAAACGGATTCCAGGGAAAAGAAGGACAGGAAGTCCCCGAAATGACTCCCGAATATTGCGAAAGCGTATCGGAACGTTACATCGAACTGTACGAAAAAATTACAGGAGAGAAATTTGTGAAGTCTGACATTAGCCGGGTATCCGAAAGAATCCGGAAAAATGTGGAGCAATATTTGAACCGGTAAACAATGGATAGATACGGATTAATAGGAAACCCGCTGAAACACTCTTTTTCGCAGGGTTTTTTCAATGACAAGTTTGCGGCCGAAAACATCGAAGCCGAGTATGTTAATTTTGAAATCCCCGCCATCGAGGAATTTAATTCAATCATAAAAAATAATCCCCAGCTGAAAGGGCTGAATGTTACGATTCCGTATAAGGAACAGGTGATTCCCTGTTTAGACAGGTTGAGTGAAAATGTGCAACTGATCGGAGCGGTGAATGTTATAAAAATAGAGCGGGGAAAGAAAGGAATACCCCAGTTAACCGGTTATAATTCCGACATAATCGGATTTAAAAATTCCATTGAGCCATTGTTGCAAACCCATCACAAACAGGCTTTGATTTTGGGAACCGGCGGGGCGGCCAAAGCAGTTTACTACGGACTTAAACAGCTGGGAGTTGCCGGAACCTGTGTTTCACGAAAAAAAACATCAGCAAATATATTGACATATACCGAACTGAATAAAGAAATTATACAAACAAACACGGTAATCGTGAATTGCACTCCGGTCGGGATGTGGCCGAACGTGAACGATTGTCCCCTGATACCTTATCATTTACTTACCAAAAAGCATTTACTGTACGATTTGCTGTACAATCCGAACGAGACGCTTTTCATGAAAAAAGGCAAGGAACAGAAAGCGACCGTAAAAAACGGGTTGGAAATGCTTTTGCTTCAGGCTTTTGCAAGTTGGGATTTTTGGAAGTAGAATCACTTGGAAATTCGCCGGATTCGTCTTTCCGTCTCCTCCTTCACAATCAGTCGGTTAACTTTTCTATTTTCAACGCCTGTTATACTTCACGCGGTATGATTTATGCATTGATTTTTTTTCGGATGGAAACAGTTTTTAGTCGACTAAAGAGGTTGTTTAGTCGACTAAAAATGTTTAAGAGCGAATCGGTTTCCGGACGGCGACTTCAAATTTATATCTCACTTTAGTTTCCATGTCGTCGTTACTCCCCGATAACATAAAAACCGACAGACTGGTATCTACACAGACAAAACTGACGCAATACCGCATTTTTCCCGAACAGGCCGGGAACTGGAATTTTATCTGTGACGCCCTTTGTTACCACGGGCTTGACCCGCAATCTTCCGCGAATTACAGGGAGATTCCGCGTCAGGTGCGCGACGGCAACACCGCAAAAGTCCTTTCAAAATTTCACCCATTGATTGTCTTTATCGTTTGCCTGTATTATAAAAACCTTTTCTGTCATATTTTCTCCGAAAAATTCTATCAAACTGTCGTTTCATTCTACAAGCCGCCGTTTTTCTCCTACAATACATTTTACATGGTATTATACTTTACGCGGTATGGTTTTGTACATCCGGATTTATCAAAAATTAATGATTTGTGGTGAACGGTGAACGATGAACGGTGAACGGTGAACGGTGAACGGTGAACGGTGAACGGTGAACCGGCATCTCGCAGAGATGCAAAGTTCGGTAGAAAATAACGTTCCCCACCTTCACCGGCATCTCGCAGAGATGCCGAATTTGTCCGCATAACTGACGTCATGCGGGTCGCTGTGCAATCAAACGTTTCTACCGAACTGTAATCCCTGACGGGATTATTGCCGGCAGGTACTTTACACGGTATGATTTTGTACATCCGGATTTATCAAAAATTAATGATTTGTGGTGAACGGTGAACCGGCATCCCGTAGAGATGCAAAGCTCGGTAGAAAATAGCGCTCCCCCACCTTCACCGGCATCTCGCAGAGATGCGGCATTTGTCCGCATAACTGACGTCATGCGGGGCGCTGTGCGATCAAACGTTTCTACCGAACTTCAATCCCTGTACAAATGGAAAAACGAGAAGCGGA
>JAIRNV010000190.1 GCA_031257875.1 Dysgonamonadaceae bacterium
GGCGCAGTTAAGGACTTCTTCGGCTTTTTTGAGGAATAAGCAGTGGGAATGGTGGATGAAAATGGATTTTAGCCCTACCGTAAAGAACTATGTCAAAGTATTTTTGTGTAGCGATGAAAGTAATTTGACGGGTGAACTGAACGGCCTTTTTGTCAGAATCGGTTATACTAAAAAGAATGTCTGTTTAATCCGGTCTAAAGGGAAAAACAGTGAAACGCTGATTGAAGGAACGGAAGGACGGCTGGATAAAACTTCTGTTGCGCTTCGGTTAAAAGCCGTTTTGGATAGCACCGGAAATTTCAGTTTGTACTCAAAGCTGGACGATGAAACCGGTTACGTTCTCGAAGGAAGTTGCAATATTTCGGAATCATTTGAGAGTACGGTTTTCGGAATTGCCTGCTATTTTTCTTCCACTCGCAGCAAAGCGTTTTATTTCGACGATTTTCTGGTACAGGAATTGGAAAGCGGCAATCCTGACCCCGAACCTGACCCAGACCCCGACTCCGAACCAAATCCCGGTACCAATCCAAGCGACATAATCATCAATGAAATCTTGTACGATCCGCCCGCTGGAGGCGCCGAATATGTTGAAATCTACAACAATTCCGACAAAGTATTCGATTTGCGGTTTTTGAGTTTCACTACCCGAAAACCTTCCGACGGCTCGTTGAACAAGGCTTATGCTTTGGCGGGAAGCGAAACCCTGTTCCATCCTCGCGAGTACCTTGTAATTACTGAAAGCAAGGATTTAGTGTGTCCGTTTTTCAATTGTCATCCGGAATCCCTCTTCGCCGGGTTAAGCATAATGCCTGCTTTGGCAAATACATCCGGTTGCGCCGTCATTCTGGATAACAAAACCAATGAGGTGATCGACGAATTTGCTTATAATGCGAATATGCACACGGCAGGAATCAGCAATAAAAAGGGTATTTCCCTGGAACGTTCCGATTTTAACCGGCCTGCAAATGATGCGGATAATTGGTATTCGGCTTCGGCCGACAGTGGCTTCGGAACGCCCGGTTATCAAAACTCTCAAAAGACAGGGCAAACAGGAACCGGAGAGATAAGCATTATTTACCCCCAATTCAGCGCGGACAACTATTCTCTTCATTATCAACTGGACAAACCGGGATATCGTTGCCGGGCTTTTGTTTACGACGCTTTGGGAAGAATTGTGAACATCATTGCCAACAATGAATTGTTGGGTACGGAAGGTAAATTGCTTTGGAATGGGAAAGGAAATTCCGATCAGTCGCTTGTTGCCGGAATTTATGTTGTTTACGTAGAAGTTTATAATATGGACGGGGACGTAAAGAAATTCCGCAAACCGGTAGTTGTTAAATAGGGTTATGCAGAAATGAGCGAAGTGAAGCGAGAGTTACCTTAATTTATCCGTTACCTGTTTTTAAATATAGAGGTAACCATTCTCCCCTTCACATTATCAAAGAAAATAGGAGATGGCTATGAAGAATATGATGATTACGACGGCGATTTAGCCTGTGTCTGTCAGGTCAATTCACTTTTGGCTCACTTCAAATCTGTTTATTCCAGTCGCCGCGCGATGATGGAGGAGTTAGGGAAATTGAAGATGTGACAGTTCGCACAGTCAAGTTAATGCAAACTTCAACTGGTTTACACGTTTTACGGTAAAAACGGACATTGATTGAAAAAAAGACGTACCTTTGCCGTAAAAATCAGGTAAGGATGGAAACAGTGATTATACGGGTAGAGGACAAACAGGATGTTCGTAAATTAAAGCAAATGTCGACGGACAACGGTTGGCAGATACGATCAAGCGGCGACATGCTGGGGTGGCTCATAGACAATGCACCGCAGGATGTGCCGTTGACCGACGATGATATTATGGACGAAATACGGCAAGTGAGGCAGGACATAAATGAAAATCATACTGGATTCAAATATATGGATTAGCTTTGCCATCGGGAAACGGTTGCTCGAACTGGAATACGTATTCAATCAATCTGATATTTGCATATATACCTGCTATCAACTGCATCGGGAGGTCAATGTGACTTTGCAGAAACCGAAGTTGCAAAAATATATTTCTATAGAACGTCGCAAAGTTTTATTGGACTATATGGCAACTTGTCCAACGGCAATAATTGAGGCGCAAACAACACATTGTCGTGACCCGAAAGATAATTTCCTGTTGAGTTTGGCGCAAACTGTTCGAGCCGATTTCCTGATTACCGGCGATAATGATTTGTTAGTGTTAAAACGACATTTCAGTACGGTAATCGTCTCTTTCAATGATTTTATTTCATTGCTAAGATAAGAATAGGGACTTGTGTAAAGGTCGCTATCTTTCGTGAAAATAGACAATTTAAGTAATTTTATATCTAAAAAGATATGATAAATGAAAATCAAACAGCAAATGTTTTTGAATTTAGCGAAAGTAGGGGCGACCCTCGCGGTCGCCCTTTAAATACGATAGGGGCAAGCCCTGCCCTACCCTTTCCGCATGATTCCCCTGTAAGTAAGCCGTGAATCATCCGTCCACTGATATTTCCCGTAAAATAGCTGTATAAGCGGTTTAGGCATAAATTTCTCAAGGCTTCGCAGCAATACAATGTCATATTTCCTGTGAAAATTGATCCAGCATTGATTGCAGGTTTTTGCATATTTTTTTTGTATGGTTATGGAATCTTTGCCATTATAAATATCGTCCAGCGATTTTTCATAAATATTTCCCAGTGATACGTCCAAGTTTTGGCATACGGGAACATTTCCATCGGGATGGATTACCAGCGAATCAAAAATACTGTAGCAGTTGAGTTTTAATTTTCCTGTCCGCCACTCATTATATAAAAGCAGGAAGTCGTAATTTTCCGATGTATCTTTTACGTTTTCGGGTATATTCTCGGAATAACAATGCAAATAGCTATTAATCAGTTGATTG
>JAIRNV010000219.1 GCA_031257875.1 Dysgonamonadaceae bacterium
CGATACTTTATTGAAAAAACTATTCCCGCAGTTGTTATTGAATAACATAGTAATCGCCCTCCGGCTTGGCGTAGCGTGGACGTCAATGTCATCAAGTTAAGACAAATTCTTCTTTGCTACTCAGGTTGTTTTGTTGGAAATAATAAGGTTGGGAATAAGGTTTATATCCTGATTCGCGATGCAGAAAAAACTTGTTCCCAACCTTATTTAGTAACGTGAAATAAAAAAGATATAACAGTTTTAACTCCGTGTCCCTCCGTGAAATCCACTCCGTGAAACTCCGTGTTGTAAAAATGATTAAACACAGCGTTTCACGGAGGGACACGGAGTGGATTGTTACATGTTATTTATTTTTTATTCCTGAAAAAATAAAAATCCTGGCTGAATTTTGCCGTCAAAACCGGAAAAGTTGTGTCTTTTCCGGTGTGGCATTAATACAGCCTCCTGTGTTGATGCCACACAGGAGGCTGCGTTGATGTATGGGCGGGGGCGTCCATGATGTATGGGCGGAAGCGTATTTATTCCACCGTCAATACATAGTTAAGCAGCAGGGTTTTAGGGTCTTTTTTGTGGTCTGCTTGGTGAAAAACAGCCCGGCGACAATTTGAATTGCATCCGCAGTGAAAGGAATAAATAAATTTGCGTAATTCGCGTTCAAAACAGATTTGTCCCCGCCTTAAGTTGACGACATTAGGTACATACTTATTCCCTGATTGCCAATTTTTTATAAGAGCATACTTTTTACATCACCACCCCAAATTTATCAGGAAAGGACTGATAATTACTTGAATATTTTTTGTAATTTTGCCGGTCAAAACACCGGATTTTATGCAACACAAAAAAGATAAACAACAGGAACCGTCGGCGCTTAAACATTTTATCAAAAGCGACTCAACCCACTTTGTGCTGGGACTGGTTTTTTTGATGTTTTCAGTCTATGCGACAATTGCCGTCGTTTCATTTTTCTTTTCGGGCGCCGCCGACCAAAGCCGGATAGAAGGACTTTCGCTGTTTCACTGGGGATCTATCAATGGAATTGAAAACTGGACGGGAACCAGGGGCGCTATCCTCAGCAATATGCTATTAAACGACGGATTCGGCGTTGCCGTTATTTTTCTTCTTTTATTCCTGATGTTCACCGGGTTACGTTTGATGAAAGCCAAATACGTGAGCCTGCTTAAATATTTCATTATCTGCTCCGTACTCACCGTTTGGACGTCGTTTGCCCTATCTTTCTTTTTTGGAAATTTTTTTCAGGATACGGCTGTCTATATCGGCGGACGGCACGGGCTTGAACTGGCGAAAATCGTAACGCTCAATCTCGGCGTTCCGGGGACTTTCCTTGTTATCCTGCTGGTTTTCATTATTATTATGACTTTTGTTTCCAGTGGAACGATTCCGTTTATACGGAAACTTTTCGCTTCCGTTCCGGTTGTGCGGAAACTTTTTTCTTTTACTCCGAAATCGAAGAAGACAAAAACGGAAACGCAGGATTCGGAACAGGAAGATTCCGATGCGATAACTGTCGATTCAAAACCGGGTGTTCAAGAAAAGCCGGAAGCATCGTACAAACCGGTTGTTGATGACGGTTTCGAGATAATTATCCCCAAAGCGGACGAGGAAGAAACGTTTTTCCCCGTTTATCCGGAAAAACCGGAAAAGGAGGAACCCCGTCCCGCTCCGATTCCTTCTTCCGGATACAACGAGGAGGAAGCCGACCGTCTGTTGCAGGAACTCGGCGTTTACGACCCGACAGCCGATTTGTCCAAATACCAGCTGCCGCCTGTTGATTTGTTGAAAAAATACAGTCAAACCGATACGCAGGTGGATATGTCAGAACAAAACAACAACAAGAACCGGATTATCCAAACGCTTGAAAATTACGGAATAAAAATAAAATCCATCAAAGCGACGGTCGGCCCGACAGTTACGCTTTACGAAATTGTCCCCGAAGACGGTATCCGCATCGCCAAAATCCGCAACCTGGAAGACGACATCGCCATGAACCTGGCAGCTTTGGGCATCCGCATCATTGCGCCCATGCCGGGAAAAGGAACCATCGGCATTGAAGTCCCGAACAAAGACCCGCAAATCGTATCCATGCATTCTATTATTTCCTCCCGGAAATACCAGGAAGCCGGTTACGAATTGCCGATTGCCCTGGGACGTACCATTACGAACGAGGTTTTTATGGTCGACCTGGCCAAATTGCCGCACTTGCTGGTCGCAGGCGCAACCGGACAGGGAAAGTCCGTAGGCCTGAACGCCGCCGTCACATCGCTGCTGTACAAAAAGCATCCTGCCGAACTCAAATTCGTACTCATCGACCCCAAAATGGTGGAATTTACGATTTATTCGGCCATTGAAAAACACTTTCTGGCCAAACTTCCCAACGTCGAAAAGCCGATTATCACCGATTTCACCAAAGTAATAGATACGCTCAATTCCCTGACGGAAGAAATGGATTCCCGCTACGAATTGCTGGAAAAAGCAGGCTCGCGGAACGTGAAGGAATACAATGAAAAATTTGTCAATCGCCGCTTGAATCCGCAGAAAGGTCATAAATTCATGCCTTACATCGTCGTCATTATCGACGAATTTGGCGATTTGATCATGACGGCCGGAAAGGAAATTGAGTTGCCCATTGCCCGTATCGCCCAAAAAGCGCGCGCGGTAGGCATCCACATGATTATCGCTACCCAGAGGCCGACTACCAACATCATTACGGGAACCATCAAGGCGAATTTCCCTGCGCGAATTGCATTCCGCGTTATCTCAACGATCGACTCGCGGACGATTCTCGACGGTCAGGGCGCCAACCAGCTGATTGGCCGGGGAGATATGCTGTTTTTCCAGGGAAGCGATATGGTTCGCGTCCAATGCGCCTTTGTAGATACGCCCGAAGTGGAACGCATCTCAAAATTTATCGGCAGCCAGCCCGCTTATCCGACGGCATTTATACTGCCCGAATACGTCGGGGAACATAAAGACAAATCGGCGGACGATTTCAGTATGGAAGACCGCGATCCCATGTTTGAAGAAGTCGCGCAGTTGATTGTCGCCCATCAGCAGGGTTCGACTTCGCTGATTCAGCGGAAGTTTTCAATTGGCTATAACCGTGCGGGACGGTTGATGGATCAGCTGGAAAAGGCCGGTATTGTCGGGCCTACGCAGGGCAGCAAACCTCGCGACGTGTACGTTCTGGACGAGTACCAGCTGAAACAGAAACTGGATGCTATGAAGTGATTGAGAATTGAGAATTATTTTCTTCATTCTCAATTCTCAATTATGGTGAACGGTGAACCGGCATCCCGTAGAGATGCGGCATTTGTCCGCATAGCGGATCTGTTGAGAATCGGAGTCGATTCCGAACAGATCCGGCGGATCTGTTGAAAACCGAGGTCAATTCCGAACAGATCCGGCGGATATGTTGAGAGCCGGAGCCGATTCCGAACAGATCCGCCGGATCTGTTCGGAAATTAAAATTGATTGAATACATTTGCACCCGATGTTCATTTTTATCATATACCGAAAAAACAGTTTTAATCCATGCACCTGCCATGCTGTCGGACTACCGGGCTAAACTGACGCGGGAAATGACGTTCTGCAAATGGTCGCGGAGCGGCGGGTTTACCGCAAAGAAGGCCAAAACCGACAGAGAGCGCGACAGGATATTAAGCGGCATCTCTACGGGATGCCGGTTCACCATTCACCACAAATCATTAATTTTTGATAAATCCGGACGCACAAAATCATACCGCTGCATAAGTTGTAATTATTTTTAACTGAATATATTTGGTAATTAGCATAGAATGCAAAGTATAATATATTAGACAGATTAGATGATGATACGGAACTTGGATCCTGATAAATTGAGCAAATTGCATAAAACGGAAAATTTACTTGAAAAACGCTACGGTAAGCGTGGAACTCCGGAGCGGGAAGTTTTTCACGACAGGGCATTGTCGCGTTATTATACGGACATGCAACTTTCCAGTTTTCTTAAAATATCCAACGCTTCAGATTTGCATTTTTCTCTCGGCTTGCCTTAGTATCAGGTATGGTAACAGGAATGATTCCAATTGTTACGGAATAAACTTGGAACCGAAAATCACGTATCCGATATTTAACCCGAAGTTCCAGTTGTTTTTCGGAAAACTGTAACGGTTAACATACAAACTGATCGACATGAAAGGTAATTGAGCCACCAGACTGATTTCACCCAGATATGCCGGATGCGAAAACAAATCGCCGTAATAGGTTTTCTTATCGGCGTCTTTGAACAGGGGATAAACGGGTAAAAATCCGTGAAAATCGCCCCGCACATGGAAAGTGGAGTTTAATTTCCAGACAGGAATGATACCGGCAGCGACAAATTGATTGGCTCTAAATGCTTCATTGAAAACAATTTTACTGTGCATGGTAGGGGTGTAGGCCGGCGCCTGAAGCACCGAAGCCGTGTAATTGTTCAGGAGGTTCTTGCTTGACAAAACACTTTGAACCCTGTATCCCCAGTTGAATCTGGAATTTATTTCATACAGATCATATACTGATGCGTCCAACTGAATCCACGACTGGTATTGACTGCCTTGCCGGTACGGACTTTTTGCCGGTGTAAAAGATTCGTATCCGGATATATACTGGGCGAAAACATGGTGATTGTTCCCGTAAACAGGATATTGTTTGGCGTTCTGTGTGTTTTTTCTGTAAAAAATACCGAATGAAAACAATTTGTAACTGCTTTTGTCAAAAGAGTCTTCCGTATAAATTTTATCCTGATAGTATTTGTCTTCCAGAACTCCGTAGCCGGCAACAAAATCCATTCTCGCTTTATTGAAAAAAGGAAGCCCCAAACCCAATTTACCAAACGTTTCATGTTGGTGAATAAATGTGGATACCTCCGTGTCTATGAAAAGTTTTTCATTTTCATAATATTTACGGTAATTGTAAACAATCTGTCCGGTAATATCCAGCGGAATGGTTCCCTGTAATTCGATTTTTCCGGTCAAAGACGTTCCACTGAAAGTATTTCCGACCTGCATATCCAGATTCAGGCCGGAAGAAAAACTCGTCAAACTCCGGTATCCCAGTCCCAGATACAATTGATTGGCGCTCATTGAAGAAATATTTCCGCCGAAAGAAATCGTAATTTCGTTCTTGATTTGGATATCCAGATGTAAATCAAAAGTTTTTGTATCCGGATTCCAAACGGCATACGGCATGATTTCCTTTATTCTCGGATTGGATAGCAAATGGAAATAAGTTTGTTTGAAATCTTCCATCGTAAAATGATCGTCATCGTCCCTTTTGATTTGGCTTTCGATGTATGACTGTTGTTCTTCATTCACTCCGGAAATATGTATTTTATTGAAAACCAATGGCGGAAGTTGAGTTCTATATTCATATCTTTTTTGTTCGAGTTCTTTCAACGGTACACTGCGATTCACTTTCATTTTAATGGAATCGGCCATTTTTGAGGCCGCTTCATAACCCATATCAAAAAGCGTTCGGGACTTGTAAAAATCCAGTAAATTAACGTCATCCATCGTGAAATTCAAAATGACGCCTTCGTCGGAACCGATTTCGTAGGAAGGCTTTTGCATAATCATGTGTTCTATCAGGTCATACACATTCAGTTCTTCCATTTTTTTTGCTTTTTTATCCGTAACAATTGAACCGATAATAAAATCCGGATGGAAATTGTTTTTCATCGGATTCACCGGAAAATTATCGAAAATACCACCGTCGAAAAGGAGTATGCTATCCACATATATCGGTTTGAATACCAGTGGAAAAGTCATGGAAGCCCTTACGGCATCGCCCAAATTGCCGTTTCTGAAAAGAACGGGTTTTTTATGAAAAACATCGGACGCTACACACAAAAAAGGTACGAAAAGTTTGTTGAAATCACCGCCGCACCGGGCATTCGCTTGCGCATACAGTTGCATAAACGCCTGATTCATCTGAATCGGATTGACAAGATTGTTAGGCAACAGCGACTGGTTGATTATTAAAGAATCAAGCGGAACCGCAAACTTTATAAAATCCGGTTTATCCGGACTTTTCCTGAAATAATACTGATATTCTTCCTGTACTTTTCCGGTTTGCCAGTAATGAAAATTTTCCGATAAAAATAAATCCAGCATTTCTTCCGGAGAATAACCCGCAGCATACAAACTTCCAACGATAGCGCCAATGGAAGTTCCGGCGATGTAATCAACAGGAATGTCGTTATCTTCCAAGGCTTTAATAATTCCGATATGTACAGCGCCCTTAGCTCCGCCGCCGCTCAGTACCAAACCGACTTTTTGAGAATACATCGAGCCGAACGACGTCATTAAGATTAAAAGAGTAAAAAATCGCACCTTACACATCATAATTTTTCAAATTTGCAGCAAAAGTAAGCATTTTTATTTATACTTTTGTTCCCTGATTATTGGTTCTGATTAAGTAATGATAACAGTTTTAAGTTTTCCCTCCGTGTTTCTCCGTGTCTTCCGTGGTTAATATTCTACCACGGAGAGACACGGAGTTTTTTTACGGGTGTATTTCATACTGTCTCAAGATTTAATATTTGCAATGACGCAACGGGGTTGAAATACCGTTACCGCCGGTTTAAACCGGCAGCAACGAAGTTTACAAAAAATAATATAACTATTTAATGATTTATATACACAATGAGAAAGACGATTTTTTTATTTTTATTGTACCTGGCGGTTTACGGAGCAGTTCATGTAAAGGCTCAGGTTCGTATCGGCGGTGGAAGCGCCGCGCATCCTTCATCTATTCTGGACTTGAATCCCAGTGATACGACCACTGCCGGAGGGGGGCTTTTGCTTCCCCGGGTCCATTTGGACTCTACGACAGATACCGGTGTGTTCGGCATCAATCCCCGCAAGGGACTTATGGTTTACAACCTGAACGAGGACAATGATCCTTCACATCCGACAGAAGGGATTTATTGCTATAACGGTGAAAAATGGCTACCGGTCAACCCTACGCCGCCTAAGTACAAGGGCGGGCCGTTTACAATTACAATGACCCCCAAACAGCTATGGATGGGCAATGACGGTGAATTAACCAAACTCCTGGATATAGATTTTTCAAGGTTTCCGGATGAGAATGATTTGGGCGGATGTACAATAGAATACATTGGGTATTTGAAGGATATGGAGGAAAATGAGGTCATTGAATTTGCTCTTATACCGAATTGGCAAGTCGCTAACGAAATTGTTTCAGGAAAAGTCCGTGCAAGAGCATATTTGCAAATCGTTAACCTGAGGGACCGTATTGTAAAAGGAAGAGTATATGAGCTGTCTTGCAGGGTGCGTGTGTCCCGGTATGAGACAAATCCGGTTAATGCCGGCTACGTGGTTTACGGTACGGGCGCCTGGCTTGGCGATGGGAAATGGATAAACGTAGCTCCTGCTAACTTGGGCGCAACGATTTCACGGTTGCCGGTGCAACTGGATTACACACCGTACTCCGATTCCGATTCGGCGGCTATTTACGGAGACCTGTATCAGTGGGGACGTAAAAAAGACGGTCATCAACTCAGGACGGCTCATGCTACCAACACCACTTTCAGGAGTACGGAGGAGGGGGTTTCGGAGAATCTTCTGGATGCTAACGGACAGGTTAACGATGATGTTTACGATCAATTTATACAGCGCGTGGGCGGGTTGAAGGATTGGCGCGCCTATCCCGCCGGAGACCCGAATAATTCTATTGGTTTTCCTAAAACCGCATGGACATGGGACAATCCTGCCAATGATCCCTGTAAAGCCGAATTGGAGGCGAAATGGCGTGTACCTGCTGCAGACGAATGGGTTCAAATATTTAACAGTAATAACAATACATGGGTTTGGAAAGACACTGTCGCCGGCGGTGTTCCGGGTTACGAAATTAAGCCTGACGGCATTACCTGGCCGACTTCGTTTTTCTTACCGGCCGCAGGGCAGCGGCTCAGCGATGACGGTCAGTTGAGCGTCTTGAGCGGCAACTATTGGAGCAGTACTTCCTATGGCGATTCTTCGCGCTATTTATCCTTTAATGACAATACCATTGCACCGGAGAATCTGAGCGTCCGCGCGAACGGCTTCTCTGTGCGTTGCGTTGCAGACGGCTCCCAAGGGCTTGAACCGGAGACTGATGAGTATACGGGCGGGCCGTATAGGGTTGAAGTGACGCCCGAACAGCTATGGCTGGGCAGGGACGGTGAATTAGGGGTATCGCCGGTGTCCATAACTTTCGAGTCGGGACAAAACTACAGGGTGGAATGCGTTTGGTATTTTAAGGATAAGAAGGATGAGACAGGTGATGAAAAGTTTTTTGTTACACCCGGCCCGGAACTGCGAATGTCCGATAATCCCGGCATTGAAGAGGGAAAAGTATATCGGCTTTCTTGCGTGATACGCATGGGACAGGATAATAATTTTGAGACTAGTAAATTTGATGTCGGCGATGTGGTTTACGGCATAGGCGCCTGGATTGGACCCGGAAAATGGCTTAAGGTCGCTAATGCCAATATAGGGGCTAACCCGATTATGCCGCTGGACGATCAACTTGCGTTGGATCACAAGAGTGGTTATGATGACGCGATTGTAGGAAACTATTTCCAGTGGGGGCGGGCTGCCGACACTCATGAGCGTAGAAATAGTGGTACTATACGCTCTATTGTTCCTGCAGATCAACTTGATCCCATTACCGGTACGCCTAAAGGTCTGTGGGACGGTAAATTTATAACATCCGACACCGTCAGCGACTGGCGCGCATATCCGGATATCATGTCCACAGAAGACATGAAAAAATGGTATTGGCGGACGAAGGAAGAACCGAATACAGGTATAAACCCGTGCAATATGGGGGATAACTGGTTCGTAATGACCCTGTCTCAGTGGGATGCGATACGGATATATAACCGCCTTGCGTGGCTGGATACCGACCTTGCGAGGGGCGTTGCCGTATACCCCAACAACGGTTCGGACGATATCTCGTTTTATTTACCCATAAGCGGAATCCGTGATTACAAGACAGGCAATTTGCTTCCATCCGACTGGCACGACTCCTGGGTTACGAGTATATGGTTGAACAATCCTGCTACTGATCAGCCTGCGAAAGCCATGGGTCTGATATGGAACTCCGGTAGCGACCCGAGTATCAATACAGGTAGATCTAATACCCGCATGGATGGCCTTCCTATACGGTGCGTGTCGGAAGAATGATTAATGATTAATGATTAATGATTAGTGGTTAGTGGTTAGTGGTTAGTGGTTAGTGGTTAGTGGTTAATGGTTAATGGTTAATGGTTAATGGTTAATGGTTAATGGTTAATGGTTAATGATTGGTGATTAATCATTAATCATTAAAAAAAAAGATTTGGCTAATTCAAAAAAAAGCCTTACATTTGCACTCACAAAATCAAAAATTGGCTTCGTAGCTCAACTGAATAGAGCATCTGACTACGGATCAGAAGGTTGGGGGTTTGAATCCCTCCGGAGTCACTCACTGAATATCACAACTTACCTATTGTATGTTTCTCATGCAATAGGTTTTTTTATTTTTTATTTCAATCATATCATGTTAAAAAAATTTCAAATACGCTCAAACAATCAAACAGATACAAAAAAAATAGCGCGGCTCGCTGCGCCGCTTTTCCAGCCGGGCGACTTGATTATTCTGAACGGGGATTTGGGTGCGGGCAAAACGCATTTCGTAAAAGGATTTACGGAAGGATTTCAATCCGAAGACCCCGTTACGAGTCCGACTTTCAGCATCGCCAATTTTTACCGTACCGGCCGATTCGACATTCTTCACATTGATTTATACCGGATTGCAACTATCGAAGCGTTTAATGATCTGGGGTTAACGGACTATTTCGACCAGTCTGTCGTTTGCATTGAATGGGGAACAAAATTTGCAGATTATTTTGACGGTTATATGCTTATTTCCTTTGAATCAAAAGGCGATAACGAACGGCTCATTACTTTTGCCGGTAACAGTGATAAATACAGTTCGATAATAGACAGTTTAAAAAATAAATTATGTTGATTGCCGGGATTTCGACCTCTTCAGGTCAATTTGCACTGCTATTGGGAGAGAATAACAGGGTTATTTACGATTCTTCCGAATTTGAAAAAGAGAATAACAAAGCATTGTATTACTTGCTTCAGGATGCTCTAATTGCCTGTAACAAAAAGGTAAGTGATATAAACCACATTACAGTCGATACGGGGCCTGGCGGTACAAGCAGGGTGCGGACAGGTATTGCCTTTGCCAACAGTTTGGCTTACAGTCTGAATATTCCGGTCAGTCCGGTATCCACCATGGAATTGGCGGGAATTGATGCGCATAGCCGGTATGGTTTTCCTGTCGTCAATTCCGTAAAATCCATTAAAGGAAACGCTTACATCGGACTTTACCGGGGAGATGGCGAAGAAGTTAAAATTGAGTATGGAAAGGTGGAAGAAATCGTACCGCAATTAGTTGCAAACATAGACCGGTTAGTTGTAGTCGGCGCACACAGGGAATTAATTACGGAACTGCCAGCATTGGCAAGAAAAACCGTTATAGACAGCCGGATGCAGTATGGTAATGCCCGAATTTTCATTGAAAAAAGCAAGTTATTTACCGGCAGGGGGTTGATTTTTCCGCAGTTTGTAACGCCAATAACGGAACAAACAATGATTAATCATTAATGATTAATCACCAACCACCAATCATTAATCATTAATCATTAATCATTAATCATTATCATCCTACTATCTCTGTTATATCTGCCGACCACGGCCCTTCCTGCAGACGGGGATTAATCCATGCCGCCGCTATGATGACGCGTCTGGTTTCATCCTCACGGTTGAAATGGAGCGTAATATGCAGCCGGGTAGAGACTTCGGTCCGGTAGTACGTTTCGCCTTCAAAGCGCCAGCGCAGTTTGAAGTCGAAATAGCTTTTCTTCTTTGTGCTTTGCGTTGGATGTCCGAGTTCGGTTTGGGTGACATAGACCGTCATTTCGTCGTGCTGTTTCACCACCTTGAGCATGGGCGCATCTTCTATCCTGGACTGCGGCTTGTGTGCCTGGTGTGTGCGCGGGCGGAGACCCATTAAATATCTGTATCATTTTTCCAATTTTTTTTATTACTGACTGTTTTTCAATAAAATAATTATTATTCAATAACAAAAAAGTCTTCAAAAACCGTAAATTCGTGCGCACGTTTGCGTGATTAGTGCGTACGGTTGCCTGATCTGTGCGCACTTTTTTGACATCCGTGCGCACGTTTCCGCGATTGGTGCGCACTTTTTGGGGCATTGGTGTGCACGTTTTTATCATTCGTGCGCACGTTTTCGGCGATTTTCAATGCACCGTATGAATTGAAATTCAACATTCAAAAAATTATATCTATCTTTGCCGGATAATTAAGGTAAAACAATAAAAAATGATGGCTTGGTATGTAATTCTATTAATCGCCTCCGCGGCTTTGTTTTTATTAACTACGGCAGGCTCTCTGTTTTTCGGGGAAATGGATTTCGATGCGGATGTAGATGGCGGAGATCTTTTTTCTTTCAAAGGATTACTCCATTTTTTAATGGGTTTCTCATTGACGCTGACTTTAATGAAGGAAGTTACGGTTACTTCGGTGTCTGTCGGCATTGGCGCCGGACTTGTTTTCGTATTCGTACTGTATTTTTTGTACAGATTCATCTATGCGAAATCGCAGCAAAGCCTGAAATATACAAGTGAAATCACTGAAATGGACGCCGAAGTCTATTTCTGGAACGAAAATCGAAAAATCGGGGAAGTATTCGTTTCCCTGGAGGGACGTCCTGTCACCGTCACCCTGGAAGGCGCGGAAGGAATGAAACTCGAAAAAGGACAGAAAATTAAAGTTTCCGGTAACCGGAAAAGCGTTCACCCCGTTGGATTTAATGATTTAAAATTTAATAATTGAAATTCTTAAACCGTTAAGGAATAAAAAATAAATAACATGTAACAATCAACTCCGTGTCCCTCCGTGAAATTTCCTCCGTGTAACTCTGTGTTTTTTTATTTATAACACGGAGTTTCACGGAGTGGATTTCACGGAGGGACACGGAGGAAAGGATTAAAACTGCAATATCTTGTTTATTTCGCATTCCTAAATTCTTAAATCATTAAATCATTAAATTCTTAAATTCTTAAATTCTTAAATTGTATGAACACAAACATTGTTATTCTTATTGGAGCATTAGTCTTCATCGTTTTTTTGACTGTCGTCGGCATTTTATCGCGTTACAGAAGATGTAAATCGGATGAAATTCTGGTTATTTACGGTAAAACCGGCGGGAACCGCTCGTCGCGGTGTATACAGGGCGGGGCGGCGTTTATCATTCCCGTCCTGCAGGGCTACGCCTACATGTCTCTGAAACCGCTTCAGTTTGATTGTAACCTCCAGAAAGCGCTGTCTTCGCAAAACATCCGGGTGGATGTTCCCACAACCGTAACGGTGGGTATCAGCACCGAACAGGATGTGATGCAAGCCGCCGCCGAAAGGATTTTAGGCCTTGGCCGGCAGGATATTGAAGATTTGGTTAAGGATATTGTTTACGGACAAATGAGAACAATTATCGCCGACATGACGATAGAAAAACTTAATTCCGACCGCGACGAATTTTTGGCAAAGGCCAAAGGACTGATTGATACCGAACTGCGCAAAATCGGTTTATACCTTATTAATATCAACATTACGGATATTCGCGATGAAGCCGGCTATATCGTTGCCCTTGGCAAGAAAGATCAGGCAAAAGCCATCAATCAGGCCAACGTGGAAATCTCTACCGCCGAACGCGACGGAGAAATCAAAGTCGCCGAACAGTTGAAAATCAAAAACGCAACGGTGGCCGAAACAAAAAAGGAAGAACAGATTGCCATCGCCAATGCACAGCGGGACCAAATCATTTCGGTAGCGAGAGCCGAATCGGAAAGAGATTCGCAGGTAGCGGAAGCCCAAAAGAACAGGGACATAAACGTTGCCACTTACAATTCGGCAGCGCGTATTGGCGAAATCGAAGCCAACAAAAAAATCACCGTTTCCAACGCAGAATTGGAAGTTATCAAGGCGCAATCGCAAAGCCTGGCGCAATCGGCCGAAGAACGCGCACTCGCCGAAATCGAAAAAACCAAGGAATTAGCCCGCCGCGAAGCCGAGGAAGCAAGGGCCAAACGCACGGAAGCCGCACTGAAAGCCGAGCAAATCGTCCCTGCCGAAATTGCCAGGCAGCAAAAATTGATTGACGCGGAAGGCTACCAGTTAAAACTGGAAAAAGAAGCGGAAGCCAATGCCAACCAGGCGCGTATCGAAGCGCAGGGTAGGGCTGACGCCATCACTTCCGAAGGTTTGGCTCATGCCAAAGTAATTGAGCAGCAAGGTTTAGCCAAGGCTGCCGCTGAAAAAGCTTCTTTATTGGCGCAGGCCGAAGGATTCGAAGCTATGGTGAAAGTTGCCGAAAACAATCCGCAAGTCGCCATCCAGTGGAAAATGGTCGAACAGTGGAAAGACATCGCAGCCGAACAGGTGAAAGCTTTTGAACACATTAACTTGGGAAATGTCAATGTCATGGATACTTCGCAGGGCGGTACGCTGACAAACTTGCTGACAGGTTTGGTTTCGTCGGTTGCTCCCGTCACGGATATTATGAAAACAATTCCGGGGATTCCTAATGTATTGAAAATAAAAGATTCGGATTCGGCGAAAGAAAAAGATAAAAAAGAACAGAAATCATGAATGAAGCAATCCGATTGTTTTTAAATATTCCTGGATTGCTTCACCCTGCGGGTTCGCAATGACGATGCGACAATTTGAATTTCACCCAAAGCGCTTTCGTGCCTTCGCATTCAAAAAAAATAATATAACCCGTTTAATGATTTGTACTTATAAAGGAATTGAGAATTATATATTAAAAATTTTAAAACAATGAAGAACTTTTTGAAAATGTTACTCGCCTCTTTTTTAGGCGTATTTATCGCAGGATTTATTCTATTTATCCTGTCCGTCGCGTTTGTTGCAGGGATAGCCTCAATGGGAAGTAAACCTGTTTTCGTTTTAGAACCGAAAACGGTGCTTGAGGTGGATTTAACCGGTGTAATCAACGACCGCGCGGAAGAAAATCCGTTTGCTTTTTTATTTAACGAGACAAAAACGTACGGATTAAATGATGTCATTTCCGCCATCAAAAAGGCAAAAGATAACGATAAAATCGAGGGAATTTACCTGAAAGCGGGGATGCTTCAAACAGGTTTCGCTTCCGCCCGGCAAATACGGGACGCCCTGCTTTCTTTCAAGGAAAGCGGTAAATTTATCGTCGCTTACGGCGATCAATATACGCAAAACTCCTACTATGTCGCTTCGGTTGCCAGTCCGGTCTGTCTGAATCCCGAAGGCATATTCTCTTTTCAGGGTTTAAGCATGAGCGTTCAATTTGAAAAAGGATTTTATGAAAAAATAGGCGTCGAATGGCAAGTATTTAAAGTCGGGACTTTCAAGTCGGCGGTCGAACCGTATATTTTGGATAAAATGAGCGATGCGAACAAGGAACAGCGTTCCTCGATATTGAACGATATTTGGGGAACTTTGCTGGCAGGCATTTCGGAAAGCCGCAACATTCCGGTCGAAAAGCTCAATCAATACGCCGATGAATGTATGACTTTTGCCGACCCTGAAACAATTGTGGCAAATCAATTCGTCGATAGCCTGAAATACAAAGATGAAGTAGAAGCCTACCTCAAAAAACAGTTAGCCCTGACAGACGGCGAAGATTTGAAAATAGCCCGCGTAAACAATATGAAATCCGTTCCTTCAGGCAGTGGAAAGCTCGGCAAAGATAAAATCGCCGTTCTATTCGCAGAAGGTACGATTATTGGCGATGAAATGGAACAGTTTTTCACTTCGGGCGCCATTACCGCTAAAAAATGCACGGAAGAAATCAACAAATTGAAAAAAGACAAAGACGTCAAAGCTGTTGTATTCAGGGTAAATTCCCCGGGTGGAAGCGCTTTTGCCTCCGAACAGATTCACCATGCGGTAAAAGCCTTGAACGAAGTGAAACCGGTAGTTGTTTCGATGGGCGACTATGCAGCCTCCGGAGGATATTACATTTCCGCACCCGCACGCAAAATCGTTGCCGAACCGACCACAATCACCGGTTCCATCGGTATTTTCGGGTTGATTCCTTCCGGCGCCTCGCTGGCTAAAAAAATGGGGACAACTTACGATCGGGTGGGTACAAATAAATTTTCGGATTTCGCCCGTGAAACCGTCAGTATCCCTTTGCTCGGCGCCGGCCTGATGCTTTCCCGTCCGCTCAATGCCGGCGAATCCGCCATTGTACAAGCATACATCGAAAGAGGCTACGACACTTTCCTGAGCCGTTGCGCCGAAGGACGCGGAAAAACCAAAGCGGCAATCGATTCCATCGGACAAGGCCGCATTTGGAGTGGTAATCAGGCTTTAAACAACGGTTTAGTCGATGAACTGGGCGGAATTGACAAGGCAGTCGAAATAGCTGCCGGACTGGCCGGAATCGAACAGTATTCTATTAAGGAATATCCCGCACAGAAAGATTTCTTCTCCCAGTTGATGGAAGAATCCATGAAAAACACGGAAACGCGCATTTTGGAAGTTTTCATCGGGAAAGAAGCATTGAAGCAAAAACAAATGATAAAAACCTGGCAAACGTTTGACGTCAGGCAGGCGATTATGCCGGCGGTTATGAAATAACAATTAAGAGATGCGAATAAACAGGACATAGCGGGTACAGTTCAAATTGTTGCGACAACCAAATTCACATCCCCGCTGAAATAAATTTCAAACATGTTTTACAACATAGTTTTATCAGATTATATGTTTGTTGCGTTTGTATATATTGTTAATTAACAGAATTTTAAAACAGATTGCAGTAGTAACGTTGCTTTTTTTTATATCCGAATGAAATTTTTGTGAAAAAAAATTTCATTCCTTCAAAAAAACAGCCTATATTTGCATCGGTAATTTTCGAAATTAAAAATCAATACAGATACTTTTTTCTTTTCTTATTAACGTTAATGTTTGTCCCCGTTTCGGCGCAGGACAATAAAGTATCCGGTAAAGTAACGGTTCTCGTGGAGCAAATGGTGTTGTAATCATTACCACTAAAAAAGGCAGTGAAAAAGAAGGCAAAATTTCATTGGACGCTTATTTCGGCGTGCAAAACCGGTAGAAAACTTAATTTGATGAAATCTCGGGAATTGGCTTTGCAACGGAATCTCGTATTAAGGAATTTCATTATTTGATTTAAATTACAAATATTTATATTGCCATGAAACAGTATTTTTTATTATTGATTTTCATCGGGGCTGGCTTTTCGGCATTTGCGATTGATCGCGGTTCAATCAGGCGCAATAATTTGCCTTTGTATCCCATTCGAAATGGCGCAACTCCCGGCGACGCTGTTGAAGGAGTAACTTTCGACTTCAAAGCGGTTACTGTCGGAACAAAAACGTGGGTTTGGACAAATTTAGGCGAAAATAACCTCGACGGCAATAATTGGTCTTCGCGATTCCGTTTTTGGTTTCCGGCTAAACAGGAAAGCAATCTGTCTAACAGAATTGACGGTACTCAGCAAACTTATGGTATAATAGGGATTCCGGATATGAATCCTTGTGCACATCCGGTAGATTCCTGTGTAATAACCTTTTTGCAGGAAGTAGGCGAGGTCTTCTACGAAACGGATGATATTGCTTACAATTACGCACGTCTATATTCTGTGGATACAAACGACCAAACCCCGCCCGTGTTGAATACCCCAACGGTTGTTAGCCTAACGGATCGACAACTTCATCTTTCGCTCTCTGCTACAGACGATTCCGGAGATTTCTTTTATTATATCGAAGATGCGGCGAACAAGTTTGTTGAAGTCTCGTTTTTCAATGAAGCGACTTTGCATCTTAGTCCCGACAAAGTCTATGAGTTTTCGATTTATGCCGTTGACTTTTCGGGCAATCAAAGTGAGGCAGGCCTTGTATCCGTTTTACCTGCTGACATTAGAAACGGCTCGGATTTCTACATTATCTACATGGATTCGGCGAGCGAAGCGGGTCTTGGAACGAAAGTGAAAGAAAAGACTATGCTTCGAGACATTGATAAATTGCAAGGGCTAACCGATGGGGGCAGGACTGGCAAAAATGCATGGCGCGTATTCGGTTCCTGGGTGGCTTTAGATGTTGTTGGAGGCGCTACGGGTAGTGGATGGAATGGCGGCGCTATCGTTGCCTGCCCTGAAGATGGGAAAGAGCTTGATCTCACGGCTATCACGGATAACCCCAAAGATTATTACTTCCACTTCGCTACCAAAAGCCCGTCCTATCATCAATCGGCGGGTTGGACTTTGATATTCTACAGCAACGGTGACACTGTGAAGTATTATGTTGGACCTGATACTGTTAAGAGTGCGCTCGGTCTTCCCTGGTTGGGTAACTATGCGCACGACGACCAATGGCATCATTTCGAAATTCCTGTTTCGCAACTGGTTTCGAAAGGATATAAATGGAACGGGCCGTTGAATGGCAAACAATACTTGCTCGGTTTTCAATCTCCGGCCAACGAACAGGCAACGGAACTCAATCTGGATGCCATTTTCTTCTATAAGAAACAGGATGGATTGACATGGTCGCCTCCGAATGGATCTGTGTTTACCGAAGGAACAGCTCAAGCGATTTCTTTCAAGATAGACAGCCGCTCGTTGAGCGAATTGAAAATTGAATGTACTGCCGGCAATTTTATTAACGATGCTTTCGTC
>JAIRNV010000233.1 GCA_031257875.1 Dysgonamonadaceae bacterium
TGTGTTGTTAAAACGGGAAATAACTCAAAGAGTTATTCTCGTTTTAACAACATAAACAGTAGATAAAAACCTTTAATCTAAATAAAATAGCAGTTGCATTTACTACTTGAATCTGCCCATTAATCATTAATCATTAATCATTAATCATTGCAAATATACCGTAAGTATGGTATTGCTGCAATTTTCTACTTCTTCTACCTTTGCACAAAAAAGCGTCCTCCACACCGATCTGCCAAGAGGATATGAGGACGCTTGATCTTAAAAAACAATGTAAAATCATGACAAAAGTAGTACATTTTTTGTTATTAGCCGTTATTTTCTTCCCGTTTTCCGCTTATGCACAGGGAGGCGATGTGAAAATAAACGGAAGGGTTCTGGATGAGAAAACGCAGGAACCTGTTATCGGAGCCGGCGTTTCACTCGTTGGCGCAAAAGAGGGAACCGTCAGCGACGTGAAGGGAAATTTTTCCCTCAGTGTCCGGTCGCTGCCGGCCACTATTTCGATTGACTATTTGGGTTACAGAAAGCAGGAAGTCGATATTTACGAATCGGCGGAACCCGTGATTATACAGCTCGTCGAAAGCGCCAATTTCCTGAACGAAGTGGTCGTGGTGGGCTATGGAACGCAGAAACGCAAGGAACTGACGGGAGCTGTTACCTCCATCTCGAAGGAAACGCTTTCGCAACCGGTCGTTTCGTTCGATAACCTGCTGGGCGGTGCGGCGGCAGGGCTGAATATCACACAGGGCGGACAGCTCGGTTCGACATTTTCGGCCCGCATCCGCGGCGGGAACTCTATCAATGCAGGAAATGAGCCGCTGTATGTTGTTGATGGCGTGATTCTTTACGGTAGCGGCTCGACCAACGCCGGAGTCAGCCGGGTATCGGCAAACCTCAATCCGCTGGCGGCCATCAGTCCCAACGATATTGAGAGCATACAGATATTGAAAGACGTGTCGGCTACGGCTATTTACGGTTCGCGCGGCTCGAACGGCGTGATTATCATCTCTACCAAAGGAGGACGGAAAGGGAAGGACAGGATTGAATACCAATACTCCATCGGCTGGCAGCAGGCGGCAAAAACGCTGGATTTGCTGAATGCACAGGAATGGGCGTCACTCAACAGGGAAATCGGCGGACCCGCATCGGCGCTGACGGATGTAGAGATTGCTGCTTTTGGCAACGGTTACGACTGGCAGAACGAGGTGCTTCGTACGGCGGCAACACAAAGTCATCAGGCTTCTTTCAGCGGAGGAGACGATAAAACCCGCTACTCGCTTTCGGGCAATTTCACCGACCAGGACGGTATCCTTATCAATACCAATTTCAAACGTTACTCAGGCAGGCTGAATCTGGAACGCGACGTTTTGAAAAACCTCAAGCTCAGCCTCAACCTGAATGCAAGCAAACTGAACCAAAACGGGCTGAACGCATATCCAACTTACGCCGGATACGGATCCTCGTTTGAGGCGGTCATCCGCACATCGCCGCTGAATCCCGTTTATGATGCAAACGGCGGTTACAACTACCACAACAGGTATGAGAAAGGCGACCTTGTTAAGGGCGATGTAACGACCAACGCTATTTCCGACCTTGCCAACACTACGGCGCAAAACCTCAGCGACGTTCTGCTCGGCAATTTTGCAGCGCTTTATACGATTATTCCGGGGCTGGAACTGAAAATAGCTGCGGGAACCAACATTACGAATGCTACTCAGAACTATTTTGCGCCTTCCTATACGGCGGGAGGCTTTACTCCAAACGGTTATGCAAGCGTGGGGCACCGCCGCACCGACATTTGGCAGTATGAATATACCCTGAATTATACCAAACAATTGAATAAAGACCACTACCTGAATATTCTGGGAGGATACACTGCTCAATCTGCCAAATCGCAATATGCAACGGCCACCGCTACCAATTTTGCCAATGACCAGGTGTTGTGGTACAGTCTGCAAAGCGGCAATACCCGTGAAGCCTCGTCTTCGGGCGGTTCGGAAGCTATTCTGAACTCATTGATAAGCAGAATCAATTATACCCTTAAAGATAGATATAACTTGACGGCTACGTTTCGCGCCGATGGTTCGTCGCGCTTTGCGGCCAACAACAAGTGGGGATATTTTCCATCTTTGGGGGCGTCGTGGAATATAAACGAGGAATCGTTCCTGAAAGGAAATCGAAATATCAATCAACTCAAACTGCGCGCAAGTTTCGGTACGGTCGGCAATCAGGAAATAGGAGACTATAAATATGAAGCGCTCTACGGCACTACCAATCCCAACGACGGCAATATTAATCAGGTTTACTCGTTCGGCGAGCAACTTGCAGTCGGATACATACGTACCAACCTCGAAAACCCCGACCTGAAATGGGAACAAACGGCAGCCTGTAATGTCGGTATTGATGCAAGTCTGTTCAATTACCGGTTGAATATCACTGCCGATGCCTATTACAAAAAAACGACCGATTTGCTGCTGAATACGCCGACGCTCAGCTCTACGGGCTTAAGCACGGTGCTGCGCAATATCGGGAACATCAGCAATAAAGGCGTTGAACTCGAAGCGAACGGCACAATTATCGACCGGCGGAACCTGAAATGGAACATTTCGGCCAACATTGCGAAAAACATCAACCGCGTGCTGGAACTGGCAGGCGGCCAGAAAAATATCGGCAACTCAATCTGGGTGGGACAGCCGCTAAATGCACACTATTTGATTGTGTATGACGGCATCATCCAAACCGAAGAGGAAGCAAAAAATGCCGCCCTGCCAAGCTGGATAAAAAACAAAACATCTCTGGAACCTGGCGACGAAAAGTTTGTCGATCAAAACGACGATAAAGTCATCGACGAAGCCGGCGACCGTGTAATTCTCGGTACCGCCACGCCAGATATTACCTGCGGTTTCTCGACAACAGTATCGTACAAAAATCTAAGTTTGTTTGCCGCTTTCCAGGGAGTAAGCGGGAACAAGATTTATAACTCTCTGCGGCAAACGCTTGAACAGCCCAATTCATCCAACAATGGTCTGGCTACTCTTACCGACCGATGGACGCCAGCGAATCGTTCCACAACCATCCCCAAGGCGGTTATTACCTCTGCAACCTATACCACGAGCCGCTATCTGGAAGACGGCGCTTTCCTGCGGCTAAAAAATATTACGTTAAGTTATCTTTTGCCTGTAAAAATTGCGACAGCGCCATCGGCAAAATTCAGCGTTTTCCTTTCCGGCCAAAATCTGCTCACGTTTACCAAATTCACCGGCTTTGACCCCGAAACAGGAGGAGGCTTTGGTTACCCGATTGCAAAAACAATCTCTTTGGGTGTGAATTTATCTTATTAAAGTCAGAATTTTTAAATAAAAAAATTAAATGAAAAAATATATCCATATCTTATCAGTCGTGTTGTCTGCAACATTTTTTTCTTGCGATGACCTCGACGTAACACCGCTCGGACAACTCGCCGGCAGCAACTTTCCCGCATCGGATGCAGACGCCATTGCGCTCACCGACGGTGTGTATTACCCTAATGTACGCATCAGTACAGCCCTGGGATATGTAATAGACCTGACCTCAGACCTCGAAGCAAATGCCGAAAATGAAAACTCCGGCGGTTATCTGCTTGGCGTTCTGAACTGGGAACCGACTAATTCCTATGTTCTTACTGTCTGGAGAAACCTGTATGAGATAGTAACGCGTGCCAATGACGTTGTGGACAAGGCAGGCGAAGCGTCCGACCTGCGCAGGCGTTTGCAGGGCGAAGCCCGCTTCCTGCGCGCTTATGCCTATTTCTACCTGGTACAGCTCTGGGGGGAAGTGCCTCTTGTTTTACACAACGTGGACGGTGCAACCGCGCCGCGCGAAGACATTGAAAAGGTATACCGGCAAATTGTGGACGACCTGCTTTATGCGGCAGAGTATTTGCCCGCAGCCGCCGAATATCCGGCAACCGACAGGGGACGCGCCGCAAAAGGGGCTGCCTGCGCATATCTGTCAAAAGTTTATCTGGTATGGGGACAAACATCGACGCTTACGGAAAAGGCGAAGGAACGTTACGCCGAATCGGTGCGCTATGCAGACCTCGTTACCGGCTACTCGCTGGAGGAAAATTTCATTGATAACTGGGGAAACTACAATCGCAACGGTAAGGAATCCGTTTTCTCCGTACAGCACCTGCAGGGACAGTATGCGCCCGGCGACGGCGGCAACCACCTTGTACACTGTTCTTTCATCAACGGATTTTCCAACGATCCCGCAAAGTTGCCCCATGTCTACGCTACTTCCAATAAATGGTACGACGACTTCGACGACCGCGACCAGCGCAAACGGGGTACCTATATAAAGGAATACCGCAATCCCGACGAGCAACATCCCGACTCCGTATTCGTATTCGACCGCGTGCGCTACCGTAAATATGTCGATACAACGAACATCAGTAATACGGCAACCGTCCGCGACATCAACCGTACCGTTATCCGTTACGCCGAAGTATTGCTTCTGAAAGCCGAAGCTATCAACGAGCGCGACGGTGCGCCAAACGCCGAAGCATACGATGCCATCAATCAGGTGCGCCGCCGTGCATTCCGTCAGTTTCCTGTAACCGCGGCGTCGGCCGTTGCCGACCTCCCGGCAGGATTGAATTATGAACAGTTCAAGGAACGGATTCAACAGGAACGGGTTTTTGAACTTACTTACGAGCAAAACCGGTGGACTGACCTTGTGCGTTGGCGCATCTTTGTAAAAACGCTGAAAGAGGCTGTTTCCAACGGATGGATAGACGCGAAATACCTCAAGCAGAATGTTCAACCGTATTACTACCGTTTCCCTATCCCCAAGACACAACGCGACATCGCTCCCGAACTTTTGTGGCAGAACTACGGCTACGACGGCAGTACCGTCACCGAAAACCCGTACAGAAATTACGAACCGGGGTGGACGGACAGGTAATGTACTGTCATGCCCGCGCAGGCGGGAATTCCAAATTTTTAATTTATTTACGTATGAAACAATTTTCAAACACCTGCAGCCTCTTGCTGCTACTGACAGTGATTGCATCCTGCAACCGCTCCGGCGACGGCGCTCAACCGACGCTTCCCGATTTCCAGAAGCGCCGCCTGACCGCCATCCAAACACTCGAAAAAACGCCTTCCGACCAAATTCAACCTGTCCGGCTGGAGGTTCGTACAACGGCCGAACAGCGCGCCGGCGTGCGTCGCATCCGCATCCGCGGTCACCAGATTATCAGCGACAGCGACTATTCGTTTGCCGGTTACAGCCTCGGTCCCGGTTCTCCCGAATCGTCCCTGACCGCTATTGCCAGCGACCTGGCCGACAGCTATCTGAGTCAAGCGGCTCTCAAAGGCGTGCGTATTGACTCGCTCGGCGTATCAATTACCAGCCGCCGCGACTCGGTGCCGCCCGCTGTGCGGATTGTTCATCCGCACAACCTCTTTTACACGATTTATGTAAAATCGCCGGCTACCGACGAAGAGTTGGAAGAAGTGCGCATTCTGGCAGAGCAGCATTCTCCCGCTTTCAACATCGCTTCAATTAAGCAGGTCGTAACGGGCGATATAGACTACGGGCAAACGCCCAAGGATTTGACTTTCGAGCCGCCCTGCCAGCCCGGACTGCGCGAATACCTCAAGTACAAACGGGCGGCGCTGCTTTGGCGGACAACTGCCCGCCAGGCAAACAAACGCCGGCCCGATGCTGTCGACCTCCTCGCCGGACATGAACAGCATCCCCAACTCGACCGCCTGCACGTGGAATTTGACCCTGCTTCGGGAGCGCGTAAAGTGCATATCCGCCATTTCAACTTTATCCACGACAACTTGCCGCTATTTGCCGGCGGCGACCTTGGCCCAAGTTCCCTGGAACACCAGCTGGGAGCGCTCACGAGTTGCATCACGCATATCACCGAGATTCAGGCCGCTTCGCGCGAGATAGCGCTTGATACCTTATATATTACGGCAGAAGCCATCTACGACCCGCGCGCAGGCCGTCCGGGATTTGAAGACGTACCGGCCTGGCCGCACGGGATTCATTACACGGCGCACTACCGATCGCCGCACAGCTATGACGAAATCGTAGCCCTGCGCGACGCCGTAGAGGAAGTCTGCCCCATCTACAACCTGTTTATTTCCGAACAGAAAATAGAAGGGCGCATCGTGCGCGACGACCCGGATAAATACCGCATTCATCCGCAGTTTTATTATCATTATAAGGATTAAAAAACTTTTCAGTCCTCCCCCTCAACCCCTCCAGACCTCCCCCAACCCCCTCCAAAGGAAGGGGAGTGACTTTTCCTTGATTTGGGAAAGGTGATGAGATAGAAACCGCTACTCCCCCTCCTTCGGAGGGGATTGGGGGGAGGTCAAATATATAAAATCATGACAAAAGCAATAAATTTTCTATTATTAGCAACCGTTTTTCTCCCGTTTTCCGGCTATGCACAGGGAAACGGAGTGAGAATAAACGGGAAGGTTCTGGATGAAAAAACGCAGGAACCCGTTATCGGAGCCGCCATTTCACTCGTTGGTTCAAAAGGAGCGGGGACAGTCAGCGACACGGACGGAAACTTTTTCCTCAATGTCCAGTCGCTCCCGGTTACCGTTTCTATTGATTATTTGGGTTATAAAAAGCAGGAAGTCGACATTTACGAATCCACGGAAACGGTTATTGTTGTCCTTTCCGAAAACAGAAACATACTTGATGAAGTGGTTGTGGTAGGTTATACTACGGTAAAGAAGTCAAGTTACACGGGTTCGGTAGCTGTTGTCGGACCTAAAGAACTGGAGAAATTGCAGGTTACCACCGTAGGAAAAGCATTGCAGGGAACAGTTCCCGGATTGCAATCCATTGCTTCGGCAGGGCAGCCGGGTGATGACGCTTCTTTATACGTGCGCGGAATAGGTTCGGTTAATGCATCCACGTCGCCTCTGTATGTTGTGGACGGTATTCCGGGAGCAAGCGCCGACAACATAAGCGGGAAAGACATTCAATCCATTTCCGTGCTGAAAGACGCCACAGCCAGCGCCCTTTACGGCGCTCGCGGCGCTAATGGCGTGATAGTGATTACGACCAAGTTGGGAAACCTGAATGCCAAGGCCGCCGTCAATTTCTCGGCGTCTTACGGATATACGGGGCGTGCAGTGAAAGATTACGAATATCTGACGCCGCAGGAATACTACGAACTGCAATGGGAAGCCATCCGCAACACACAGGAAGATCAGGGAAAAACAGCGGTGGAAGCAGCGCAATATGCCTCGGATTATTTAGTCGGCGGCTCATTGAAAGTCAATATCTTCGGGCCGCAATATCCCAATCCGGCAGGTATTGACGGTAAATTAGCCGACGGCGCTACGCCCTTGTGGAACGACGACTGGGGCGAAGCCATATCCCGGCAAGGCATCCGGCAACAGTATGACCTGAGCATCAGCGGCGGGAGCGCCAACACAAAGTATTTCTTTTCGGGCGGTTATCTGAACGAAAACGGATGGATTATCACGTCCGAATACGAACGCTATCATTTGCGGACAAGCGTACAGTCGAAAGTAAACAACTGGTTTGAAGCGGGAGCCAATGTAGCCGCCTCGACAAGTTTCCGGAAATCGCCTCCGCAAACCGACAGCAGTATGGGTAATTATGCCAATTTCCAGCGGCTGATATCCAATATTTACCCCGTTTACGAACGCAACCCCGACGGCACTTATGTACTGGATGAAAAAGGTAATAAGAAATACGATTACGGCGTGTGGCGTCCGACTACCGCCTGTAGCGGGCAAAATGTACTCGGTACGGCGGAACACAGTATATTCGGCAGCCAAAGCGATGCTGTTTCCCTCAGAACAAACGCTACTATTACTTTCCTGAAAGACTTATTGTTAAAAACAACAGCAAGTGTCGATTACAGCGCGGGAACTTCACACGCTTATTCCCATTCCTATTACAGCACGGGGGTTATCACCGAAGGCGCAGGCTCGGCAAGCCGGAGCGGAAGCAGAAGTTTCAATTACACAATAAACAGTTTTATTGATTATTCGCTGGACGTTCAAAACAAACATTTCTTCAATCTTCTTGCAGGTCCCGAAATATATGTCGCCAATTCGTCGTCCTTGTCGGGAAACCGTTCGGGGTTTCAGGTGCTTGGAAAAACCGAACCTTCGGCGGGTACTACCAGCGGCGCTTTTTCGGGAACTTCGAGCGATTACCGTCTGGCAAGCTGGTTGAGTAAACTTGATTATGATTTCGGACATCATTATTATTTTTCGGCAAGTTTCCGCCGCGACGGTTCTTCGCGTTTCAGCAAACAGTCGCGATGGGGTAATTTCTGGTCGGTGGGCGCTTCCTGGAACGTTACATCCGAAGAATTTCTCAAATCCGTTAAAGAGATAGACAATCTGAACCTGCGTTTCAGTTACGGAGCGCAAGGCAACGACAATGTTGGCAATTACGCCTACGGAGGGTTTTATTCGATTTACAACAGTTTAGACCGGCTGGGACTGCTTCCGTCCGCTCTTCCCACGCCGGACTTGAAATGGGAAACCAACCTCAATCTCAACTTCGGCGTTGATATTGCACTGTTCAACAGTCGCGTGGTTGCCCAGATTGATCTATACAACCGTCAGTCGAAAGATTTGCTGTTCAACAAGCCTTTGTCTCCCTCAACCGGTTACAGCGGGATTGACGCTAATATCGGTTCGCTTGGCAATCGTGGCATTGACGGGCAAATTCAGGTAGCGATTATTCGAAGCAAAGATTTCGGATGGAATACCAATCTCAATTTCGGTCATTATACCAATAAAATAACCAAGTTGCCGCAGGAAGAAATCCTTACCGGATCGATAGGTCAGTACGGCAATACCAAGAAAATGGTCGAAGGCGGTTCGGTTTATGATTTTTACATGAAGGAATGGGCGGGCGTCAATCCCGAAAACGGCAAGGCAACATGGTATAAGGACGAACTTGATGCCGACGGCAATGTGACGGGACGAACCGTTACCGAAAACCAGACCGAAGCCACACCGTATTTTCAGGGAAGTTCATTGCCCGACCTGTATGGAGGCTGGAATAACACGTTTACATATAAGGGTTTTGAACTCTCTTTTTTATTTTCCTATCATATAGGCGGTAAGATTTTTGATGGCGACCAGCCCATGATTATGCATTTGGGTTCCGCTCCGGGACGCGCCTGGTCGAAAGAAGCGCTGAACAGGTGGACGCCGGAAAACAGGAATACTGATTTTCCCCGCCTCACATACATCACCGACCCCTGGAATACAATTCCTTCGACACGGTTTTTGTTCGACGCAACGTATGCCCGCCTGAAACAGTTTGATTTCTCGTATTCATTGCCGAAGAAACTGTTGAATGTCCTGTCGCTGAGAAACGTGAAATTACGCGCTTCCGGCGAGAATCTGCTGACTTTTTTTGCGCATAAGGGGCTTGACCCCGAACAAACGGTTTCAGGGACGACCTATTACCGCTATCCTGCTCAAAAGGCTTTTTCTTTTGGAATTGATGTATCATTTTAAATAATAACTTGCATGAAACGAATCATTATTTACATACCTTTTTTCGTATTATTACTTACTTCATCATGTAACGAAGAATTTTTCGAAACGTATCCGGCAACCCAAATCACTACGCCGGAAGTATATAACTCTGTTGATAATATCGACGCATTCGTTAACGGGGCTATACGTTTCCTGATGGAAAACAGTACTTCACAGGATAATCCGGGCTTGCCCACCATTTTCCTTACCCACGAGGTCATGGGCGAAGACGCTTTTGCCCGCGACGGACGCTACGGATACCGCGATTCGTATCCCTACCGCGACCCTTTCGACAACACTACCCGCCGCTGTCTGTTTTTCTGGACTTTGCAATACACTTCCATCGACCATTTCAATAATATCATTGCCAATGTCAACGAAGACAGCGGTGAGAAATTCCGTCATCTCAAAGGCCAGGCGTATGCTCTCCGCGCTTTCAACTACCTGAATCTGGTGCGCCAGTATCAGTTTACTTACGTCAAAGATCCGGATGCAAAAGCCGTACCCGTTTATACTTCACCCACAACGCCGGGTACCGAGCCTCAACCGCTGTCGCCGGTCGGTGAAATTTACGAGCAGATATTGAGCGATTTGAGCGAAGCCGAACGGTTGCTGCCGGGATACGGGCGGACAGTCAAAAACCGTCCCGACCTCAATGTCGTTTACGGTTTGTTTGCCCGGACCTACCTGACGCTCGAAAACTGGAATCTCGCCGCTCAATACGCCGCCAAAGCGCGTGACGGCTATCCCGTTATGACGGCCGGGCAATATACCGAAGGTTTCAACGATGTAAGCAACCCCGAATGGATTTGGGGACACCCGCAAACGCGCACGCAAAACCTGGGCGGAGCATCCTATATGTCTTACATCGAAACAACGCCTTATACTACAGACGCAGCGGGAACAAATCTCTATTACGGATACAGCAGCATCATTCCCGACCCGCATTTTGTCGCTCTGTTTGACGGCAATGATGTACGCAAATCCCTGTTTGAGATTGCAACCCAATCGGCAGAAGCATTATACGGACATTACCGCTACAGGAAATTCAGAAACAAATATCCCGACCATGACGCCCATATCGTTTTAATGCGTTCGTCGGAAATGCTTCTTATCGAAGCCGAAAGCAAAGCCCGACTGCATGACCTCGCGGGCGCTGCGGCAGCATTGAACGAATTGCGCCGTAACCGTAATCTTGCCGGTTTGGATGCCGCCGCGTTCACCGAAAGCCGGCTTATTGACGAAATCCTGCTCGAACGGCGCCGCGAACTCTGGGGTGAAGGTTTTCGCCTGTACGACATTCTGCGACTGCAAACAGCGCCTGTCCGCAGGGAAACGGCGGAAACTTTTGTCGATGATAAAGGTGCGACCATAACTGTAAGAGGGCATTGGATAACCCGGTTTCCCGACGGCACGGAACTGTTGCCAAACAGTAAGTATTACCTGTTTCCGATTCCTTTAAATGAAATTAATAATAATAAGAATTTAGAGCGGTAAGCCGATAATTACGTTTTTCTGCAAAAAGAAATATGCAGTGAAAATCCGTGTTATCCGTTTCATCCGTGTTCTAATTACTCTTTTGAGACTTAAGATAAATAAGGTGACGGGATTATTGCCGGCAGGGGACCTGTAATGCACAAAACCATACCGCGTGAAGTATAAATAATCTTTCAGCCGCGAATATCCATCATCGGCGTGTATTCGATGACGTATTCGCCGCCGCCGTTAGCGCCGATGTTGTGGTATATTGTAAAGGAACTGTCCGAATGCGGTTTGATAGATGAGGAGTTTCATGTGAAATCTTTCTGTGAATTATTAAGGGGAAGAAAGCCGGGATTTTCCAGCGAAACAGCATAATTAAACGAAGCAATAAATACATCCTTCCACAGTTTGTTTTTCTTTCCCGCCAGATTGGAATTGTGCCAGAGACAAAGGTAATCTCCTCCCGATTTTTTACATTCATCGGCCAACTGTTTTATTTTCAGCAGAGCGTATCCCGGACTGAATCCCAAATGGATGATCAGGGTCGAATCCATCATGATGGTAGGCCGTATCAGCAAATCGCTCGGTGTATCCTGTTCGACATCGTAAAAATAATACGGTATCGCCGTCCCGGAACGAAAACCGGGCGCCCGGGCAAAACCGAACGAAAAGTCTTCTTTATATCCGGCAAGTATTGATTCCCTGAAAGATTGCGGACAGGTTATCCTGAGATAATGCCGGCGGTTGACCGTCACTTGCCGGCCTAACATTTCTTCCAGTTCTTTTTTTTCCCGTATTAATAAATCGGGATTTAACCAGGTATCATACGACGGGTGTTGACCGACGGTTACTTTTTCCATGTTTTTCAACCAGTTGTCGTAATAAACGGTCGGTTTAACCGTGCTCCTGCCGTATTTTCCGCTTTTTCCCAACAGGACAAACAGATAATACGTCCGTCCCGCTTTTTTATGAAAATCATCCGTTTCTTCAACGGTTTGCATGTAAGGGTCAGGCACAAGGCGGGAAATGACCCGCAAACGCTCTCCCATGCTGCGAAAATCGAATTTCAGCAAATCCCGGAGCATTGCTCCCGTGCTTTTAATAAATCCTTTATACCGGTACAAAAAGGGATAATCGACGTCGACGGTACTGATAAAACGGTATTCCCGAAGTTTGCATTTGAAATCGGGATACCTTTTTTCCAGTTCTTCTTTCAAGCCGTATGCCCAGCGGTCGACAAGCGGAATTTCCAGCGAAGCGTTCCGGTAAAGCAGGGATGAATTTACATCGAAACGGCCATGCTCGTCGGTTTGCTTTATGGTATATTCTTCGCAGGACGTCAATAAATAAAAAGCCGCAGAAAAAAGGTCAAACGGGATATGTCCCGCTTTTTGTCCGAAAAAACAGAAAAAATTTTTCCACCGGGACGCTTCCATGTCATGAATTTCAGGAATGCCTGTTTCGGACAGCAGTCCTTGTGGAATTATCTGTAAACCGTGATGCAACGGCTCTTTGGAATAGTTGATACATGCGCCGGTTTGCCGAAGATAACCGGCTTTTTCATTCACAATCTTAAATTCCGTACACAATATATTTTCAAAAATATGTTGACAGATATGGTTCAGCCGTTTGGTATTTTCTTCAGGGGAATAAATGATTATCATAAATTACATTTACTTAAAATTTGCTGTTTGCAAAGATAGCAATTATCTTGAAATTATTTCTTTGTTATGCCCTGTCATTCCCGTGCAGGCGGGAATCCCTCCTGTTGCGACAAGGTTCTGCTTAAGGAATACAAAATAAATAACAAGCAACAATCAACGGAGGAAAAGATTAAAACTGCAATATCCTGTTTATTTCGCATTACTTATAAATATGAGTTACGGGTAAACAGTTTGACTGCGCTCCCGTTTTGGGGGACTTTCGTACCGGTACGAAAACGTCCCGACGACTTTTTGGCGCTTGCAACCGCGGTTGCAAACGTCCTGACGGCTTTTTGGGGCTTGCAACCGCGGTTGCAAACGTCCCGGCGACTTTTTGGGGCTTGCAACCGCGGTTGCAAACGTCCCGGCGACTTTTTGGGGCTTGCAACCGCGGTTGCAAACGTCCTGACGACTTTTTGGGGCTTGCAACCGCGGTTGCAAACGTCCTGACGTCTTTTTGGAGTTTGCAACCGCGGTTGCAAATGTCCTGACGACTTTTTGGAGTTTGCAACCGCGGTTGCAAATGTCCTGACGACTTTTTGAGACTTTCGTCCCGGTACGAAAATGTCTAAAGCTCTGTTTTGAACGCGAATTACACAAATTACGCGAATTTATTTTATAAAATTCAAATGTAAAATGTGCGTAATTTGCGCAATTCGCGTTCAAAACAATCCTGAATCAATTATCCTTTGTCTCCGCTCGACGTTGCCCTGCGATCCGGAATTGATAATTGATAATTATTTTCTTCATTCTCAATTCTCAATTAAAGAATACAAAATAAATAACCTGTAACCATCAACTCCGTGTCCCTCCGTGAAGTCCACTCCGTGAAAC
>JAIRNV010000066.1 GCA_031257875.1 Dysgonamonadaceae bacterium
ACAATAAGAGATATTTTAGTACATTCATTACATAAATTAAAAAGGAATTGATATGAAAATTTCACAGAGTAATTATTTGAATATGTCGAATGCCGTGTTGGCGCATTTCGACAGTAATGAGCCGGTATGGTCTCGCAGGATACATGATTTGAAGGGTAGAAAGGCGAAAACGGAGGAAAAGGAATAAGAGAAATAAAGTGAAAGTATGCATACTGCGATGATAAGAAGAAAAGAAGTTCCCACCTTTTTCGGCGAAATTCAATTAAAAGGAGAGCGAGTAAACGTTGTTGTTGAAAACAATACCAATCCTGTCTTATGCAACGGAATGCACGAGAAAACACCACATCCAACGCAAAAACCGGAAGAACTTCTACGGAAACTGATACTGGCATCGTCCCATGTTGGCGATACGGTTTTAGACCCATTTTGCGGGTCGGGAACAACGCCGGTATGCGCCGAACAACTCCGGAGGAAATGGATTGCCTGCGACCTTTCGCCGGAATATCTGGATTGGGCAGCCGACCGCATTAATCGTGTCGAAGAATGGAGTATTGAAAAATGGATGCAATACGATATGGAAAACATTAAACGTAGAAATTCAATAAGATGAAACTGAAGCAACTTGTCGATAAAGCAAAGGATAAAAGCAATTTTGCCGACCTGAAAGCATACATTAAATTTTGTGACGAATATCTGAATTATATCAGCGATAATTTGCAGGCAATTATTGTTTCGCAAAACGAAAATCACTATCGGTTTCCTGTCCGGACATTTTAAAGGTTACACCGTAAAACTTAACCCGCTCGACGGTGTTTATTACTGCGACATCCGTCCCAATATGCAAACAGAAGATATTCTGAAAAACCAGATTAAAACATTTGATAATTTACTGATTGAAGATATTTGGCAGTTCGTATAGATTCCACTTCGCGCGCCTGCACCTCAAAATCTTCGTGGCGCTGACGGTCGATGGCGGCGAGGTCTTCGGTGGTGAGCGGCATGGAAAAGGTCAGCTCGTTGCCGTACAGATAATTGCGAAAACGACTTGTGTAAAAAAACGACTTTTTTTATCGTCGATTTCACACGGTAAACTCGTTCAATTCATCTTTTAACCGTTGCCAATCCGGTAAATGAACATCAAGCAAAGCGGTAAAAGTAGCATTGTGTAATCGTTCTATCAGATGTGCAAGTTCATGGGTAACAATATATTCTATGCAATAGACAGGTTTTTTAGCCAATTCGAGATTGAAGATAATCCTTTTTGTCCGTGTATTACAGCTGCCCCAAAGTGTTTTCATTTGTTTAACTTCCCAGTACGATACTTTAACTTGTAAAATGTTCTCCCATTTCGACACCATAGGCTTTAAGATTTGTTTCAATTCGTCCCGATACCATTCGCGCAAAACTTCCTCCTTTTTTTCGATAGTCGAACCGGGACGTACATACATCTTAATATATCGTCGTCCTTGCAATTCTATTTTTGGAGATGCATTTCGTTCTATAACATTTAATCTGTATCGAAGCCCCTTAAAGTAGTGATTTTCTCCGGATACATATTCGCGTGGCGTTTGCCTTTCCTGATTTTGCACTTTTTCGATTTGCCGTTTTACCCATGACAATTTGAAAATTGCGTATAAACGAACAGATTCCTTTTTCATCGTTTCAGGAGCAGAAATATGTACTCTGCCATTTGGCGGATAAACAGACAAATGAATATTTTTAATAGGTTTATATTCAACTTCAATATTAATATTATTGATATTTATATATTCCATCAATATTCTTTTTGGGTTTTGGCTATATTTAAAATGGCTGTTACCTCCGAAGCGTTTTCGTCAAGCTGCATGGCTTTGGCGATAGCTCGACGTACTCTTTTTATTTTAGTTAGTGGAATACCGTCTTTCCAGCCATCCATAGCATAGGTAATTATAGCATTATGCACATTGACAGCCAAATCTTCATTATTATTTAAATTGTCGTACAAGACTTTCATCGCATCCGTATTCATTGAATCAGGATATTCGAAGTGTGTTTTATTCCTGTGTTTCCGGATTAGTTCAATTAATTTACCAATATGTTCTTTATAAGTAATTTTTTCCTGTTTTACATCGTCTATCAATTTTTGCAGGATTTCCGACAATTTATCATAATAGGCAGGATTATTGGGTCTTTCGTAAATAAAAACTTTCCGTATATTCGCCTGCAATGTTTCGGCAATAGAACGAACACTGTTTTTTATGATTTGCGGTAATTTGTTTATAGCGCCCTCTCCTTCCAGTGCGACTAAGTCCAGAAACGAAATATCGTCAAAATTGATGAGAATTTCGCTGTCTTCGGCTCTGACGTATGCATCAATCAACTGGCGCATAGCAGGGTCATACATCTTTATGTCTAAATAATCGCCGCTTTTTAGTTTTATCTCGTCTTTCAAATCATTATAAAAATCAACCTGTTCTTTTATTTTTGCGGATTCTTCCGAAGTATATCCTATTTTTGGCATGTCATGGGCTACATCTATATACCTGCAAACAAGCATATTGACAAGTTTATACAGTTTTTCCCGTTTTTCGGCGTTGTCTTCCATCTCTTTTATTTGCAAGTCAAAAGATGTAGATTCTTTATAAACAAAATAGGCGAAGAAATTTTCCCTTGTTTGTGGAAAAACAACTTCACAAAGCGTAATAACTGCTTGCAATGCTTCTTCCAACGATTTTTTCCCTTCTTCCAGACGATTGGTAAGTAAACCTTTCACGTCTTCCTGCTCGTATGAGTCAAATGCTTCGGACGTATAGTCCTGAATTGATGAAGTAATTGACTGAAATAGATCTTGATAATCAATAATATAACCAAAATCTTTATCTTCCCCGTTTACTCTGTTTACTCGACAAATCGCCTGAAAAAGATCATGGTCGCGCATGGGTTTGTCAATATAAAGATAAGTTGCAGGCGGCGCATCAAATCCTGTAAGCAATTTATTTACAACTATCAACAATTTCATTGACGCCGGATTTTTCACAAATTCTTCTTTTGCCCATTCTTCGTATTGTTCAGGGTTTTTCCCATCTAATATCTTCCGGTAAATTTCGTATTTGAACTCTTCTTCCGTTTTACCTTCGCCAACAGAATTGCCTTTCAAATTGCTGAGTTCTGCGCCATAACTTGTAACAACAGCACAATGTCCCTTCAATGTTGTTTCCTGAAATATTTCCCAATAACGACATGCCTGATAAATGCTGCCGGCAACCAGCATTGCGTTACCATAATCAGCGCTCAAAGCGCGTTTGGTATCCATATCCTGACAAATGTCGGCGGCAATACGCTGGATACGTTCTCTGCTGCTGAACAGTTTTTCCATACGCGCCCAACGTTGTTTTAACTGTGCCGACGCACTTTTCGACAAACTCGCAGTACGCTGTTCAAACCATTCGTCAATCTTAGTTTTATCGCCGAGATACTGCTCTACGGTTCTTGCTTCATAACGCAAATCCAGAATTATTTTATCATCTACTGCTTCGTTGAATTTATAGGTGTGAATATATGAGCCAAAAGTTTCCAGTGAGGTTTTTTTGTCGGTTTTCAACAAAGGAGTTCCTGTAAAACCGATCAACATAACATCATCTCCCATAATTTTCCGCATGGCTTCGTGCATATAGCCGCCTTGTGTACGATGGCATTCGTCCACAAAAACAAAGATGTTCCCTTTGGCGTTGAAATTTTCAGGCAGCGATTGAGTAATTTCATTTAAATATTGCTCAATGGTTTTCAGGCTTTTTTTTCCGTACAAATTAAATTCTTCTTCAGAATGATTGCGTCCGAATTTGTGAATGAGCGTACATATCAGCCATGGATTGGCATTATTCAACATTCCAATTAGTTGATATCCGCTTGTAGCACGAACAATTTTTTCACCTGTGTTTTTAAAACCGTTTTCTATCTGTTTGTCCAACTCGTCGCGGTCGGTAATAATAACCACGCGGGCGTCGTCCACATTTTCATGAATCCACTGAGCAAGCCAAATCATAGTCAGCGATTTCCCTGAACCTTGCGAATGCCAGATAATCCCGCTTTCTTTTTTTCGAACACGGGGTTGTGCCGCTTTTACCCCAAAATATTGATTAGGACGACAGGCTTTTTTCTTTCCAGCATCAAATATGATAAAATCGTGAATTAATTCCAATAATCGTTTTTTATCAAATAATTGCAATATACTTCTGTCTAATTCGTTGGTTTCATCAGGGTTTGCTTCTTTCCAGTGCAGCCAGAATTTTTCAGGTGTTTCAATTACGCCATAATACAAACCTTCGGTATCGTTTCCTGCAAAAATGAGTTGATTGGTTGTAAAAAACGATTGAATAAACAAATCTTTTTGATTATCTATATTTTGCCTGATTCCATTATGAACGGATACAGTACTGCGTTTCAATTCGATAACGGCAATTGCAATGCCATTGACATAAATTACCAAATCGGGACGTTTAGCGCTTTTCCCGTGAACAGTAACCTCTTCGGCAATGTAAAAATCGTTTTCCCAAGGTTTTTTCCAATCAATCAAATGGACATATTTTCTATTTTCTCCCGCCTCCGGCAAAATATTGACTCCATATCGTAACAAACCGTAAACATTTAAATTAACTTGATACAGTCCATTACTCGTTGTATTGACTTCTCTTTTGAAAATGTCAATCGCTTTTTGAATGTCAGAATCGACATACTGTTTTTTTTGAAGATACTTTTTCAAAAGTTCTTTTTCGATATTACTGTTACCTTCACGGTCTTTCCAGTTGCCGAGGTAAGTGTAGCCTAATCGATTTTCAAACAGCTCGATTAATCGCTTTTGGGTATAAAATTCTTTTTCGCCGATGTGCGTGTCCATATCTTTATTCTCCAAATAATTGGTAACTTTTATTGATTGCTTCCTGAATATTGAAATCATTGAAACAGGCTTTATCCAATTTTGCCCTCCATTGAGGAATAGAACGAATATATTCCTTAATGCTATCTATATTAATGAGTTTGTTCTGTTTCTCCAAATCACAAATAGATTCATCTACTGTGGTTAACACTTCCAAATCATCATTTTTATAATACCGAAACTGCTCTATCCATTGTTGGATATTCGTTCCATACCATTCATAGAAATAAGATAATGCTTTTTCTATATGCTCATTTACGACAAAAGCATCTTTTCCGCTTTGGGGATTTGGAACTTTTGATATATATTGATTTTTTAATGCAATGCCTTCCCCGCCTTTGTATCTGTTTTCGGATTTATAAGGACCGGCAGCGTGTTTGAGAAAACCTTTGGCTTCGTGTTCCACTTGTCGATGAAGCAAATAAGCATATTTTGTATAGCGGTATCGAGATAAGGGATATGTTTTTGTTCCAAATTTATAAACAAGAAAACTGATAACAACCGCTTCATTGATTTGATCGTTATGATTTATCTTTTTCGGCTTTAATTCAACTGTTTGCTCTTGTTGAACATTTTTAATCAACCGTATTTTTCCCGTCAGTAATTCCTGCATCATTCCTGATTTTATCTGTTTGTACTTATCTCGTTTAGTTTCTAATGCAGCGATTTCTGCATCCATGTCGGAGAGGATTGTGGCGATATAAACTTGAACATCATATTCAGGTAAAGGAATTAGAATACTTTTCATAACATCATTCATTAGTTTAGGGTTTGCTAAATTCTTTGATACATATTGAGGAGTAATAGTATCCAGCAAATATGCCACAAAAGGGGTATAATCATTTTTTAATTTGATTATTCCACAAACATTAGTACAATTAAATTTGCCAGTTCTATAAAAAACTTTGCCTGCATAAACTCCATCAGTCGTCCATGTCAAATACTCCCCCTCAAAATCATAAGTGTCAATATACCCCATAATTCCATTATCTTGTGTTTGGGAAGAATAAACGGGATATTTATTTCCTGTTGATTTAGAAATTTCGTTATGACTAATTACTCTCCCACGTCCAATTTCTCCAATCTCTCCCAACTTTTTCTCCACCCATTTGCCTGAAAATCCAGACAAGCGTTTTTTCCCTGTAAGTAGTTGTTGCATTGCCCCTTGTTTTATCAGTTTCTTTTTAACAATCAGTTTATCCAAAGCAGTGATAAGGGCGTCGGTATCGGATAGAACAGTGGCTATGGCGGTTTGCTCAGGGAAGGTGGGGATGGGTAAAAGAATTGATTCTAAATTTTTCTTTGAAACGCCAAAAACCTTCATTCCTGTTGCCAAATCAACTAATTGCTTTCTTACAAAGAAAATATCAAAAAGAAAGCCTTTAAATCCATTTGCAAATTCTTTACCTTTTTCTCTTAATAAAATGGTATGTAATCCAGAAATTGCTTTTGTTTCTTTTATGTTTTTAATTTCTATACTTTTACAAAGTCCAACATAATCTTCAGAGGCATCAGCCATTACTATATCACCATCCTGCAATAAAGCATATTTTGTATTTCTTTGATTTAGGATTTTGGGCAATTCTATTTTATTAAAATCAACAAAATTATTATATTTTATATGAATATCGCCATAGTGTAAACATTGAATTTTGCCAGTGTTTCCTAATTGTGATCGCGAATAAGTCGCGGTAGAAAGAAAGACAAAAATTTCTTTTACACATTTCACCTCCCAATCTTCGGGGATAATGCCGATTTCCGTTTGCTTATATCCTTTTTTTATTGCCATTCAATTCTCTTTTATTTTTCTTTTTTTGCTGTCATCCTGCAAAAAAACAAATCCCATTTTGTCCAAATGTTGCTGCACTTTCTTTTCCAAACGCGCTACTTCGTCATTTATTTCGGGCAAAGTTTGGTCGTAGCGTTCTTGCAAATCCATTAAACGACTGTTCAATGATTGACTTGTACGTTGAATTTCAGCTGCCAAACGATTCCCGAAAGCAGACGTCCATTTATTAGTAACTATGTCTTTTATCTCATCTTCCGAAAGAGTTGTGTATTTATTTAATACAGAATTAAGTAAATCGGCATTTACGACTTTCAGCTGTTTTTTATAATCGGCAATTACGTCCGATAAATCAAGATAAGTTTGTAATACGGTGATTTCCTCATTTTCAGCTGTTTTTAAGCGTTTTTGTACATTGGCTTTGTTCAGTTTACCGTTGAAGTTAGCCGGGTCTAAGGCGTTGTCTGCGTGTTCTTCACACAGTTCATTCAATTCTGTTTCGGTATTAGCTAATTTTTCTTCCAGAAAAGCAATTTTTTCTTTTTCTGTTTGAAAATATTTCTCTACCACACACTCCACCGGCAATAAATCGCACACTAAATCGCTGATATTCTTAGCTTCTTTGGCTTTTTTCGGATTATTGGCTGTTTCATCATTTTTCTTTTTTGCCGATCGAATCACAACTTTTGCCATCCATCCGTTAGATTGAATCAGGTAAAAATCATCCTGCATAGTTTCCGTCCAGTAGTTCATCAATTGGTCGTAAACATCATATTTATCAACCAGTAACGAATTGGAAAATTTTTCCAATACAGAATTTCCAATATTTTCAATCAACAATTTAGGATTAAACGAGTTGGGTTTAAGTTCATGGAATTTAGGCAACCATATTTCGCACCATTCGGCAAAACTCTGAAACAAAGCCACATGTTGAGCGTTGAAATCAGAATGGTTATTGATAAACTCCCTGATATTTTCCTTTTCAGGAACAAATTGATTTAATCCCTTTTTTCCAAAAGAACAAAATAATGCGTTCTGCAAAGCAGGACATGCTTCCCAATAATGATATAGCTGTTCTATATCGTGTTCCGGTATTCCTCCATTGAGGTGTGCTTCAATATTTTGAAGGATTTCTTCATCGTCAGCCTCAATATATCGGGGTATATTCAAATTAAAACCGTTGCCTTCAATTTCTTCATTTGGTACGAATCGTGCAAAATGAGAAATGTTTTTCCCTTCCTCCCAAGTATCTACAATTCGGCGGATATCCTGTTCGCGTAAACGATTTTTATTGCCGTCCTTCACAAATCCGTTTTTGGCGTCAATCATAAAAATCCCTTTCCGTCCGGCGGCTTCTTCTTTGTCCAATACCACTATGCAGGCAGGAATACCCGTCCCATAAAATAAATTGGCAGGTAAACCAATAATTCCTTTTATATAACCACGTTTTACAATGTATCTCCGAATAACAGCTTCCACATTTCCCCTAAACAATACGCCATGTGGAAGAATACAGGCGCCTTTTCCTTTTTCCTTCAAAGAACGAATTATATGAAGTAGAAAAGCATAATCGCCGTTTTTCTCAGGAGGTATGCCTGTTTCCGATTCATTCCATCGTTCGTACTGGTCATTTCTTTTCGCACTTTTCAGCCACGATTTTTGTGAAAACGGAGGATTGGCAACAATATAATTGAAAGTTTTAAGGTTTTCACCATCAATGAATTGAGGACTGTTTAATGTGTCTCCCTGCTTAACTACGGCTGTATCATATCCATGTAAAATCATATTCATTTTTGCAAGAGCGGCAGTCATAATATCTTTTTCCTGTCCCCATAAGGAAACGCCATCTCGATTGGGCGCTTCATTAAAAGCGCGTAACAACAAAGATGCAGATCCGCAAGTTGGGTCATAAATACTAATTGTGGGATTTGTTTCTTTATGGATGCCTGTTACTTTTGCCATAATCCTGCTTACTTCCGCAGGAGTATAGAATTGTCCTTTACTCTTACCGCTATCCGTAGCAAAATGTTTCATTAAATATTCGTAGGCATCACCCATTAAGTCATCATCGGCAGTACGATTTTTTCCAAAGTCCAAACCGGAAGACTGGAATACTCCTATCAGATTACTTACTGTTTCGACTAAATCTTTTCCCTTGCCCAGTTTTGTTTCATCAGTGAAATCGACTTCCTTAATAATCCCGTCTAAATGGTTCTCTTCAGCTAAAGCGGCAAGTTTTTTATTCATCTCTTCGCCAATATTTGTTTTCCCTTTAAGCGCTATCATATCATCAAAAGATGCGCCTTCCGGTACTTCAATCAACGAATCGGGATTATTTTTGGCTTTATCGGAAATATATTTTACAAATAACATAACCAGCACATAGTCTTTGTATTGACTTGCGTCCATTCCTCCGCGCAACTCATCACAACTTTTCCAAAGAGTACTGTATAACTCGGATTTCTTGATCGCCATTATTCGTTTGAATTGATGTATTTGACTAATATTCTTTTCAATCTATTCATTTTTTGATGCCAATTTTGCGCGCAAAGATATGAAAAAAAAATTCAAATACCCCAAGAACGAACGATGACACAAGTTCCGCCTGCAATTCAGGCACATACGAGTCTTCCCACGTCCTGCTCGCACTCGGACTGTCGCCGAAACAGGCTAAATCTACCATCCGTATTTCGTATGGAAGATACAACACCATAGATGAAGCAAAAACAGTAGCAGACGCCATTCGCATGGCTTATGGGAAGACAATGTAATTCAGGAACATTTTTCAGTCATCAATATAACAATTAATAGTCGAACCGTTCTTCCATGATTTTGCCGGCAGAATCGACCAGTAACTTCACTTCCGTATCGGAAAACGATTTTTCCATTTCAATTTTGTACACCGTTTCCGTTCCCCGACGAATTTTTTCTATATCCTCAAAATGAAATTTGGGATATTTGCTTTCGGCTGTGTTTTTTACAACGGCGGGCAGTTCCGAGGGGCGTATTTCTTCGACAACCAGCAGCAAATGGCCGCTTTTGTCATACAGCGCCTTGAAATCGCGAAAACGGATTTCAAATTCCACCTCGTAAATGTCGTTGGCGGTTTCCCATTCCACGTCCCGCGCTTTTGGAAAATCTGCCCGAAACTTTTGTTGCAGGTTGTCGGGCGGGAATACATCGCGGGAATGTGCCGCGCGATAGTTGTTGATGATTTGCACAATTTCCGTATCGGTATATTTTGTGGAAATTGCCGGCGTTTGTGCGACAAGCGTTTGTACAATAAACAGGCTTGCTGCTGCCATTAGAATTTTTACTGAAATTTTCATTTTTATCTTTATTTAAAATTAAAAATTATGATGCAAAGTTAGGGGGGCAATTCTGGAAAGACTCTGGAAAAATGAAAATTTATTTCAACGTTATTCTGAAATGGTGCATGTTCTGCTCAAACCGGTACGTTACCTCCAGTTTGTACAGGCCGGCAATGGCGTTTACGATAGAAAGCCCTAATCCGGAGGAGTTTTCATCGTTTCTAATGTTTTGATAGCGGCCGAAAACGTTTATTACGGCTTGCTTTCCGCTGTTGGAAACGGTTATGGCGTTTTCCTCGCAGGCGACAACAATTTTTCCACCGGCTTCATTGTGGGCAATGGCGTTTTTTATGAGGTTGGCGAACAGAATATGCGCCAGCTCCCTGTTCATTTGCATGCACAGGGAAGCATCGCCGCATGTTTCGACCGCGAGCTGTTTACAAGCCGCAAGGTCTTCAAAATCGGCAAGCACGCTTTCCACAACCTCGCGCAGGTTTACGGCCGACGTTTCGGGAAACTGACAGTTCCTGATTTTCGACAGCAACAGCAGGCTGCTGTTCAGCCGTTTCATACGGTTCAGCGTGTTCAGCAGGGACGCTATTTCGGAGACGTATTCCTGTTGATTCTGGTGTTTTTCGAGAAGCATCTCAAGTTTGGCAATTACAATGGCAAGCGGCGTTTGTAACTCGTGCGACGAATTTTCGATAAACTGTTTTTGTTCGGTAAACACTTCCCTGTTTTTGGCAAGCAAATCTCTTATCGCCCTGTTCAGCTGCCTGTACTCTTCGATTTTGGTTTGGGGAAAGTTCATCATCGCGTGGCTGTCCAGACGGAATTTTTTCAGCTCGTTCAGCAGTTGGTAAAACGGTTTGTTTGCCCGCGAAATAATGATTCTGCTAACAATAATTACGGTCAAAATAAGCGCAATCCACAATCCGAGCATCAGGTAAAGCATGTTTTCGATTAAATCGTCGCTTTCGACGGTGGACGTGAACAATTGGATCTGGTAGTGTTTTCCATTCAGTGTGCAAAAAAATGCCGAAGTTAACATTCGCACTTCCTCCTGTTCGAGTTCGGTGGAAAAATAGACGCGGGTTGTTTGAAAATTTTCCATCACGGTTTCGGCTTCCTCCTGCGAGATTTCTTTAACGATAAGGTTTAGCGGCGATTCGCGTTCCATGTTTTCTGCAAAATCCGGCAAACGGTTGGCTTTGGCAATAAATTCCTGCTTCAAGTTGGTCAGTCCTTCGTCGTTGCCATCGTGAATTTCTTTCATTTGCAGCGCGAAGTAGAATGCCGACCAGCACAGCATCACAATCGTAAAAAACAGTGTGATCCGGTGTATGAGGTGATTGATGAGTTTCATGTCGTCATTTTATATCCGACTCCGTACACGTTTTTGATTACGATATCCGAGCCGCTTTCTTTAATCTTTTTGCGCAGGTTTTTGACTTGCGAATACACAAAGTCGAAATTGTCGGCCAAATCAATATTATCGCCCCATACGTGTTCCGCAAGGGCTTCTTTGGTGACAAGACGGTTTTTGTTTGTTACGAGAAAGGCGAGCATGTCAAACTCTTTACGGGTAAGTTTTGGGTCGATACTGTTTACGAGCAGTTGCCTCTCGTTTAAGTTGAGCGTCGAATTGCCAAGTGTGACGACCGCATTGCCACCCGGATTTTTCCGGCGCAACACGGCTTTAATGCGGGCATAGAGTTCCGGAAGATGAAACGGCTTTGTAAGATAATCGTCGGCGCCCAAATCCAGACCTGAAACTTTGTCGTCGAGTGAATTTTTGGCGGATATTATGATTACATTGCCCGTTTTGTTTTCGCGCTTCATCTCTTCGAGAATTTTTAGCCCGCTGCCGCCCGGCAACGAAATGTCGAGCAAAATGCAGTCATAGTCGTAAATTACAGCCTTTTCGATAGCCGAATGGTAATTGATTGCCTTTTCTACTACAAACTTTTCCGACAGCAAAAATTCTTCTATCGTTTTTAACAGCCTGTATTCATCCTCGATAATGAGTATTTTCATCTTCTTACTAAATAAATCGTCGCAAAACTAACGAAAAATAGTAAAATGAAAAGTACGATCGGTGCGAACTTGTCGGATGACCGGCATCACGACGCCGGATACCATAGTGAAAACCGAAAGAACCCGTCCTGTAAAATTGATAATTGATAATTGACAATGAAGAAAATAATTATCAATTATCAATTATCAATTCCTTAATGTCGCCTAAGCGTTCTATATCCTTCGGATTGAAAGGAGTAGCCTGGTAAACATAGTAATTCAGCCAGTTTTTGAACATAAGATGGGCATGGGCGCGCCACCGCACGCAAATTCCTTTTCCGGGGTCGTTGTCCCTGTAATAATTGCGCGGCATGTCAATCGGAAGACCTTTGGCAAGGTCGCGCATGTACTCGTTGTGTAAAGTTTCGGGAGCGTATTCGGAATGCCCGGTAACGAAAATTTCCCGTCCGCCGCGCGACATGACGAGGTAAACGCCGGCCTCCGGCGATTCGGAAAGCAGGCTTAACGCGGGATTTTCAAGAATATCCTCCCGCCGGAGTTCGGTATGCCGGCTGTGAGGCACGTAAAATTCGTCGTCAAATCCGCGGAAAAGCGATACGCCCGGATGATTGAGCGTATGCCTGAATACGCCGAATTTTTTCCTGTCCAAAGGATATTTGTTAATCCCGTGGAAATGGTACAGACCGGCCTGCGCCCCCCAGCAAATGTACAAAGTCGATGTAACGTGCCTTGCAGCCCAATCCATGATTTCCGTCAATTCTTCCCAATAGGTTACATCCTCAAAATTAAGCGTTTCAACGGGAGCGCCCGTGATAATCATTCCATCGTAATTTTCCTTGCGGACGTCGTCGAAAGTCCTGTAAAAAGCGGCCAGATGTTCCGGAGGCGTATGTTTGCTTTCATGCGTTTGCATTTTTACCAAATCCACTTCTACCTGAAGCGGACTGTTGGAAAGCAGGCGTACAAAATCCGTTTCGGTTACGATTTTGACGGGCATGAGATTCAACAGTACCACTTTCAGGGGGCGAATGTCCTGAGTAGCTGCGCGCCGGTTGTCCATCACAAAAATATTTTCTTTTTTGAGAATCTCAACGGCCGGTAAATTATGAGGTATATTGACAGGCATATTTTTTATTAATTAAGCGTTGTTTTGAATGGTGAACAGGTGAAGGGCGAAGGGTAAAGGGTAAAGGGTGAAGGGTGAAGGGTGAAAGTATCCGTCCTTTATTGCGTAATTTCATACCTTTTACCTTTTACCTTTTACCTTTCACCCAAATATCTTTCCGCCTCAATGGCTGCAATACAGCCGCTTCCGGCCGCAGTAACCGCCTGCCTGTAATGCGGGTCGGCCACGTCGCCGGCTGCAAAGACGCCCGGAATCGCTGTTTTTGCGCTTCTTCCCTGCGTTTTGATATAGCCGGTTTCGTCCAGTTCCAGATAGTCTTTGAAAATGGCGGAATTGGGCGTATGTCCGATGGCTAAGAAAAAACCGTCGATGGCGATGTCGAACTTTTCTTCCTGCGGCGTTCCCGTATGCCGCACCAGATGAGCGCCTTCCACCGCTTTTTCCCCGAACAGTCCCAAAGTATTCGTGTTAAATAATATTTCTATTTTCGGATGATTCAATACCCTGTCCTGCATGACCTGTGCGGCACGCAAATGATCTTTCCGGACAATCATATACACTTTTCCCGCCAGTCCGGCCAGATAAACGGCTTCTTCGCAGGCAGTGTCGCCGCCTCCGACGACAGCAACCGTTTTTTTACGGTAAAAAAATCCGTCGCAAACGGCACAGGCCGAAACACCCGTTCCGGCATATTTGATTTCGTCGGGAATACCCAGGTATTTGGCGCTTGCGCCGGTACAAATAATCAGCGCTTCCGTTTCGATTTGTTTTCCGCCGTCTATGATTATTTTGTACGGCGGTTTCGATAAATCGCAACCTGCAGCAATACCCGCGCGGATGTCGGCGCCAAACCGGAGCGCCTGTTTTTTCAGGTCTTCCATCATTTCCAAACCGCTGACTCCGTCGGGGTATCCGGGAAAATTTTCGATTTCATTCGTAGTCGTCAATTGTCCTCCGGGTTGAATCCCTTCATACAAAACCGGAGATAAACCGGCGCGGGAAGCGTAGATGGCGGCTGTGTAACCCGCAGGCCCGGAGCCGATAATTAAGCAATTTACTTTTTCCATTGTTATTTTGATTGAGAGTTGAGAATTAATTTCATTAATCATTATCGAAGGTCTATGACTTCAGCATCAGGATACTGTTTGCCGTCAAAAACAAATTGACTGTCGGAAAAGTTCTGTTTTGTTTGATATTTATTAATATGGATGATATTTTCGATTTTGTTTTTATAAAAAATATGAAACGAGACAGGGAAATAATCGGCATCATTAATCTGTACGGTGATTTGAGCAATTTCCCCTTTCTGTGGAAAAATGCTTACTTCCTGCACTTTACGCATCTTGATGTCGGTTTTTGTTCCCATATACTTATAATTGCAGTTTTTCTTATAAACTGCAAAAATTGATTTGGGATTCAAGGCCTGGATTTCCTCGCCGGCAGGCTGTGTAATATTCACTTCTTTGTAGGATTTCTGATAAATCCATTGCGTTTTCCCGTCGAAATAAATATTCCGGTCGGGCGTATCAATTTGGAATTTATTTCCTTTCATCAGGATTGTACCGTCGAAAACCTGGTTGGTCCTGTTTATTTCGTCCTTAACATGAAGCGTAAAATAAGCTGAAATATCGCCGGCCTGTGCAAGCGCTGCCGATGATTTATCCAACAATTCCTTCGCTTTCGCGTCCTTTTGAGCTGCAACCGGCATTAAAAAGCCGACGCATAAAACCGCTGCAATTACAATTTTTTTTATCATGTTTATCATCATTTTAATCTATCATTCCACCGTCAGAGACTTGACCCGAATTTTAGAACTGTTCGTAATACAGTAAGATAAGTGATTGTTTCAGTCTTATGGGATACGATTTTGGGCTTATCCCGGAAACTTATTCATCTGCCTTGGTCTCCGTAAAATTCGGAGCAAAGATACAAACTGTTTTTCAGAAAATCAAGAAAGAAAATAACTCACTGAAAAATTAACAATCTAACAGGCGCTCAAGGTGTACATAAACCTTAGAAAAGCGTAATTACCAGCCAGTCAAAAATATAAAAAACCGTGTCTATCCGTATCATCCGTTTTATCTGTGTGCTTATTGATTTTCAAGACAGTCTCAACAAAGTGATTTCAAACAAAAATGACTACATTTGCAAAGTCGAACATTTAATATTTTATTTTATGCTTACAAGAATACAAGTCTTTGATACGCTTGAAAAAATGCCGGAACAGTTTTCTGTTGACCAACTTTTTGATAAACTACTTTTTATTGATAAAGTGGAAACAGGCTTAATGCAATCTAAAAACGGACAAATTAATACAAAGAAAGAAGCCAAACAAAAACTTTCCAGATGGTTAAAGTAAGATGGACTGACGGTCAAAAATATAAAAAACCGTGTCTATCCGTATCATCCGTTTTATCTGTGTGCTTATTGACTCAAAAGAGTAATTAGGAATACAAAATAAATAACATGTAACAATTAACTCCGTGTTGTAAAAATTATTAAACACAGAGTTTCACGGAGGGACACAGAGGAAAAACTTAAAACTGCATCTTGTTTATTTCGCATTACTTAATTCGGCTTTGATTATGATTGTCCTGTTTTTCAAATTATTGTCGCTTATTTTCAGCTGCGACATTTCTTGGGGGTGTATGAAACAAAAAATCCGGAGAACTGTTTTAGCCGCCCCGGATAATTGTCCCCGGTTTGCGCCGGGTTTTTGAAGTTAAATGATTTCTTGTCGAGGTACCAAGATTCGAACTTGGGACCCCCTGCTCCCAAAGCAGGTGCGCTAACCGGACTGCGCTACACCTCGATTTTTGCGATTGCAAAGGTAAAACTTTTTTTGAATCATATCTTAATTTACGGAAAAGAAAATTCCAACTGTCTGCATTTTATATCCTTTCAACCCGTAAAACACAATATACAGGAGGAAAAATTGTGTTTTTCAATAACGGTTTCATGTTTGCGCTCTTCACTCTACCCCTGCGAGTTGCGGATCAATAATAATCCGTCCGCAATGTTCGCAAACAATTGTCTTTTTACGCAATTTGATATCTAATTGCCTCTGGGGCGGAATTTTATTGAAGCAACCGCCGCAGGCATCGCGCTGGATGTAAACGACAGCCAAACCGTTGCGGGCGCTTTTGCGAATGCGCTTGAATGCAGCCAAAAGACGCGGTTCAATGGTTGTTTCCAGTTGTTTGGCTTTTTCCCGCAACTGTTCTTCCTGAATTTTCGTTTCGGAAACAATTTCATCCAGTTCTTCTTTTTTAGATTTCAAATCGGCCTGACGTTCTTCCAGCAACGCTTTACTTTTGACAATTTCTACATTAATTATTTTCGATTCGGCTGTATATTCCCTGATGCGTTTTTCCGCCAATTCTACTTCAAGGCCCTGGAACTCAATTTCTTTCGAAAGGCTGTCAAATTCCCTGTTGTTACGGACATTCTCCAACTGTTCTTTATATTTATTTATCAGGGTGCCGGAATCGGTAATTTTGATTCGTTGCTGTCCGATGGTGGTATCAATTTCCTTGCTGTCTAACTGGAAATTCTGGATGCGCGTTTGCAACCCGGCCACTTCATCTTCCAAATCCTGTACTTCCAAAGGAAGTTCGCCGCGAAGTGTTTTGATTTTATCAATTTCCGTAAGCATGGTTTGCAACTTATATAAATTGACCAGCTTTTGTTCTGCCGACAAATCACCGTCTGCGACTGCCAGTTTATCCGTATTAACTTTTTTATCCGCCACAGCTTGTACTTCTGTCTGTTCGGCAGACGCCTTTTTTTTCGCTTTCGCCGAGCTTGTTTTTGTTGCTTTTTTTGCAGTTTCTTGTTCTTTTTTTGCCATATCTCAGATTCACATAAAATTTACAGGATTCGTATCCACCGTTGAAAAATGAACCGCAAAGTTAGTACTTTTTTTCATAATAATATCATAAAATATCTCTTTTGTGGCGACTTCCGATTCATGATGTCCGATAACGGCCAAAAGAATACGGTTATCCACGTCGTAATAATCGTTGTATTTTGCTTCGCCGGTGATAAAAATGTCGGCTCCGCAAGCAATGGCATCGGGAATTAAAAACGCTCCGCTACCGCCGCATACAGCGACTTTTCGGATTTGTTTTCCCGTAAACGGCGAATGTTTAAGCGTTTTCAGGCCGAAACCGGCTTTCAGTTTCTGTAAAAATGATTCTTCGCTTTCGGGATTCGGAAGCTCGCCGACGATTCCGGAACCGACTTGCGCCCATTCATTTTCCAAAATATAAAAATCATAAGCCGGCTCTTCGTAAGGATGAGCGGCCAGCAATGCCCTGAGCGCCGCCGACTTTTTATAAGCCGGAACAACCGTTTCGATGCGAATTTCCGGTTCGGTGTGAAATTCGCCGACGCTGCCCGCGTAAGGATGCGCATCCACGCCTGCGCGGAAAGTGCCTGAACCCGAAACGTTGAAACTGCAGGAATCATAATTCCCAATCTGTCCGGCGCCTGCATTGAAGAGAGCGTTTCGGACTGTTTCCGCCTGCGCTTCGGGAACAAATGTTATCAGTTTCAGCAAACAGTCTTTTTTCGGACTTAAAGCCCTGACGTTCTGCAACCCGATTTTTCCTGCCAGATGATGGTTAACGCCGCCGAAAGCATTGTCCATACTGGTATGCGAAGCATAAACGGCGATGTCGTTTTTGCAGGCTTTGATTACGCAACGTTCGACATACGTTTTCCCCGTCAATTTTTTCAAAGGCTTAAACAGCAGCGGATGATGGGATACAATCAGGTTGCAGTCCAGTTGAATCGCTTCGTCCACGACATTTTCCGTTACATCCAGACACAACAGGACGCCTCGCGCCTCCACAGAAACATCGCCTACCTGCAAGCCCGAATTATCAAAGTTTTCCTGAAAAGAAAGCGGGGCATAATCTTCCAATTCCGCTATAATTTGAGCTATTTTCATTGTAATGATTAATGATTAATGATTAATGATTAATAACCACTAACCACTAATTTTTCACTCCAGCCGGAACTGCTTTTTACAATCAGTACTGGTGAAGGGTGAACAGTGAACGGTGAGGTGAAAGCGCCCGCCGGCTTGTAGAAACTGTAAAGCAGCTTTCCGGTAACGGAGTAAATATTGATGTGTTCGGTTGCGGGCGAATTGACATACAACCTGCCGTTTGCGGTATAGACCTGTACGGCGGCAGGCGCACCGGCTTCATCCAAACCTGTAGTAACAGGAGGAGCTTCGCGTGTTATCCTGATCCAGTAAGCCCTGTAACATCTTTTATCTTCAGCAGATACACCGATACCGAAAACATTCTCACCGACATTCAACTGTTTTGTCCCCGGCCGTTCAAGTTCAGGGTTTGTCCACAATTCAGCCAGAGAATCATTCACATCAAAGTCCATTGAAATACTTGATACCGAATACGGGACATTTGCCGTATTTGAAAACGGGAACTTTGCCGTGTATTGTGTAATATCAGGGTCAAACGGAGGTGTGAGTTCCACAGGGGCTATTACAAGATATTTCAAAGTCGCGTCATTACGGAGACGGTACACTGTTATTGTGTATTGTGTTTCAAAGTCTTCAGCTTTTACTGTAACAGTGAAAACATTTTCACCGTAATCCAGGGTGTGGACGCCGGCATTCGAAACCGTAGTCCCCGGGTTAGCCTCACAGTCAATTTCAATCTCCGATACTTCACCTTCCACCTCAACCCTGTATTTAAGAATAGAGGGTTGAAACTTTAGCGGAATCGCTCCACTATTTAAAGTAAGGTTTTTCAGGGTTGCGTCGGTTACGTCTGGACTTTGACGGTATACTTTTACGGTATAAGTCTCTGTATGAATTCCGCTCTCGGCAGTTACCACAATTTCAAAAGTATTCTCACCGACATTCAACCGTTTAAAACCCGCACCGGAAAACGTATTAGCAAAAACGCCCTCTTTAGCAAAAATTGTAACTGTATCTATTGAATACGGTACAGAAACCTTATACTCAAGAGTATCGGGATGATATTTAATCGGATCGCCTGCGGAAAGCCGGAGGG
>JAIRNV010000083.1 GCA_031257875.1 Dysgonamonadaceae bacterium
CGTGGGACTTGCACCACTCGACGCAAGTCTCTCGCAGCCGTGCGTGGGACTTGCACCACTCGACGCAAGTCTCTCGTAGCCGTGCGTGGGACTTGCACCACTCGACGCAAGTCTCCCGCAACCTGTGTGGGACTTGCACCACTCAACGCAAGTCTCCCGCGGCTTGCGTGGGACTTGCACCACTCGACGCAAGTCTCCCGCAACCTGCGTGGGACTTGCCCTGCACAGGGCAAATATTGAATTAACGCATTTTATTAACATTCATGGAATATAAAATAAATAACAAGTAACCATCAACTCCGTGTCCCTCCGTGAAATTTCCTCCGTGTAACTCTGTGTTTTTTTATTTATAACACGGAGTTTCACGGAGTGGATTTCACGGAGAGACACGGAGGAAAAGATTAAAGCTGCAATATCCTGTTTATTTCACATTACTAATCATTAATCATTAACAATTAACCATTAATCATTATTAAAATAAAATGTTTATACCAAACAGCAGGGTTTTTGGATGGGGAGGCGTACCGAAGTCAAGCCCCTGCACAATACCGCTGCCTGCGTTCACTTCCGGATCAGGTCCCGTATATTTGGTCAATAACAGGAGATTCGATCCCGTTGCATACACCGTTGCTTTTTGTATTTTAATGCGCGAAGTGAGCGAACGGGGGATGGTGTATGAGAGCGTAACGTTTTGTAAGCGTATGAAAGACCCATCTTCAAGATTGCGGGTAGAGCGCTGTTCGTAGTTCGTTGAGCCGTCCGCATTTTTAATAGATTTCGGTCGCGGCAACACTTCCGTAATATAACCGTCGCTGTTGACTGCATACCCGCCTTTGTTCTCCTCCTTCCAATAGTTTGTCGAACTCTTTTGAATGGTGCGGCTCACCGTGCGGCTGCCGCCCGATTCGAGAAATGAGCGTGTATAGTTGAATATCTGATACTTGTATTTATAGTAGAAGCTAAAGTCTAATGCGAAGTTTTTGAAAGTTACCGTATTTTTCAGAATCCCTTCGATTAGCGGGTATGCATTTCCGAAAATTTTCTTGTCGTCTTCGGTTATTTTTCCGTCTGCAACTCCGTCCGGGCCTGTCCAGTCGTCATAAACGGCATCCCCCGTTTCGGGGTCGACGCCAAGATAATCGTAGAGGTAGAAAGAGTGCAGAGAGTAGCCTTCGCGGGCAATGGAACCGTAACTTGCATTTATCTGTTCGACAGGCAGCTTGAGTATCCTGTTGATATTCCGGGAAGCCGTCAGGACAGTAAGCCATGATACATCCCTGTTCTTGGCATTGACAGACGAAATTGACAGCTCATAGCCTCTGTTGCTTATTTCACCGGAATTTCGCATCACGGAATTAAAACCCGTTTTGCCGGGAAGACTTTCGGAAAGCAGCAAGTCGTAAGTAAACTTGTCGTAGCAGTTAAGTTCAACTTCGATGCGATTTTTCAGCAAAGCGGCGTTAAGCCCGATGTTCCACTGCCGCGTCGATTCCCATTTAAGCATCGGATTGGCAAGCTGCGACGGCGCCAGCCCCGACTGTGCATCGTAAACGCTACCGCCGCTCCACAGTCCCAGATGAGCGTTTCCTCCCGATATGTTTCCGACAATACCGTAACTTCCCTTTAGCCGCAAATCGCTAAAGATCCCGTTTTTCGGGAAAAAACTTTCATTGACGGGATTCCAGCTGACGCCGACTGACGGGAAATATCCGGCGCGGTTGCCGGAACCCAATTGGGATGAAACATCCCGGCGCACTGTGGCGTCAATGCTGTAGCGATTGGCATAAGAATAGTTTGCGCCGCCGAAGCAGGAAATCAAACCGGAACCTGACCCCGAAGCGGAGCCTGTCTGGGTTGCCGTCGATGCCACTTTTTTGAAAGCGTCGCTCGCAAATCCTCTACCCGTGACGCTTACGTTTTCACCGGTATTCTTCACGTAAGCCCAGCCTGCATACGCCGAAACGGTGTGGTCGTTAAACGATTGCAGGCAGTTTAGCGTTTGCTCCGTTGTAAAGCGGCTGGAAATGCCGACGGCGCTTTCGGCTGCTCCGTCGGGATAACCCTGGGCGAGCAGCGGGCTGTAGTAGTAAGTATCGTGTCCGCTGTTGCGGTCGTTACTCCACGACGATTTAACGGAAAGGGATTTGAGGATATCGTATTTTGCATAAAAGTTATTCGTTACGCGAAAGCCCCGGGAACCTCCCTCCCAGTTTTCCAGCATGGCGATATGATTGTTGAACGCGCCCGCCGCGTTAAAACTTCCGTCTTCCTTATACACGGGCAGGAACGTAGGCGTATGCAGCGAGGCCTGAAAAAATCCCGAAGGCCCGTCGCCCACCTTCACGTTGCTGCGATAGTTGGAAGAAATCGCGTTGCTTGTTCCTATTTTCAGCCTGTCCGTTATCGAATGGTCGAGGTTAATCCGCAGGCCGTAGCGTTTGAAATCCTCCAGCTTCAACGTCGCTTCCTGAAAAGTATAGTCGCCGCTGATGTAAAAGTTTGTTTTGCTGTTACCGCCGGAAACGGAAAGATTATAAGTATGCTGAAACGCTGTGCGGAACACATCGGATATGCGGTCATAGGTCTTTTGTTCGTCCGGTAAACCCAGTCCGCCCTCGCTTACCGGACGAAAGTTTCTGTTTGCCCAGTTCCCGTCGTTTTTGTAAGCCTCATTGACAATCTCCGCATGTTCCTGTCCCGTAGTCAGCTCCCAAAGATTATACGGTTTCGACCATCCCGTTTCCGCTTTGAAGTTTATCTGTGTTCCTGCATTGCGCGCTCCGCGCTTTGTCGTAATCAGTATGACGCCATTGGCAGCCCGCGCTCCGTATGCAGCAGTTGCACTTGCATCCTTCAAAACGGTTAGCGTTTCGATGTCTTCGGGATTGAATTCCGCCAAAGGGTCGGCCGTTTGGGACTGACTGATTTGCTGCGAACTGCCGGTTGTTGCAACGCCATCAATAATGTACAGAGGGGTGCTTTCGCCAAGCGATGTAGAACCGCGCAGACGGATAAACGAAGCCGCTCCCGGAGCGCCCGTATTCCGCGAAATAAACAAACCCGGAACCACCCCCTGCAGTTTTTCGGAAATGCTTGCCGAAGGCACGTTAGCTATCTGTTCCGCCCTGATCGTGTTGATCGCCGCCGTAATAGCGTTCCTCTTTGACTGTGCATACCCGATTACCACTACCTCCGAGAGAAGATTAAAATCTTCGACAAGAAGAATGGTCAATTCTTTGGAGACCCCGTAAATATCCAGTTCCTGCGTTCTATATCCGAGCAGGCTTGCCTCAAGGCTCACCGGCAGCGACGAAACGGTGAGCGTAAAGCCGCCGTCTGTGCCGGCGACGGTTCCCTGCGTGCTTCCGGCAACCTTTACCGTTGCGCCGGCAAGCGCCTCATTTGTTTTGCTGTCCAGCACCCTGCCGGTAACGGACACCTGCCCATAGGCTGCCGCGCTGCAAAGCAACGCCAAAGAAAGTGCAAGGGAAGCCGGTAAAAAATTAAATAATAATGCATTAAATTTTGTCATAACACAACTTAATAATGATTAATGATTAATGATTAGTGATTAATGAGTAATAATTAATGCTACCTGAAAATTAATCATTAATCATTACTTGATTACTTGATTACTTTTCTTTCTTTCAGGTCATATTTTTGTCCCTTGTGTAAAAAGAAGAACGGGCCGTTGGATGCGGTATAAACTTCTTTATTGTCAACCACATGAGAATTATTTCCCCTGCCAATGACAGTATTGTAGTCATAGATGGCGGCATAGGAATTTCCAATCACTTCCAGCGTATCGCGCCGAACAAGGATTGCAGCGGTTTCATCCAAGCCAATGCCTGTAAAATCAGGTGCACTTCGGATGAAATCAATCAGGTCGAACGCCCGGTTTCTTCTCAACAAGTGTTGATCGATTGCCGAATTTTTCAGGAATCCCAATCCTTGCGTATGATCTCCAATCAGGATATGCGGCCCCGCCGTATCGCCTCTCCAAAGGAAAGAGCCTTGTATGCTGGCTCCCGCCGACCCGCCGATAATGACGCCACCGCGATCAAGTACATCCCAAAAAGCCTGATGAGCAAGAGTATTGAGATAAGAATCGGCAATGCGCCACTGCCGGCCGCCTTCAAAAAAGACGCCGGTAGCTTTTTTCAGCGGTTCGATAAATTCTTCACTGTTGGCTGCTTCCAAACTTTTGGTATGTAAGGTGATAACATTTTCGATTCCGAAACGCTGTTTGATTCTTTCTGCTGTCCTGACACTTAAAGCAGCCGAATCGCCGGCAGCGGCAGTGATAACTACGATATTGGCTTTTTCTTTTCCTCCGGCTAATTCTAAAAATTTATCCCATACTTCCGGTGTAAAACCGCTTCCGGCAATAATCAGCGATCCTTTTTCAGGTCCATGTCGGGTAGTAGATTCTTTTCTTGCCGTTACGGGCGATACTCTTGCAAACAATTCCGAATCGGGCGAAGGAGCGGTGACGGTTTCAAGAGCGATTCCATGTACCGTTCCTTCCGCAGAAGCAGGTGAATTTGCAGGTGAATCAAATCGTCGGGGAGGACGGTTAATTACTTGCCGATTGGACAAATCATATTTTTGCCCTTCATACAAAAAGAAAAACGGGCCATTGGAAGCCGTATAGACTTCTTTATTGTCAACTACATGTGTATTATTTCCCTTGCCCAGAATGGTATTATGGTCATAAATGACAGCATACGATTCTCCAAGTACTTCCAGGATATCGCGTTGAACCAATATTGCTGTTTTTTCGTCCAGGCCGATACCGATTAGTTCAGGTGATTTTTTGATAAATTCAAGCAAATCAAATTGACGGTTTCTTCTCAAAAGATGCTGGTCAATCACCGAATTTTTCAGGAAACCCAATCCTTGAGTATGGTTGCCAATCAGAATATGTGGACCGGAAGTATCTCCCCGCCAAAGAAAAGAGCCTTGAATGGAAGCTCCCGCCGACCCGCCAAAGATAACTCCTCCTCTATCCAATACATCAAGGAAAGCTTGATGGGTGCGTGTATTCAGGTAGGAATCGGCTGCACGCCATTGCCGCCCTCCGACAAAATAGACGGCAGTTGCTTTTTTCAGCGGTTCGATGAATACATCACTGTTGGCCTCAACCAGGCTGGCAGTATGCAAAATGGTTACATCTTCCACACCCAATTCTTCTTTCACCTGCTCTGCCGCTCGTATGTTGTAAGCGGCAGAATCGCCGGAATTAGTTGTGATTACTACTATGTGAGCGTTTTCTTTTCCTCCGGCCAGTTCCAAAAATCGTTCCCTGATCTTGGCTGTGGTTCCACCCCCGCCACTGATGATCAAAGCGCCTCTTTCCGGGCCATGCCGTGTTTTTGATTTCTTTATGGTAATGGGTGACGGTTGCGCCCATACAGTTACGTATATGAACAATGTCATTGTAACTAATACAATTAGTTTTCTTTTTTCTTTATTCATGATGTTTTTCTTTTGTTATTTTTAATAGCCGGGATTTTGTTCCATATTGGCGTTTACATCCAGTTCTTCCTGGGGTATTGCCTGTATTCTCTTATGATCCGTAAGTGGCACAAGCGGATAAGTAGTTGTACTGAACGGCTGCACCGGGCGTACGATTTTCCTGTTTAACCGTAGCAGGTCAAATAAACGGAATCCTTCGAAAGCAAGCTCTTTTCTTCTTTCGTTTACGATGTCATCTATCAATTGTTGTCCGCCGGAAGCGAATCCGGGAAAAGAAGTATCGCGCAATTGAGCAATTTGATTCAAATAGCGTAAGGCGCTTATCTCATCACCGGTTCTTGCGCAGGATTCCGCCAAAGTAAGTATCACTTCCGACAAACGGATAATCTTTACCTCATCGCGATCTCCGGAAGCAGTATTGGTATATTTGTTATTGATATACGCTTTTTGGCTTCCGCCTCTACGAGTTCCGTCAATCATTAATTTTTGCCGGCTGTCCGTATTCGAAAACAACTCGTACACTTCTTTATTGGATAATAAATCGCCATAGCCTGCCTGATTGTACATGTGATCCAATCCATTACCTCCATTATTGCTCGTAACGCTCATGTTGAGTTCCCAAATCGTTTCCACTTTGTTGGCAGACGGTGTATTGCTTACCCAGTAAGCAAGGTAATCACTTTCTGTCTTTGTCAAAGTATAACCTCCTTTCTCGGCAACTTCAAGTGCAGCATCGCGTGCGTTGGGATAATCTCCTTTATATAAATATGCTCTTGCTTGAAGCGCTTTAACTGCGTATTTGGATAAATAATTGGAGCTTGTATTGTGATATTTGGTGTCAATTCCTTTTTCCGGTATCAACCGGAATGCCTCGTCAAAGTCGGAAATGATTTGCCCGTAAACTTCGGCAACGGTTTTTCGTTCGGGTTCCTGCCCGACTCCTCCCGTTACGAAAGTAGGTATAGTTACAATCGGAACGCCGGGAGCAGAAGGTTTAACCGTATATGGTTCACCAAAGAAATTAACTAAAATCAGATAGCTCAATCCCCGAATGGCATACGCTTCTCCTTTCAAATGATTTACGTTATCATCGGCGGGTACATCAGCGTAAATGATGCGGTTTGCCTGCAGAATAACATACCAGGCTTGCGACCAAATTCCGGAAGAACTTCCGCTACTCTGAGAGAAAGTATATGCATTTTCTGCCAGAAAACGCCCGTAGTTGTTTGTGCTGATAAAGCAATTATCTGCCAGCAGGTCATTTAATACCTGAACGTCCCTCCCCAGAAACGAAGATGATTTCGTGGCTGCGTACAAGCCGTTGACGGCATCTGCCAAATCGGTGGCGCTTTGTATGGATGTGGTTATATCCACTCCATTGGAAGGGTCGCGTTCTAAAAACGATTCACCACAGGATGAAAATAAAAGAATGCCTGCCCAAATGACGTTGCATATTTTTGAATTCATTTTTTGTTTTTTAAAGTTCTACATTTATGCCCAAAGAATAAGTCCGGTAAAGCGGAATGGTAACATTTCCCGATTCCGGGTCAAACGGCAACCGGTCGTCAAAGGTTTTTGTAAAAAGATTGGTTGCCCGTCCGTATAAATATACTTTACCTGCTTCGGAAATAAGTTTTCGGGCAAGCTTGGATACATCATACCCCAAAGTAAGATTCTTTAATCGGATGAATGATCCATCGTACAGGAAGCGGGACGAAAAATCATTGGATTGAGCCTGTTCTCCGCCTCCGTATATATATTCAGGCACATCGGTAACCTGTCCCGGAGTCGTCCATCGATTCCAGTACACGCGCTGGTATTTGTTAAAAGCAAAATATTCGCCGTCATAGAATCGTGTAGACCAACTATCTACCACATAATTCCCGACATTAAAATAAATATCTGCGCTCAAACGGATTTTTTTGTATTCAAAGGTGTTATTAAAAGAACCGTAAAATTTAGGGGATGCCGATTTGTATGGAACACGTTCGGCATCATTGTATTTATTCGTTGTGGTTGCCTTAGATCCGTCGGTATACCACAAAGCTTCCCCATTATTGGGATTAACCCCTGCATACAGACGGACATAATAGGTATAGTAATCGTATCCTTTTCCCAAGAAGTAATTTCCGTTAGCTCCTCCCGCATCTTTGGCTAATCCCGTAATTTTGTTTTTATTGAATGCAATGTTGAAATCGGTTGTCCATAAAAACCGTTTTGTATGAATATTTTCACTTTTGACAGTGAGTTCTATTCCGCTGTTTTGCATAGAACCAATATTAGCATAAGAAATCGAAGAAAAGCCTGTAGTTTTTGAAAGAGGTAAACTTTGAATCAATCCGTCCACATTGTTAATATAGAAATCGGAACTGACCAGTAATCGGTTTCTAAAAAAACCTAAATCCACACCAATGTCAAACTTTTTTTGTTTTTCCCATGTTAAATCCGGATTTCCAATGGTACTGTAATTTTGTCCGTTCCCCGTTGTGTAATTGTAACCGTAAGCCGCCAAAGGCTTGGCGGCATAATTGGATATCCCTTGCGCATTTCCGGTCGTCCCGTATGAGGAATGCAATCTTGCACTCGAAAATATCTTTTGATTTCCGAAAAAATCTTCTTCGTCAATGTTCCACCCGACACCAACGGAATAAAAACTGCCGTACCGGTTGTTTGCTCCGAACACCGATGATCCATCCTTTCTGAAGGAACCGCTTAATGAATATTTGTTTTTATAACTGACATTCAAGCGGGAGTAAACCGAAATAAATGCATATTCCGAGTTGGACGATCCGGCGCTTGTAATTACGGCTGCATTGGATAAAACCGGCGGTGAAGGTTTTGAAGGAAATCCTGTTCCCGTCCCGTTGAGGTTATGCTGTAGAGATTCTTGTGTTTCGTATCCTACTACAGCAGAAATATTTGACGGATCGTCATCGCCCAAATAGTTATAGCGATAATCCAATTGATTTCTGGTTAGCCAGTTAAAATAGCGGGTATAATATTGATTCACTCGCCCGCCTACGCTCATGGCATCGCCCAATACCCCGTTTTCATAACGGTATTCTTCTATATTATTATAGTCAATACTCGCATAACCGGTATAACTTAACCTGTCCCGAATATTCCATTTCAAACTCACATTACCTAAACCTTTGGTTGCCGATAACGACCGGACATCGTGTTCGGCCAGATACAAAACGTTTTTATGCGCGGTATAACCCAGCGGATTGGAGCTATTGGTATTCCAACTCCCATCTTCATTATATGCCATCTGAAACGGACGCAATATTCGTCCCGCAAAAATAGGGTTGGCCCATGACCCTGTGCCTCCATCCGGTGCATGTTGGAATACATTCGAAACATTCAAACCCAGCGACAAAGTAAGGTGATTGCTGATTTTCTGCTCGGCATTCACTAAACCGGAAATTCTTCGCATGTCGGAATGGCGGGTAGTGGCTTCCTGCGTAAGATAGCCGGCTGAAACAAATAACTTGGTCTTCTCGTTTCCGCCTCTGACGGACACATTAGAGTTTATGTAAATTAAATTTTGCATATTACGCGCGCAAGCGTATCTTTGCAGAATGAAATATATGGATTATCACAACAACGAAAAGAAATTCCGTTCCCTGACGGGTCTTAGCC
>JAIRNV010000087.1 GCA_031257875.1 Dysgonamonadaceae bacterium
TGACCGATACGCCAAAATTCGTTCTGTTATTGATACCACCATCAAAAACGGACAGGATATCTATCCCGCTTTACTTTGCATGGCTAATGCCAAATAAGACTCTCCTGAGTAGTTACAAAATCATTTCTCCGTTTGAAATTTCTCCCGGCAAACATTCCCTGTTTTGAATGCAGACGGTTATAAAATACAATCCTTCCCGAGAATAATCATATCCTTTCAGACGTGTACTGTGGCGATGATGAATGTTTGGGTTGTAACGCACTAATCCCATAATTATTTTTGTCGCAAAAGTATAATAAATTTAGAGAAATCATATCCGAAAGGGTGGTCAAAAACAGGTTCGCATGGTCAAAAATCATGCTGACCCAAATGAATTGAGATTTCTAAGAAATTGTTCATTCCACTTGTAATTAGATATTTAATACACATGAATTGTTCGCATCCATCTCAATTTCCTAAAAAAACACGTAGGAGATAAAAAAAATCTCCCACGTGACGGTTTTCATCTCGCAGGAGATGGGTTTCATCTCGTGGGGGATGGGTTTCATAAATTCGTTTATAGTTTTCATCTCGCGTGAGATGATTTCTAAAAATCCGTTTTTTATTTTCATCTCGCAGGAGATGGGGTTCATCTCGTAGGGGATGGGGTTTCATCTCGTGGGAGATGGGTTTCATCCCGTGGGAGATTTTTTTTATCTCCTGCGTGTTTTTTTGAGGTTAGTTGCTGTTTCGTTACCCCCTTTTACATTTCCAAGGCAGAACGGTAACGCTAAAAAACCGTTTTGATGCTTGACACATCAAAAACGGATATTTAAACATCAAAACGTTTTCTGCCGGCACTTCGTCCGCAAACTCGTTCCGGAGAATATTTTTCAGCGTGTCGTATTTGGAAAAGTGCAGACCGGAAAACAGTACGGCGTTCGCCTGTTCTGCGGCTTCGACAGGCGTGTCGCCGTTTTTTATAGCCTGTTCATAGGCGTCTGTCGCCGCTGGCGCGGTTTCAGAATAAACGTTTCGGGGATGAATTTTGTATATCACTATCACACGCATGCGCGTATCTTTGCAGGAGTTTTCAAACACTAATTTTTCCCCCTCAATATATTCACCATCTGCGATTTACTCCGCCTTTTACCCCCCGAATCCGTATATTCCACCACCACCAGGTAAGCGCCCGTCGGCACAAACTGCCCGTTCACCATGCCGTTCCAGCCTTTGGCGGGGTCTGTCCACCGGTAGAGCAGGTTGCCCCAGCGGTTGAATACGGAGGCCTGGAAAGCAAGCACCGAACTGAAAGAGACTTTTAATTCGTCATTGACGCCCGGCGAACTCCCCGGACTGAAAACATTGGGTATCTCCATGCGGGTGCTGTCTATCGACACCCGGATTGCTTCCGGCATGTCTGCACAAATGGACTGGGCATCGTCCACTTCCAGCTGCACTTCGTAGTCGCCCGTATTTTCAAAGGTGTACCGGAGGACGGGATCGGTGTAGCGGACAATTGTACTGTATTCCCCCGTAGCATTATCCTGTTTCGATACTTTCCATATATAAAAGGCGGCAACCGGCTCGTTGGCATACGCCGTAAAAGTATAGCCGACGGGGGCCGATTCCGTCCTGTCGGGCGTATATCTTTCGTTATTGCCAAACTCCCGGTCTTTTTCGACAGAATAATGCGCTTCCACTTTGATGGCGCGATATTCCTCCGAAGTGACGGCCCGTGCAATGCCAAAATGGTCGGCAAAAGCGTCTGTCAGCGTGAAAGCCGTACTGGTAAGCGGAGGATTGTCCACTAAAATTTCGGGAAACAGTTCGCTTAGGGTAAGCGTTTTGTCTATGGGCAGGAATATTTTTTGTTCATCGTCCCATAACAAAGTATGGTAAGTCAAACGGAAATCCCGCGGCAAAGTATTCCGCCTCCCGCCTGCATAGTAATAAACAGGCGTAACAGCCGCATCGGCAACGAGTTTCAACTGCTCGCACCTGTATTCGTCTTCCACCACGCTCAAACCGGATATGCGGGGAACATAACGGCTGTAATCGACTATCCAAACGTAACCGGTTCCCATGGGCGCTTCTACATAATAGCCGTAACCCTCCCGAATATCGGTAATTATGGAAATATTACCGTCTTGGGTGCAAGGTACGGAATCCGCGTCGGCAATTGACTCCCTGTACCTGTACCATTGATGTTTGCCGGATTGGGAGGAAGTAAATTTGATTTGCGCTCCTTCAAGCCCGTTCAGCAGATATATTTCCGTGATGCCGTTTTTATGGGCCGGCAAAGGCTGCCCGCTTCCGCCGCTTACTTCATATTGGGCGAAAAGCGGGGAAAATAAAAAAGCGGTGATGATAAAAAGTAAACTCCGTTTCATGTGTCAAATGTGTTATTTTTTTTATTACCTTTGCAAACCGTATAAGTTGAATTTTATTAATATGTTACATTGTTATTCCGTACTTCTGCTGTTTGCCTGTTTACAATTCTATAACGTAAAATCAGGGACTGCATTTTATCCTGAATCAACTTTTTTCACCGAAGACAACAATTATTTTCTGCATACGGTAGAAAGGGGGCAAACCGTGTTTTCCATTGCTTCCATGTATCACGTTTCGGTAGATGATATTTATAAACTGAATCCGCAAAGTAAAACCCTTATCAAAGCAGGTGAAAAACTGAAAATTGCCCGCGAATCCGGCTCCTGGATTTATCATGTGATTCAACCGCAGGAAACTTTATACGCCCTCTCCCGTAAATACCGGATACAGGGCGAAGACATTCTCTCGGTCAATCCCGGTTTATCTATCCAGACTTTTCAAATCGGGAAAGTCATCCGTATTCCGGCAAACAGCGTTACGGCTTCGGTAAAAAACGGGAACGATTCGTTTAATAAATTAAAAACCAATGTTTTGCTGCACCGTATTTCTTCTGCACAATCTGTCGAAACCGTCCGGATTGCTCTTTTATTGCCTTTCGGATTGAAAGACAGCGTGACAGGCGACCGCATGGTTGAATATTACGAAGGATTCCTGCTGGCCTTGAAAGCGCTCAAAAGCAAAGGAATTTCCGTCAATCTGCAAGTATACGACACCGGTTCGGACGCAAAAAAAATTTCCGGTATCCTGGAAAAAAAAGAAATACAAAACGTTCACCTGATTGTCGGGGGCGTTTCGGACGAACAAATCAAAAGCATTTCCCGCTTTTCAAACGCTAACGGTATTCCTTATGTAATTCCTTTTACATCAATGAGCAGTGAGCCTTTCAACAACCCTGCGTCATATCAGGTAAATACGCCCCAAAACATTTTGTATGCCAGGGCTTCAACCCTTTTTATCAACAAATACGGAAATTACCGTATCCTTCTGGTTTCGGGGGAAAAGGATGCGTCCAGCCAGTCGGAATTTACCGGCTTGCTGCGTTCCGACCTGCGGGAAAAGAAAATTTCTTTTAAAACAATTCCCTGGAAACAGGTGCTTGATGCGGATTTTGTTTCCGAACTGGATTTACATAAGAACAATGTGTTTGTTCCAGACGACGACAGCCCCGAAACGGTAGAAAAAATGATTACCTCTTTGCGAATCATTCAAAGAAGTCATCCCGAATACAGGATTTCACTTTTCGGATACCCGCGCTGGCAAACCTACAGTTCGAAATACGCCGACAGTTTTTTTCAGTTGCATACCTCTTTTTTTAGTGTCTTTTACGCGAACTTGAGTTTGCCGGAAGTGAAAGATTTTTACAATACTTTCTACAAATGGTATGGCCGGAGTATTTCAAATAACTTCCCGAAATTCGGCATTTTGGGATATGACACGGGCATGTATTTCATTCAGGCCATTCATGAGTACGGAACAACTTTCGAAACGGAAATGAACGGGTTAAAATATAAAGGTATCCAAACGGATTTTTATTTTGAAAGAGTGAATAACTGGGGCGGATTTATCAATACCAGCCTGTTTTTAGTGAACTACAATCCGGATTATTCCATTACCCAAACCGGCATCAAATAACAGACACAGGAAAATGACAATTCTCCATTCTCCATTCTCCATTCTTCATTATTTACGTGTGAAACTGTTTGCATCTGCCTGTTTCGCTTTTTTATTTCAGTTTGCTTCCGGACAAACCGGTACTTTTTCATCCGAATGGGCTTTCGGCGTTAATGGAGGCGCAAATCTTTCGCAGATGCGGTTCAATTCAAAATATTATATTCCGCAGGGACTTTACATGCAACCTTCGGGCGGGCTTACGGTACGGTATATTTCGGAAAATAATTTCGGGATTATCGGAGAACTGAATTATTCCTTATGCGGATGGGCGGAAAAAAAAGATACGCTGAATAATGCCCATCCGAACGAATATACCCGTTCGCTGGCCTATCTCGAAATTCCGCTGTTGACGCATCTCTATTTCAATCTGGGGAAACGCGCCCGTCTCGTTATCAACGCAGGTCCACAGTTCAGGTATAATATCGGCGAAGAAGTGAAGAAAAAAATAATCAGTGACGGGAATATGAATTGGCCCTATTATGACGACGCATACAAAGTAAGCCGTAAATTCGACTATGGTTTGAAAGGAGCGGCGGGAATTGAAATCCTGACAGGAGCCGGTTCATTTATTCTAAGCGGAAGTTATTATTTTGGTCTGGCCGACGTTTTCAACAGCAAGCGGGCTGATGTTTTTCAGGCTTCTTCCAATCAGATTATCGGTATTAATCTGACTTGTCTGGTTCGGGTAAAAAGGTAAGAAACTGTCGCGCCCCGTTCCAATCCAAATTATTTCACTTTTTTTCTCCATCGGATTTTTATAATAGAGTTTATGTAAATTAAATTTTGCATATTACGCGCGCAAGCGTATCTTTGCAGGATGAAATATATGGATTATCACAACAACGAAAAGAAATTCCGTTCCCTGACGGGTCTTAGCC
>JAIRNV010000088.1 GCA_031257875.1 Dysgonamonadaceae bacterium
AATATAAATCACATCCTTTTGCCAAACGAAAATTTGTAGTGCACAAATCGGAATTTGAAAAATTAGATTTGTCGGATTTACAGCTTTTTATAACCCGACAGGCTGCAATGTGGGTTAAGTTGACGACATTGGGCGTAGCGTCCCGCTACGCCGATCCTTAAGTTTGCATTTTCAAAATAAAGAGTTAAATTTATGAAATTTCTCTGTAAGAAAAAGCGGAAGTGAACGATACGCCGAGCCTTAATCCGGATTTCAACGGCGCGCGCAGCCTCTTTTTAATTTTTAATTTGTTAATGTTAGTTACGAGTTACGAGTAAACGGCGGCTTTTGGGGGCTTGCAACCGCGGTTGCAAACGTCCCGGCGACTTTTTGGGGCTTGCAACCGCGGTTGCAAACGTCATGACGACTTTTTTGGGCTTGCAACCGCGGTTGCAAACGTCCTAACGACTTTTTGACGCCGTTGATCGCGATCAAAACCGTCCTGACGGCTTTTTGGAACTTTCGACACGCGACAAAAACGTCCTGACGGCTTTTTTGAGACTTTCGTACTGCTACGAAACCTTCCCGACGCCCCCGCGCTCGGAATAAATCAATGCATAAAATAAAACCGCGTGAAGTATAAGATTTAAAAATTAAAATTTAAAGATTAATTTAGCAGCCCGAATTGAAATTCTTAAATCTTTAATTTTTTAAATTCTTAAATAAATGCATTACTTCATATACGACAATACATTCGACGGGCTTCTGACCTGTGTTTTCGACGCTTTCAACCGGAAAGAATTTCCCGACAGGATTGTCGGAGAAAACACTCAACTGCCTCTGTTTACCGAATCGTTTACGGTCATCACCGACGAAACCAAGTCCGACCGTGTATTGAAAACCCTTCGGGAAAAGATTTCCCCATCGGCCCTGGATATGCTGTTTATTGATTATCTTTCCGAATCGGAAGAGGTTACAATTATTCTTTTCCGTTACATCCGAAAAGCATTGACTTCGGAATTGAGTATTGAAATGAATTTTGCCGACCCTGATGTACTTGAATTATCGAAGATTTATAAAAAAGTCACACGGGAAGAAGAACGGATGCGGCAATTTGTCCGCTTTCAGAAAACCGCCGACGGGATTTTCTTTGCGGTGATGAATCCGATATATAATGTTTTGCCTCTGTCGGCGCGTTTTTTTCAAAACCGGTTTGCCGACCAGCCTTGGGTAATTTACGATATAAGAAGAAAGTACGGATTATATTACGATTTGCAAACCGTCGAAACCGTTCAAGTTGACGGTTTGCAAATTGCTGCGGAAACAGGCCAATTAACCCCTGAGAAGTTGGATGATTACGAACTGGCTTTCCGGGATTTATGGAAAGATTACTTGAAAGCAATTACAATTCGGGAGCGGAAAAATTTGAAACTTCAACGGCAATTTATGCCGAAACGATTTTGGAAATACTTGACGGAGAAAAATTAATGCAGGTGTATTTAACTGTCATTCATGGATAAGACTTACTTTACATGTTGCTGCAACAAATATTTCAAGGGGCAATATCTGTCATTCCCGCCTGCGCGGGAATGACAGCGCATAACAATCCGAATTGAAAATCGACGGAGTCAAATGCACTTTTTTCCCGCTTCTGCACAAATCTACGTCATAATAATTTCTTCCAAAACCTTAACCGCCTTCTCAACCGAATCAATGCCGGCGACCGCCACCGACCGCCGCCCGTTCTGCTCTTTCAACTGCGTCTGCCTGTAATTTTTTTGAACAAATTTCAGCAGTTTGTCGAAAGCTTCGCTTTGGTAATAAGCCGAATCGGCTTGGGATATTAAGAAAATCATCATTTTCCCGGCTTTCAGGGAAATTTTCTCTATGCCTAATTTCTTCGCCAGATGCCGCAGCCGTACAATCCGAATCAATTCTTCGCCCCGTTGGGGAATTTTTCCGAAACGGTCCTGCAATTTGCTTCGGAACTGTTCGATGTCGCGCTCGTCTTCCATACCGTCCAGTTCCCGGTAAAGCAAAATGCGTTCCGAATCGCTGGGAATGTAGGAAGCCGGGAAAAGCAGTTCCAAATCGCTTTCCACGTTGGTCTCGTTCACATAATTTTCGCCGGTATCAACGTCATTTTCGTCCTTGTACAAATCGGAAAATTCTTCGTTTTTCAGTTCGAGTACGGCTTCGGTGAGGATTTTCTGATAGGTTTCGTAACCTAAATCGGCGATGAATCCGCTCTGTTCGGCTCCTAACATATTTCCGGCGCCACGAATGTCCAAATCCTGCATGGCAACGTGGATGCCGCTCCCCAGTTCCGAAAAATTCTCAATGGCTTGCAGGCGCCGGCGGGCTTCGGGAGTTAAAAGGCGAAGCGGGGGCGAGAGCAAATAGCAAAACGCTTTGCGGTTGCTGCGTCCCACGCGCCCGCGCAACTGATGCAAATCGCTCAGTCCGAAATGGTGGGCATTGTTGATGATAACCGTATTGGCATTGGGAATATCTATGCCGTTTTCGATGATGGTCGTGGCAATCAGCACATCGTATTCGTAATTGACAAAATCCATAACAATTGCTTCCAGTTGTGCCGGCTCCATTTGCCCGTGACCGACGGCAACGCGGGCATCAGGAACTTCCCTGTGAACCAAACCGGCTAATTCCTGCAGGCTGGAAATCCGGTTATTGATAATGAAAACCTGCCCGTTGCGGCTCATCTCGAAATTGATGGCTTCGCGGATAATTTCCCCGCCGAAACGGTGTACTTCGGTCTGAATCGGATAGCGATTGGGCGGAGGCGTCGAAATATTTGATAAATCGCGTGCGCCCATCAGGCTGAATTGCAATGTGCGGGGAATGGGCGTAGCGGTCAAAGTCAAAGTATCAACATTGGTTTTCAGTTGCTTGAGTTTTTCTTTTACACTTACTCCGAATTTCTGCTCTTCGTCAATAATCAGTAAGCCTAAATCTTTGAATACAATATCTTTGCTTATGATTCGATGCGTACCTATCAATATTTCTATTTTCCCGTCCTTCAGGTTTTGAAGGATTTCCTTCGTTTCTTTCACGGTTCTTGCACGGGAAAGATAATCCACCGTAACCGGTAAATTTTCCAGCCGTTCTTTAAAGGTACGGTAATGCTGGTAAGCCAGCAGGGTAGTGGGAACCAGCACGGCGACCTGTTTCCCGTCGACAACCGCCTTAAATGCCGCCCGAATGGCTACTTCCGTTTTCCCGAAGCCGACGTCGCCGCAGACCAGACGGTCCATGGGACGCGAATTTTCCATGTCCTGTTTGACTTCGCCGGTTGCCTTCATCTGGTCGGGCGTGTCTTCATAAATAAAAGACGCTTCCAGTTCTTTCTGCAAATAAGTATCCGGCGAGAAGGCAAAACCTTTTTCTTCCCGCCGCCGGGAATAGAGCAGAATTAAATCTTTGGCGATATCTTTGACTTTTTTCTTAGTCTTTTCTTTCAGGTTTTCCCAGGCGCTCGAACCCAGTTTGTTCAAACGCGGGGAGTCATTGTCTTTACCTTTGTATTTGGAAATTTTGTGCAGCGCGTGGATACTGACAAAAATAATGTCGTCGTTCAGGTAAATCAATTTGACGACTTCCTGCATTTTCCCGTTGATTTCGGTACGTACCAGTCCGCCGAATTTGCCGACGCCGTGGTCGATATGCACAATATAATCGCCTTGCCGGAACTGCTGCAATTCTTTCAAAGACAAAGCGATTTTCCCCGAACGCGCCCGCTCGGATTTCAGGTTGTATTTGTGAAAACGGTCGAATAACTGATGGTCGGTAAACAAACAAATCCGCAACATTTTGTCGATAAATCCTTCGTGCAAAGTTTTCAGGATGGGCGTGAAAACAACAGGGTCGTTTCTATCTTCAAAAATAGAACGGATTCGGGCGATTTGTTTTTCGTTGTCGCTCAAAATATGGATTTGGTAGCCTTCTTCCATTTTTTCCTTGAAAGTTGAGGCGACCAAGTCGAAGTTTTTGTGGAAAGAAAGTTGCTGTTCGGTAGAAAATTTGATTTCTGTCCTTGATTCTTTTGTGGAGGAAAACGTTACAGACTGAGGTAGAAGATGTATTTGCCCGAATTTTCGGGTCCATTCCCTGATGATTTCCGCAGGCGTAAGCAAAAGCCGTATTTCGGCGAGCGACCGGAAAGTTTCCTCGTTAGTGAGAACCGGCTCCTCATTCCAAATACCTTCAATCCGTTCGTAAACCCATTCCTCATTGCGAAAAACCAGGCGGGAATCTGCGTTCAGGTAAGAGAAAAGAGTTGTTTCGCGATCACCCGCCTGCCCGGAAATAATTGACACGGAAGTCAGTTTTTCTTTAGACAGCTGGGTTTCCACATCGAAAGTACGAAGGCTTTCCACTTCGTCTCCAAAGAAATCAATGCGGAAAGGATATTCGTTGGAAAAAGAAAAAACGTCGATAATAGAGCCTCTGACAGCGTATTGACCCGGCTCATATACATAATCAACCCATTCAAATCCGTATGACTCCAGGACTTCTTCCACAAATGCGGTATTGATTTTCTCCCCTTGCGAAACAGTCAGTGTATTGGCTTGAAGCGTATTTCCGGAAACGACTTTTTCGGCCATCGCTTCGGGGTAAGTTACAATCAGATACGGTTTTTCGCCGGTATTCAGGCGACCTAAGACTTCCGTCCGCAGGATTTCATTAGCCGGGTCTTTTTGTCCGTAGCGGATATTTCGTTTGAATCCCGAAGGAAAGAACAGTACGCTCTCGTCGTCCAATACCTGGCAACAATCGTGATAGAAATAGCCGGCATCTTCCGGGTCGTTCAAAATGCAGAGGAAATGGCGGGAAGATTCAGAGAAAAGAGTAGCAGCAATCACGCTACCGGCCGAACCGTGCAATCCGGACAGGAAAAGCGGCGTTTGGGATTGCCTCAACAACGATAAAGCCGCTTTAATCTGAGGATGCGCGGCAAACAGTTCTTTTAAAATCAATTTTTCCAAAGTGAAAATTTTCGCAAAGGTAACGCATATTTTTCAAATGAAAGGTATACAGGCGAGCGCATTTTAAATTGTCGCGCCCTGTAACGGTATCTGTCTCCCTGTTGCCGAACTGGTGGTGATGTAAAAAGTATGCTGTTATAAAAGTCAGGCAATCAGGGCTCATCTGTGCATACCGCATGGAAACGGGTGAAACCGCAGCTTTTACACAGGGAAAACGGGATTTGAAAACGGCAAAAGCGTTGAAAAAAAGATGTCGGATTTTGGAGTAAACTACAGAAGTATTGCCTCTGACGGCCGGGACAGCTTTGCATTCTATTTCTTTTTGAGCATAAAAGCTTATATCTTGCAGTTTTATCATCATATGGCAACGTATTGTACTGTGATAATAACTTTCGGGTTTTCGTTTTCATCTCTACAAAAATTTGAGCATGGCAATCATACCATTCTCCTTTCATACATTTTTCCAATTCTGCGTTTCCTGTTTCTTTTGCCAAATCATTCATGTCAAATTTAATTTGAATTATTTGAAATTTTGCCGCTGAATTAATCATTTTCAATGATATTAGCAAAAAAATATGTTGCCGCGCCCTGTCATTCCCGCCTGCGCGGGAATGACAGTATGTGACAATTTGAAATGCCGTTGGCAGTGTCCATAGGAAAGATTTTCTTATTCACTTTTTCCCATTTTCAAAAGAAAACCCTAACTTTGTACCAAGATTTTGTAATATACGATGGATAATTATATTGTTTCGGCGAGGAAATATCGCCCTTCCACTTTTCATTCGGTAGTAGGTCAGAAATCGTTGACCACTACGCTTAAAAATGCGATTATCAACAATAAACTGGCACATGCTTATTTATTCTGCGGTCCGCGTGGGGTTGGTAAAACGACTTGTGCGCGGATTTTTGCCAAGACAATCAATTGCTTTCACCCGACCCCGGACGGCGAGGCCTGCAATGAATGTGAATCATGCCGTTCGTTCAACGAAAACCGTTCGCTGAATATCCACGAGTTGGACGCCGCGTCAAACAATTCGGTCGATGATATTCGCGCTTTAACCGAGCAGGTGCGCATTATGCCGCAATTGGGGAAATACAAAGTGTATATCATTGATGAAGTGCACATGCTTACTCAATCTGCCTTCAATGCTTTTTTGAAGACTTTGGAGGAGCCGCCTCATCATGCCGTTTTTATTCTGGCGACAACCGAAAAACATAAAATTCTGCCGACAATTCTTTCCCGTTGCCAGATTTATGATTTTAACCGAATCGGTATCAATGACATCGTCGAATATTTGGAATATGTTGCCAAGCAGGAAAATATTTCCTGTGAACGGGAAGCGCTGAATATCATTGCGCAAAAAGCCGACGGCGGAATGCGCGATGCCTTGTCTATTTTCGATCAGGTAGTCAGCTTTTCTCAAGGAAACGTAACCTACAAGACGGTTATCGAAAATCTGAATGTTCTGGACTACGATTATTATTTCCGTATTACGGATGCAATTTTGCAAAACGACGTTCCCAAGTGTTTACTACTGCTGAATGAAATTTTGAGTAAAGGTTTTGACGGACAACATATTATTAGCGGCCTGGCCTTATTCTTCAGAGACCTGTTGGTTTGCAAAGATCCGCAGACGCTGGTTTTGTTTGAGGTTGGCGACGCCGTTAAAGAAAAATACCTCGAATCAGCCCGCTGCTGTGAAACTGCCTTTTTATACAAAGCGATGGAGCTAACCAATGAAACGGATTTGAATTACCGCTACAGTAAAAATAAGAGATTTTCCATTGAGTTACTGTTGATTCGCCTTTGTCAGTTGAAGGCTTCTTCGGAGGGGAGCGATAAAAAAAAAATTGTAATTGAGGCTATAAGTCAAAAAGGTGATTTGAGGAATAGTGAAAACGCTACGGACTTTCAGGATTCTAAAAACACTGTCGCCCCCAATGTCCCCAAAATCTCAACTGAAGCGGGCAAGTTGCCCGAAGCTCCCGGCAAATCAATCGTAAGAGTGAGGCTTAACGGCAATCCGGAGCAAACAGGCAAGCCCGAAACAGTTTCTTCCCAAGCCGAAAAACCAATTCAAGACCTGCCTTTTTCCCGGGAAGATTTAATCCAGTCGTGGAAAAACTATGCCAACCAAACAGAAGATGTTTACCTGAAAAACACGATGGCCTATATCAATCCCCAATTGAAAGACGGTTACAAAATCGAAGCGGAAATGTTAAATCCAAAACAGGCCGACCATTTCAGGGAAAACAGCCCGGCCATCAGGGAATATCTTGCTTCTGCTTTGAGAAACAGCCGTATTGAATTGGATATTAAGATAAAAACAGAAGACCATACACAAACATTGTTCACCGATAAGGAAAAATATTTGTATATGGTCAATAAAAATCCGAGCTTAAAAAGTTTAGTGCAGAAATTTAATCTTCGTTTAGACTAACACTTTTTGTAAAGCGTCCACTTTAATCAGGCTTTTTTGTATTTTATCCATCGCCCGGTCTAACTGGTCGAAAGTGTGAGTCGCCATCAGGGAGAAACGGATTAGCGTGTCGGCCGGAGATACTGCCGGAGATACTACCGGATTGACAAAAATTCCCTGTTCAAACAAATCGCGCGTCACAAAAAACGTCTTGTTGTTGTCCCTGATATATACAGGTACAATCGGTGTAGAAGTATTTCCGATTTCACAACCCATTTCGCGGAAACCTTTCAAAGCATAATCGGTCAGTTTCCACAAATGCTCAATCCGTTCGGGTTCGCTCACCATAATATCAAAAGCAGCGCTCGCCGCCGCTACTGCCGCGGGAGTGCTGCTTGCACTAAAAATATAAGAACGTGAATTGTGTCGTAAATAGTTGATTACCGGTTCGGAAGCCGCAATAAATCCGCCTATCGAAGCCAGTGACTTACTGAAAGTTCCCATCACCAAATCAACATCGGGCAAAACATTAAAATAGTCGCACGCGCCGCGCCCCTGCCGGCCTAAAACGCCGAATCCGTGGGCTTCGTCAACCATAATATTGGCATTGTATTTCTTTGCTAAACGGACAATTTCAGGGAGGTTGGCAATATCTCCTTCCATGCTGAAAACGCCATCTACTACAATCAGTTTGATTTTATCGGACGTACATTTCATCAATTGTTTTTCCAATGATTCCATGTCGTTGTGACGAAATTTCAATTTTTGAGAAAAAGATACGCGGTGCCCTTCAATAATAGATGCGTGGTCTAATTCGTCCCATAAAATAAAATCTTCCCGGCCTGTCAAACAGGATACCACTCCCTGATTAACCTGAAATCCGGTCGAATAAATCATTGCTTCGTCTTTTCCAACAAAGTCCGCCAATTTTTTCTCAAATTCTACGTGGATGTCTAATGTCCCGTTAAGGTGGCGGCTACCCGCCATTCCCGTGCCGTATTTCTTTGTGGCGGCGATAGCTGCTTCTTTGACTTTCGGATGGTTTGTCAGTCCCAAATAAGAATTGGAGCCGAACATTAAAACTTTTCTACCGTTAATAATAACTTCAGTGTCCTGATCGCTTTGAATCACTTTTGAGTAAGGATACAAGCCTGCGGCTTTCGCTTTTTGTGGAATATCGTATTTTCCCAATTTTTCAACAAGAAGGTTCATAAATAAATATTAAAATTAATCAAAAATCATCTCAATATTTCTGCCTTTCACTTCCTTCCAGCTACCCTGAGTAAAAAGCAGGCCGCAAAGATAAGGATATTTTTTAAATCCAATCATATTTACATAAAATTTCAGCACTTCAGGGATAAATAACTTTCATCCATTCACATCCTGTGCATAACAGCAGGAGCAAAAGCAAAAGCATCCACTTAATTAATAAGCAGAAAAATTAGCAGCAGTAAAATGTTACAAAGTATCTGTTTCGTAAACAATATTTTTAAGATTGTTTTAACTTAACTTCGGGAGTAAGTCTTCTCCGCCCCGGCTATCAGACCGTAATCCGTATTTTCATGAAGGATGGGGGCTTCTGTTTTGCCTGTCTGCAGCAGGGGGAGGCGATAATGAGTATGCTCTTACATCATGGAATTGCATGTAAGCCGTTATATTTCCCCAAAGATGAAGGCGCGGCGGATTGGACGTGGTTTGCTGACGAGGATATATGCCGGTTGGCGGATGTCCCGGATTGGGTAAAACGGCAGCGCAAGGTTTCAAAGAAGGCCGCTCCGGGCGGGTATTTTACCCTTGCCATGCTCAAACAGGATTGCCGTATCCGTAAAGGGATGAAGGGGATAGACCCGGACGGAACGGACAGGGAACGGGCCGCCTGCGAAGCGGCATGGTTCAAAGCTCATCCGGTTATGACGGTGGAGATACGGGAAAAATTGAAGACGGGTGGAGAGGAAAAAAAGGAGTTATTACATAGGGCCAGGCTGAAAAAAATGCAGTCAAACATAGGGCCGGATGAGCTTTCCGGGGAAAAGGGTAGTTGGATACCCCTGCGGTAATGAGCAATGAGCAATGAGGAATGGGAACAACGATGATATTCAAGCCGACGGCGATACAGAAAAAAGCTCTTGCGCTTTTGAAGAGCGGGGCCAAACATATTTTGCTGTTCGGCGGTTCCCGGTCGGGCAAGACGACCGTGCTGGTGATGGCGGTTATCTACCGGGCTTTGCGTTTTGCCGGAAGCCGCCATTTGATCTGCCGTTACCGGGCGAAGGACGCCCGTTCCTCGGTACTGCGGGAAACGCTGTTACCCCGGCTGGATAACACCATCGGGAAAAACGGGTACACCTATTTAGCGCATGAAAGCGTGGTAACGCTGTATAACGGCTCTGAAATCTGGATTGGCGGATTGGGAGACCGGGAACAGGCGGACAGGATATTAGGCCACGAGTACAACACCATTTACTTTAACGAGATTAGCCAATTATCCTACGCCGCCGTTACCACGGCGTACAGCCGTCTTGCCATGCGGGTTCCGGGCTGCCGGAACCTGTTTATCTATGACTGCAATCCGGGCAGCCCCTTACACTGGGCCTATACAATCTTTGTCCTGAAAAAGACGTTTCTTTCCGGGAAACCCCTGGAGAAACCGGAACTGTATCAATCCATGCTGTTGAACCCGGAGGATAACAAAGACAACCTGCCGGAAGATTATATCTCTGACATTCTTGACGGGCTTCCCGAAAAACAAAGATCCCGCTTCAGGGACGGCTTATGGGTGAAAGCCGAAGGGGTTATCTACGACAAGTTTGACGAAACGATGATTGTTAAAACTGCTGACCTTCCTGCGGAGTTTGACCGCTGCGCCGCCG
>JAIRNV010000137.1 GCA_031257875.1 Dysgonamonadaceae bacterium
AATCTTGAATCAATTTGTTAAATATTCCGGACGTCCTGTTTTCAGTATGGAAAGCGCAACGGTTCATCCGTTGCAGGCTTTCGCCGATCTGATTACCATTGAGGAATTTAAAACCCGGCCAAGGCCGAAAGTCGTGCTTACCTGGGCGCCTCATCCGAAGGCTTTGCCGCAGGCGGTACCCAATTCTTTTGCCGATTTCATGAACGAGGCCGACGTGGATTTTGTGATCACGCATCCGGAAGGTTACGAACTTGATCCGCAGTTTGTCCGCGGGGCTAAAGTGGAGTACAATCAAAAGAAAGCCTTTGAAGGAGCGAATTTTATTTACGCCAAGAACTGGTCGGCTTTCCGGGACGATGTTTACGGGCAGGTTCTCAGCAGGGATATGAGCTGGACGGTCGATACCGAAAAGATGTCGCTGACCGATTCCGCATTTTTTATGCACTGCCTGCCGGTCCGCCGCAACATGATCGTAACCGACGAAGTAATTGAAAGTCCGCAATCCATCGTGATTCCCGAAGCTGCTAACCGTGAAATATCCTGTCAGGTTGTTTTGAAAAGGATGCTGGAGAGTCTTTAATCCCCTACCCTGAAAAATTGACAATTGATAATTGAAAACTTTTATGAATTGTCAATTGTCAATTGATTAATAATCGTTTTCCCTGCAACATCCCAGTTCAACCGTTCTTTGTAATCACGGAAAGCAGATAAGGATAAATTTTCATACTCATCCGGATTTCCCAATAAATGCATAATATAATTGGCATAATCCATAGATGAAGCCGGCAAATCAAAAGTCATACCGGTAACATTGTCTTTGATAATAGTCGGTATGCCTCCGGTTTTCGTAGCGATACCCGGCAAACCAAACGAAGCGGCTTCGCAAAAAACCAGACCGTAACATTCCGCACGTGTCGGTAACAGGAAAAAATGAGCATTTGTAAACAATTCATTCAACTTCTCACAGCCCTCCGTTGTTTCCTTACTGATAAAGCCGTGATTTTCGGCAAAATCCGGCAGTTCTAAATGTTCTCTTGGGCCGACAATATCCAGATGAACAGGAATATTTTTATTTCGTATTTCCCGGGCAATTTGCACTGCAATCTCTCCACCTTTGCGATTCCAGTCTACACCGCAAAAAAGCAAATTACATTGTCCGTTCAATTTATTTTTGATAATCTGTTTGATGTCTGCTTCGGTACGTGAACATTCCATATTTGCACCAAACGGCACAACTTTTACTTTTTTCGGATCTGTACTGTAATCATTTATAGCGCTTTTAGCCGCCCAGTCGGAAGCATAAAAAATCAAATCACAATTTTGCAAAGCGCACTTTTCCAACTTGTTGCCTGTCCGGATTGCGTATGTTGCCAAATTGTCGAAACCCGCATAATAATTGAGCATTGCCGCAAAAGTAGCGTCGGTGTAAAACACTTTCTTTTTCGCTGTTTTCAACAGGGCGACAGGCAAACTGCCTGGCGAAAAAACAATGTCCGTATCAGCCGGAAGCCGTTTTTCAATCTCCCTTGCATATTGTTTGGCCACAGAAAAAGTCCTGTCGGTGGGAGCATATTTATGAAAAACGATGCGGGTAAACAACCTGCGGATGAAGTCGAAAAAACTTTCTTTCGCCGATAGATTGTCAATATATTCGATTTCCGCACCCTGTTTTTCCAGTGCTTTTGCAATATGGTAATTTAATCCCGACCAGTCGTGAATGTTACGGGTGCTTCCTGTTGTTATGTATGCAATCTTCATTTGTTAAACTGTTTATTTTTCTTAAAGCACAAGGCCAAAATTCTCAGTGGTGAAAATAATTTTCTATATATGTTTGAGCGGTTGTCCGTACGTCAAAAATCTTCAACCGGTCTTTGTTCGGGATTAAATAGTTAGTGTTTGACAAACTGTTATGTATATACGCTTTATAAACTTCAAGGATTTTTCCGGCAAGGTCCTGTGCATTGTTTGGTTCGGCCAATAATCCGGCTTTCAGGTATTCGACAATTTCTTTGGGGCCATCCAGATTGCTGGCGATTACGGGCAGTCCGCAGGCGAAACCTTCTATGACAGTAAGTCCGAAACCTTCAAAAAGCGAGGGTTGTATTAATAAATGATAATCCTGTAAATGATTTTTTATCCAGCTGCGATCCGCCTGTCCCTTAAAAACAATTTCATTTTGCAAATGATAATGTTCTGCAATGGTCTGTAATTCGGAAAGTGCATCGCCCTCTCCGATAAAATACAGGCGGACTTTAAGTTCCGGATATTGCTGTTTGAGTAAATGAATAGCTTCAATGGCAATATGCTGTCCTTTTTGTTGAGGATACAAACGACTGATTTGAACTATTTTAAACGCTTCCCCTGCATCTAATGAAAAAGTAGTACGCTGCTTGTATTCGGCGATTTCAATGCCATTGTAAACTATATGGGAGTTAATTTTCGCTCGTCGCCTGACATCTGCCTGCACCGCTTTCGAAATGGCAAAAACCTTTCTATATTGTTTCAGGAACAATATAGGTAAGGATACGTTGTGAACTGTAATACAGGTTTTTCGTCTCCAGCGAATAAAGAAAGGGAAAAGCGTATTGTCGTGGCAATGAATCACATCAGGATTGATAGCCGCGACTGTCGCATTGATTTTAGCGAATATTGAAAAAAAATGCAGTTTTGGATCTCCTTTTTGGTCTAAGAGGAAAATATTGACCCGGCTGTCAATAGATTTTAATAATTCTTTGTTTATTAAATCTTTGACAATGATTAGCGATATTGAATTTTCTTCGCATTGCCGGTTGACCATATCCGCCAGCATGGTTTCCGAACCGCCAGTCATAAATGTAAATATGGCATGGACAATTTTCATTTTTTTTCTTTATTGAGTTAACGGGTAAACGGGAGTATTATCACCCCGTTTACCCGTTAATGGCCGGTGTGTGTTAGCCGGCTTAACACGTACGTGTTAGACTGCTTAACACGCACATGTTAGACCGCTTAACACGTACGTGTTAGACTGCCTTGCCTAACCGGTACAAGTCATTTTACCTCCAGTATTTTATCGAAAACGGCCGTTCTCGGCTCGTTGAGTTCACGCTTCCCCATGGAGAATTGCGTTGTTATTTCCAGCCTGTAGGTGTCCTTAATCAACGCAGGGATGACGATCATCACTTCCGACGGGTTGTTGACGACTATATCTTCTGCCGCTACCGGATAAGTTGCGTCCGGGTCGTCCATGCTGCGGAAAAGGATGCCCACGCCGGGCTTGTCGCCGGCTATCCTGATCTTCTGTCCCGTAATTTTCAGGTTGCGTCCCGGCGTCAGCACGTCGTTGACCGACCCTGTTTTCATGTCTTTTACCTGCGAGATGACAGTGCCCGATTCGGCAACGCCCAGAATATCAACCGTAACGGTCGCCCGTTCTTTAAGCAGTTTCGATCCCTGGTGGAACTCGAAGACGACGGTGTGCCTGGCGGGGTCGAACCGGTCGTGCGGGCTGTCGAATACGCCCTTGATGTGTACGGATACGGTAAACCACTCGGTGTTGATCGAAAATCCGTCGCAAATTTGGTATCCCATTTCCTGCAGCCAGAGTTCAACGTTGTGAACCATGGCCGCCACCGTCGTGTCGGCGCCGCCGCGGGAAACGGCCGCTTCCGCTACCTGCCTCACACTGAGGGACTGTTCCGAACTTGCCCGTGCAACAAAGTCGTTGGGGTTTTCCGTCAAGGGGTTATCATACAGATACGCCTTGATTCTGTGTAGAATGTTTGCAATAAAAGCCATAATAAAAAATTTTTAGTGATTAATTTTTAATGATTAATGATTAACTCGTAACTTATTTTTCAAGTAAGAATGTGCAAAGGTAGCATTTCTAAACCAAAATCCAAAATGTAAGCTGTTTAAAAGTCGAATAACGGCCGGAAAATGATTAGTAGCATACTGTTTGATTAGACTGCAAAAACTCACCGGCAGTGAAGCATTCTACAGATATGCTACGTGAAGCGTACGCAGCTAACATAACTTCTTATGGTTTTTTACCATATTTGACTTTTCGTTATTTTCCCCCTTATGTATAAATACAAGATTATGATAAAAATGTATTGAAACTATATTTTTATCAAAATAAGTTTCTTCATAATTTTCATCAAGAATTTCCTGGTGGTTTAAACAATCCGTGAGACTTTTCATAAAATTCATAGCCGTTTTAGGGTTATTTAAGTCGGAGCTGTCACCGCCCATATCTTCCCAATAGGATGTTTGTATATCTTCTATCGCGTAAACGCCACCATCTTTTAATTTAGGAAAAAGTATTTTGAATGTTTCAATAATATGTTCATTCAAATGACTCCCGTCGTCTATGATTATATCCAACGGACCAATCTCATTGATTGTTTTTTCAAGAAAAATTTTATCAACTTGGCTTCCTTGATATATTTTTATACGGGCTTCCTCTAATGCTGATTTATCATAAATATCAATACTGAATATTTTACCCAAAAGAAAATATTTTTTCCACATCCGTAAAGAGCCACCTCCTAATTTAGGATTATCATAACCGCCAACGCCTATTTCAAGTATTCGTGTTCGTTTGTTTTTAAATTTCTTAAAATGGTTCATATAATGCGGCGTATACCAATGGGAACCCGTTTTATCCGTTCCATACAATTTTGCCAATAATGTTAAATTGTTTGATACAAATGGCGACAATGCGTTTGCCACAGTTTTTCTTAGATTAGCTGTTTGTTCAATGGTAAGCCGTTTTTTAAGAAAATCCTTAATACTATTATAAAGTCCTATTTCCATAATTTCCAAAATATTTTTGCGAAAATGCCTCAAAGGTTTTCTCAATGCAACATTGTTGTGCAACAGACACGAGATCTTACGCCAAATGAGAAATTTTATTTATAATTTGCTCAATAACTTTCGCCGGTGCAACAAACTTATTATAATAATCTTTTGCATTTTTTTCCAAGCGGAATAAAAGTTCATCGTCATTCAATAAAATATTGATAGCAGTATCCATATCTTCTATATCATCGATCAGGTATATATGCCGGCCGTGAATCAATGGTTCCGATAATTCATTAGCCAAAGGTGTCGAAATTATAGCTTTGCCCATACACAAAAATTCCCCCAATTTCCATCCGTGACAATTAAGTACTGCCGGCGTATTGAAAACAAAGCGAGATTTTTTGATTTTTTCTGTATACACCGAATTTGGAATAAATTTGTAAAATAGTAGTTTTGGTGGAATATCGTCGGGACACGGAACTCCTTTATTGATAAAAAAGCCGCCTTCGTAATCAATTTTCGGATTATTATAACATGAAAGAATATAATGCTTTCTAAAAATATTGGTTTTCATTTTCATACCCTCGTGCCAAAAAGTAGATGCAAAGAAAACATAATTATCCGTATGATTATTTACCTGTTCATAGTATTCCAACTTTTGACGTTTCAATAATGACAGATAATTGCGAATCCATCTCACAGGTTGAAGATGAATATTCCTGTCCTTGCTGCGTTTAATTATACCGGCTTTTACAAAATTGCCGAACAAATTACATATTAATTCGTAAGGGTTCCATAATTTTATTGCAAACGATGGCGGAATACATACTAATTTATCGGGAACATTGTCCGGTAACGTATTTTTGTTTACATTGATTTTTGCATAAATATCCGCCCAAAGCCAGGCATTGCTTATCACATCACTTTGGTCGCGGTAGTCAATGATGATTTTTTTTGTTATATCGCGTTCTACCACAACAAAAGCCATAAGCATATCAATTTCCGTCAGGGTCTTAAAATATTTTTCAGAAAAACGGACATTCTTTTTTCCGAAAACATCATATAAGCCCTTGATATAAAAAGACGAATAATTAATCGTACTGCGCGGATCTATAAAAACTTTCGCATTTTTTCGCATATTCTTTAATATTTAGTAATATTTATAAACAATGTAAATATTGCATGGACAATTTTCATGGAGTGGCAACAAATTTATTTTTCAAGTAAGAATATGCAAAAGTAGCATTTCTAAACCAGAATCCCAAATGTAAGCTGTTTAAGAGTCGAATAAGGGATGGAAAATGGATATGCCATTCGCGGGCTTTTTCTTTCAAGCGCTTATTGTCGTCATATTTTTCCAATGCCAAACCAAAAAGGAAAATCCGTTTTACCAATTTGGACAAAGCATATCCGGCATGTAAACGAATATAATCTTCGTGAAACAGGGATAAAGTTTCATTCAGAGAAATATATTGCCGTTCCAGTGCGGCCTTGTTGTTCAAATGATATTCGCGGGTAACGGAATCGGCGCGTCCTCGTTCGCGATTTACAATAGCTTCTTTGACAAAAAACTGCTTCCCCCCCGCTTTATATATCTGTAAAAAAGTCAAACCTTCGTAGGTTCGCAAATATTCGTCGAAAGGAAACTGTTTGAGTAAAAGGCCATCCATTACATGTGCAAAATCGCCGCTTACCTTGCCGGTTAAAAAATCTCCGAAAGTCAGAATGGCAGTCGGTGTATGCAGAAGCGGATTTTGACTGTAATAAGTCATGCGGTCGTTTTGGGCAAACAGATAATGAAAATATCCGGGATTTGCGAGGATATTTTGATTGATTGTTTGAAGCGCGTCCTTAACAAAGTAGTCGTCACTGTCCAGAAAAATGATAAAGTTCTTTGTACTGTTCTTTATCGCGTAATTACGTGCAGCATTGACTCCGCGGTTTTTGTCAAACCGGTGGAAACGGATAAACGGATACCGGAGCGCCTGTTGTTCTATAATCATAGCGGTATTGTCGGTCGAACCATCATCAATAATCCGGTGTTCTATGTTTTCATAACCTTGTCCGGCTACACTTTCGATGCAGCGTTGAATACAATCCTGCCGGTTATAAACAGGAGTTATTATGGAAAAACTGTTATTTGTCATAATATACGATTTTTTTTGCTGTTTGCCTGCATAACCAATAAAAAGATCTAAAACAGGCACAAATGAAACCTGTCGCTTTATATAATTTGCCGAAAGGAGCCTGTTCCGTAAAATCGCACCATTTATTGAAAAACAACATTTTATTTTGTCTGTATCGTCTTTTTGCCTGTCGCAATAATGCAAGATTCAAATGCTGGTAGACGCCATATCGCAAATAAACGATATTTCTTTCCATATCCGATAAACCATTAGCGCTTAATTTGTGCGGCTGATCTTCCAAATAAATGCCCAAGGGTTCATCCGTTTTCACAAAAAGATAATGAAGCGCGGCGCGTATTTGAAAATCAAAATCGGCCACGCATTTGAACTGTTCATCGTAGTACCCGATTGTTTCATGTATGGATTTCCGCCACATTTGGAAACAGGAAATATGATACTGTTTGAAAAAATCTTTATTACAGTTGTTCTCAGGGCTGTTTGTGCAAAAACCGTTACACTCTCCATAATTGGATGATACCCAAATGTCACCGTATGCAATAGCGGCTTCAGGATTTTTGTCCATCGCCTCGGTTTGCTGCAAAATACTGTTGGGAAAACGCACATCATCCACATTCCAGACCGTTATGTATTCGCCTTGCGCTAAACGGATGCCGCGATTCCAGGTACTGTATAAACCTTCGCGTTCGGGGATGATGATATGACGGACAAACGGCGCTTTCGGCAACCGGCGAATAATGATTTCCGTTTCGTTTTCCTGCGGATCGTTATGCAATAACAATACCTCTATCTTATCCGTTCCGTTAATTTCCGAAAGATATTTGAAATAACTTTCCAAAAATTGCTCACAACGATAAAGCGACGTCAATACCGATATTTTCACATGATTATTCATTCCAAAATCCGTTAATCCCATACCGAGTTATTTTATTTCTATTCCATCTTTTTCGACATTCTTATAAAATGGGGTAAAACTGCGTTTTTCCCACTCCGCTTCATTGTAAGTTTTTATACTTAAATAAGTTTCATAATTCCACCCCATCAAGACAAATTGAAAAATCCGGTCTTCCAAATCTTTTTCATCCTTTTTATCGGTAAGCAGCAGCAAATCCCAGTCCGAATCGGGACGGGCGTCGCCCCGCGCCTGCGAACCAAACAGGATTAAACGCTCTTCGGGAATCAATTCGCGCTTAAGCTGACGGATATTTTCGAAAATTTGCCTGTTCATAAATATTTATTGTTTTCGTGTATTGCTGTCCCTTCTTTTACAAAAAATTAAATGCGAAAACCGTATTTTTTAATTTGACGTATAACAGGAGTATCGGTTAAAAAATCATTTTCACAATAGGTGTGGGTTTCAATCATGGTTTCCTCCCCCTTTCGAATAACCATCAATCGAACGTCAGTATCAAATGACATTTGATTATCCGGTAAAATTAATGCTATATCTATGTCGCTGTTTTCGTTATAATTATCTTTGGCATAAGAGCCGAAAAGCCATGCATCCAAAACATTAATACCGTTTTGTTTCACTTTTTCCAAATAATTTTTACTCAGTATTACAGCATCTTTTTTATCCATAATCGAATTTTTAATCCATTCGCGGCGCAAATATACATGAATTTTATCAATTACACACAGACGAATAAAGATGTCTTGCAAAGCTATGACTAATACTGATATTTTCACATGACTATTCATTCCAAAACAGGTTCTTCCGTTTTTTTAATTACACAATAAGTAATTAACGGCAACACAAATGTTATCGGCGTGATAAGGTTGGGTGAAAAAAATGATGTTCCAAACGACATAACAAGAAAAAGAAATGATGAAAGGGCGTATCTGTTTTTCCTTTTTTTATAAAAAAATACCGTCAGGTAGATAAACAACAACAAATTCAAAAAAGTTCCCAAATAACCGTATCGCAGCAACAAAACGGAATGAGAAATATCTCCGGTATCCAATTGTTGGGTCTGTCCCGACAATTCTTCTGCCAAACCGATATCGAAATCAAACAGGGAATAAGTCAGTTTGGAATCTTCCGTCATCAATCCCGCTCCGGTTAGCATAGTTACCGGATTATCCAAAAGATACTGATTGCGCTCCAAAAGATGCATTATCCGGAATGTAAATGTGGAAGCATGCAATTCGTCCATATCAATTTCCGCATCAACAACATTTCCGGAAACAACACGCTGGATATCAATATAGGTACGGGAGTGAACAAACTTATATCCGGCAAAGACGATAAAAAACACTGAAAATACGGAAATAACAGTTAAAATTTTTATCCTTCGTAAACGGGGAAGTTGAAGAATATATCCCAATATTACGGCGACAATGAACGAACCTATCAAACTGCGGTGGAATGCTGCAAGCAAGGCAATAACAAGTATAGCAGTCGTTGCATATTTCGCCATTCCTTTCAATGGATTGTAATAAATTGCCATAAACGCAAAGAAATGAAGCATATCCGGCTGGTTGTAATATCGCGGTATTTTTATACCAAACAAGTTCACAGAACTTTTTGCACCTGTATTAAGAATTGATTCGTTCAAAAATATCTGAAGAAGGTACAATACCGAACAAATAACCGTTACAAGGAACAAATATTTCAATAAACGTTCCATTTGCTCTTTCGGCAGATTACGGAAAACGGGGTAGACAACCCATAAAAAGTGATAGCGGCAAGTTCGAATAATTTCAGTCCAACCAACGCCGATTGCAAATTTATTATAAAAAATACATGCAACCAGAAATGCACAAAACAGAAGGTATAAACAAATCAAACGGTCGAATTTCAAATAACCTTTTATGCAAAAAGCGTCAATCACCACAACCGTAAAAAGTATGATTATCGCATAATCCATACCTTTGGAAAAGAACACTGATTCGGTTATTTTTTCGGGAATAAGGTTAAAACCGGATGTTAAAAACAAGAAAAAGAAAATGAGCGCCGGAACTTTATAATCCCACACATACAACCCGATAACTATTATGACAATAAACAAAAAAATCATGCTTTCACCAAAATTTCATCATTGTTTTCATTTTCCCCAAATACCGGTAGCCTTGTTCCATATTAATTTATGCAACTGTACCGGCGCCCATATCATACGCGGGAAATACACAATCACCGGCGACAAAACAACTCCGACTATGCCCCACATTTTTCCAAAATACCAAACTGCCGGAATAAACAATATTATCTCCATAACGGAGCTATACACCTGCAACCGGACTTTGCCAATCCCGTTTAACGGATAAATACAGGTATTTAACCAGCACAATGTGCACACAAACAGACAAACGGAAGCAGACATCCAAAAAGAAATATCCAAACCGCCGAAAGTATCTTTAATCCAGTAATTAATCCAAAGCCAGTAAATAACCGGCGATAAGGCCAAAACAACAGCCTGAACTATCAGTAACCCGATAAAAAACCGGTGCAACTGACGCACGGTTTTTTTCATCCATCCGTAATCATTTTGCGTGTATGCATCCGTAAAAGAACTCCAGTATGGTAAAATCATAATACCGACAATATTCAGCGCTACGGAAAAAATTTTGAACGATACATTAAAATTTGTTACTTCTACCGAATTGGCTATTCGCTGTATAAAAAACGGCAATGATTGCATCACCAACAGGGAGGAACAGGACGCAATAAAAAACTTGACGCCCAAATTCATCATACTGCCCGCCACCTTAAAATCAACGAATCGAAACGAAGGACGCCATACTTTATATCTGGTATTAAACAGAATCATATTGGCAATCAGTAAAACGGCCACCGGAGCAAAACCGGTTACCCACCCTAAAGAAACCAGCGAAGGCGGAACCGTTTTCGACAGGATGAAAATACCGATAAGCGTCAGCAGTTGTCCCAGCATGTCAAGGAATGAAGCAATGGCAGGGCGTTGATCGGCTGATATGACCTGTTTTAACAAATTTAGAATAAAAGTAAAGCAAAAAGCAATGAAAATGATCCATATCAGCCCTGAAACCTCTTCGGCATAAACTGCCGGTACGGTTTTGAGTATTTTAATCCAGTCCAGAAAAGGATTAACCAGACAAAACAACAAAGCTACGCCAAAACATATCAAGCCGAAAATGGCATAAGCAGAACTGATATACTTTCGTGCCAACAGGTTGTCGCCCCGTGCTTTGGCTTCCGTCAACCTGTTTTTCATCCCGCTTCCCAAACCGATATCAAACAGATTGAGCCAAAAGATCATCGAATATAAAGTCAGCCAAATACCGTTCCGTTCAGGATTGACATAATTGATTGTCAGGGGAATGAGTATAAAAGAAATGAGTATCGTTATGCCTTTGATTGCAAAAGACGCGGCAATATTTTTCTTTGTCAAAACCGTTCTTTCACATCCTTCGTTAAAATAACTTACTATTTTCTCTTTGACGCCGGCAATCATCTTTTTCTGTTCCTCAAATAATTTCTAATCGCAGGAATAAAATAAATCGCCCCCAAAGGCAGCAACCCGCCGAAAAACAGGACAAACAGCGCCGTTTTTTTGAGACTCGGCGATACGGGTGTGTTGACCGTATAAGGCTCGTCAATCACTTTCAACTTGGGCAGCAGCGATATGGCTTTTAGCATGGTTTCTTCTCTTTTTTCAACTAAAAAAAGGTAAATGGTCTGCTGTATCTCCTGTTCTCTTTTTAAATCCATATATTGTCGTTCGACGGAAGGAATGCCGGTAATTTTTGAATTAATTTCCTTTTCCCTGCTTTTCAATTCCGCCAGCGAAATTTGCAATCCTTTTTTGATATTGGCTAAAGACTGTAACAGATTTTTCCGCTGAGCCTCAATTTGTATGTCCATACTCTGGATAACATGGGTCGTTACCGGCGAATTGAGATGCAAATCGTTCCGGGTCAGTAAGGCTTCATTGTATTTATTGACCACTTCGGCGAGCGAGGGGTCTAAAGTCGCTGTGCTGAATGGAATTAGCGCGGATTTATTATTTCCGTCTTTTACAAAGTCAAAAATAATATCCATCAGTTTCAACTGCGTTTCCGCATCGGTCAGCCGGGCTTGAAGTTCGGCATTGATTTCAAAATAATACGTTACATCGGCTGTTATATCCGTCAGCCGGTGCCGGTCTTTAAACGATCGGATATTATCGTCGACAGCGCCCAAATCGGATACCACGGTTCTGAGCCGCCCGTCAATAAAAGCGTTTGTTTTTTCGGAAAGTATACCCTTGTCTTCTATCCATTTCGAGTTATAAACATGGATGATTTCATTCAAAATCCGTTTGGCAAAAGCCGGATTCCGGTGATTGGCAGTCAAATTGATAAGGTCGGAACTTTTCTTTTCAAAATCAATTTCGATTTCTTTCATATAAAGCTGAGCCATGTAATCATAGTTCGTAAGCAAAGCCTTGATTTTAAACGGTTTTTTGTATTCGCCGTAATAAGCCGATTGGGACAGGGTAAATTTTCCGGCAGGGGTTTCAAGTTCGGCAGGGAAAGCGTTGATTCTGTAGTTTCCAACCGTTTCCTTGAGCATTTTCAGTTTAACATCGGCCGCATCATCGTTTTTTACGCTGATAATAAATTCGAGCATGGCGTTAAGCGTATCCGGCAAGGCCGGATCGGAAGAAACAACTACCGGCGACCGGTCGTATAACTGCGTTTTGACAATACCCGCATATTCCGACTGTACGTAAACTTTATTCAGGTCTAAATTCTTTATTATTTTTTTGATATAACCGTGAGACGCCATCTTTTTCGCCTCGTCTTCCACATTTTGCGATCCGCCGCCTACCCCGAAAGCGCTCATCAAAGATGCAGACCGGCCAAGCCCGCCGGATTTCATAAAAGAATCATCGTCGGTAAGGCTTACCCTGGCGGCAATTTCCCACACCGGCGCTTTGACTTTGAGATAAACAAACGCCACAGCCACACAGATTATCATACTGATTACAAAGTAATACCAGTGTTTTAGGCACAGCAGCAAAAATGCCGCTACCTGTTCTTTTTCGGAATTATTTTCTTTATTCATTGGAATCATATTTTATTAACCGGAATTTCTTATTTAGGGATTTTAAAAAAAATAAACAACAGGCAACAATCAACTCCGTGTTCAATTATTTTAACTACGGAGTTTCACGGAGTTGTTTTCACGGAGTAACTCGGAGGGAAAACTTACATCTGTTATATCCTGTTTATTTTGCATTATTATCTCTTCTCTATCAAAAATAAAATGATCGTAAGCGTGGAAGAAACCGCTCCGATAATGGTGGAAATCACGGAAAGCCTGTAATTGTCGGACGCCCCGTATTGTGCATCTTTCCTCCGCGTAGAGTTCATATCCACAACGATAATGTCGTTTTGTTTCAAATAATAATAAGGAGAAGTAAAAACGTCGGAAGAAGTCAAATCCAGTACGACAGATTCCAGACGCCCGTTTTCTTCCCTGATCAACTTAACCCGTTTTCTGTCGCCGACCTGCGTCATACCGCCGGCCTCCGCAATAGCATCCAGTATGGAATAGTTGTGCCGGTTTTCGATCTCAATCAGTCCCGGTTCTTCCACTTCCCCCAGTACTTTTACGTAATTCAGCGTTATCGAAACGCGAACGGTCGGCTCGGACATGTGCGGTTTCAATTTTTCCCGCAAAAGCGCTTCCAGTTCAAAGTGAGTCAACCCCTGCGCGCTTATTTTCCCGAATTTCGGAAAATCAATTTCGCCTTTTTCATCAACCGTGTATGTTTGAAATTCCATTTCACTGGAAATGCTCGCTGCGGAGGAGGCGGCGGGAGTTGAAGGCGTTATGGGAAGAAGGTTAAACTGGTCGTAGGTCTTTGTATCCATTACGTTTCCCGAAGAAACAACAATCCGCAGCACATTGCCGGGACGAATAACGGTCTTGCCGTTTTCCGGATTAACAAACGCTCCGGTAAGACTTCTTCCCTGAGTCAGGTCGTTGAACATAATCAAATCATCAGGCACCGATTTACAGGCAAACAACAAAACTGTCAAAAAAACAAAACATAAATACTTCAATTTGATCATAAACGTTAATTTTTTTATACTTAAAAATAATTTTTGTTTTTAAAACGTTTGGAAAATCAGATTAGTATATATTGAAAATAGAAAATTATCGTTAATTTTGCAGTCATGGATTTCATTAATTTTCACATCGCTTATTTGCTCACGAAGCATAAGCAGGTTATCATACCCGATTTTGGCGCTTTTGTTGCATTCAAAGTACAGGACAATCAGGAAAACAGAAAAGGTATTCTGTCGCCTCCTGGCAAATATTCCCTGATATTCAACCCCGAAATTATAAAAGACGACGGATTGCTGGTTCATTCCATTGCCAAAGAAAAAAATATCAGCGACGGGGAAGCGCTACGTTTAGTTTATGAATACGTCGACAGTCTGGTCGACAACTTGCGGGCGGGACAAACCGTACGATTCCCGTGGATCGGGAAAATTCATTTGTCCGGCAACCGGAAAATCGTGTTTACGCCGGCGCTTAACCTGAGTTGCAATGCTTCCAGCTGCGGGCTTGTCAATTTCAGTTTTCCTTATTTAAATGAAAATCCTGCTGCCGGTAAACGCAAAAAAAATCGCAGGCGGACGGCTGTTTATATCATGATTGCCGTAACTGTTTTGCTATCCGTTTTGGGCGCTTTGATAACTTTAAAACCTTTTCATTTTCCAATGAATCTCATTTCACTTCCCCATATACCGGCGCCGGTAAGCGAAACGCTTCCGGTGAATCCGTCCGGTCCGGCCGGTGTTGATTCTACTGCATCGGTCGCTGTCGATTCCGTTCCGGCACAACCGCAATATTTCCTTATTATTGCCAGTTTGACCGAAGAAAAAGAAGCGGAAGATATGCTGGAACATTTTATCTCAAAAGGCATGGACAGCGCTACAATCGTTCATTCGGACGGGAGATACCGGATTTCTATCGAAACGTTTACGAATAAAGAAGACGCTGTGTCTTTTCTGGATTCAATCCGGAAAGAGCAGGGGAATCCGCTGTTCTCAGATGCTTGGATTTTGGAAAAAATGATTAATGATTAATGATTAATGATTGGTTTTCAGGTAATTGCCGGAAAATTAAAAGCAGTTGCAGGAAAATTAAAAGCAGTTGCAGGAAGATTAAAAGCAGTTGCAGGAAAATTAAAAGCAGTTGCAGGAAAATTAAAAGCAGTTGCAGGAAAATTAAAAGCAGTTGCAGGAAAATTAAAAGCAGTTGCAGGAAGATTAAAAGCAGTTGCAGGAAGATTAAAAGCAGTTGCAGGAAAATTAAAAGCAGTTGCAGGAAGATTAAAAGCAGTTGCAGGAAGATTAAAAGCAGTTGCAGGAAATTTAAAAGCAGTTGCCGGAAGATTAAAAGCAGTTGCAGGAAATTTAAAAGCAGTTGCCGGAAGATTAAAAGCAGTTGCCGGAAGATTAAAAGCAGTTGCCGGAAATTTTAAAGTAATAGCGGGAAATTTAGTTTCAACAGCGGGAAGTTTGGTTTCAATTGCGGGAAAATGTACCCCTCTTCATTTTTTGCTAATTTTGCATTTATATACTTCACGCGGTTTTATTTTGTGCATTGATTTATTCCGGAAAAAATCAATGCATGGTAAGTTCTATTAGTAAATGCAAAGTATAGAACACAAATTACGCGAATTACGCAAGTTTACACCCGAATTTGACAGGGTGTCTTTGCGTAATCCGCGTAAATTTTACTTCAAAATAATTTTATCTCGTCACAGAAAACGTAGCGCCTTCCTCATTGCGACCAAAGATCAATTTTTCTTCGCGAGCCAGCCATCCGACAGCGGTATAAATTTCTTTCTCCGTCAGTTTGGTCAGTTTCTTCAATTCCTTAATACTTTTGGCGCCCTGTTCGTTGAGAACTTTCCATACAGATCCTGCATCAGTGCCGATTTTTTCTTTCATCATTTTTATTCAATTTTTAATGGTTTAACGAGTAGATAAGTTTACTCATTCACTATTCCAGCGAATTATACAATGCATCCATCTTTTCGTATTTCTCACCCATTCCCAAAGTGTAATAAATCTGACTTAACGCCAGCACCAACCCTTTGTTTGTAGAATCTATTGCTACCGCTTTTTCAAAATAGGGCATCGCTTCCTTGAAATAATCCAGCGCTTTCTGACTCTCAACCCTGTATTGTGCAGGGTCTTTAATTTGATCCGCTTCGTTCCGTTTTTCAAAACCCAAATTAAAATATACGCGCCCCAGGTGGGAAAGAAAATCAATGCTGTCCGGTCTCAGTTCCAGCGCTTTTTTCATGTATTTGATAGCTTCGTCGTTTTTCTTCTCTCCTTCGTAAACCTGACCCAAAACATCATACAGTTGCGCATTTTCAGGGTCTTTAGCGATAGCCGCATCCAAATAGGCAATGGCGTCGCCCGATTTTCCTTTGCTAATGCTTTGATTAATCAGATTCAACAAAAAATAATCTTCTGCCGGAAATTTCTTAAAGCCTTCGGCAATCGTTTTTTCAAAACCGGCCGTATCCTGTATTTGCATATATTCGCCGGCAAGCGCACGGTAAATATCCACCTCGTTGACACCATTATCTTTAATCTCTTCAAAAATTTCGATTGCAGCCTGATGGTTCGGAATAAATACAGCGGAGAGACCGGCGTAATACCTTATTTGATTATCAACACTATCCGGCGTAGTCCATTTTTCATCCCTGAAAAGCGCCATTTTCCGATAATCGCCATACAGTTTGAAATTTTTATACGCTTTTTCGTAGTCTTTATTGTTGTAATAATAAATTCCCGCATTGGAATAAAAAGGACGGTTGGCCAGCAGAATCGACCTGATGTCTTTCGTGTATTTGGGTTTTACTTTCCCCTTTTCATTGGGACGGGCATCATATTCCAGGGATTTTTCAAAATAAGGCAAAATTGCGTCCAAAGCGGCATACATTACTGCTTCATTCGGTTGTTTGCCAAGCATTTCATTCGTTCGTTCCATATCAAACTGTTTGTTTTCGATAGAACCTGCCACATACCAGGTTTCTGCCATTTCGGCCGATTCCGGATTCGTCAAAGCGTCTTTAATGATCGTCCGCGCCTCCGCAATGTTAGGCGTAGCCCCTTTAATCTCGTTAGCAGCAGCCTTTACCGCTTTTTTCTGTCCAAAAGTAATGCTTGCCGCAAAAAGAAAAAATACTGTTGTTAGTACTGTTTTTTTCATATATAAATAAATTAGGAATTATAAATTATTTGTTAATATTATCGCTTTCCAAACCATTTTCAATATTATTTTCATGTATTTCCGTATTTTCGTCTTCTTTTACATCCACGATATCCAAATCCGATTCCGAAATAACTTTACAAACCGAAGCAATTTCATCGTTGCGTTTTTCGAGGTTAATCAAACGAACACCCTGCGTCGCCCTGCCGATAACGTTCAAATCGGAGACTTTCATGCGGATAGCGATACCCGATTTATTGATAATCATTAAATCATTGTCGTCGGTAACGTTCTTGATACCTACCAGCGCACCTGTTTTTTCGGTTATATTCAATGTTTTAACTCCTTTTCCACCCCGGTTGGTAATGCGGTAATCATCTATTTTGGAACGTTTGCCGTATCCCTGTTCGGAAACAACCAGAATCGTCTCTTTTTCAATGTCTTTCATACAAATCATACCGATTACCTCGTCGTCTTTTCCGCCCAGCGTCATCCCTTTCACACCGGCAGCCATCCGTCCCATACAGCGCACCGTTTTTTCATGGAAACGAAGCGCACGGCCTTTGCGGCTGGCGATAATGATTTCGTTGTCGCCGTTGGTCATTCTCACAGCTATCACCCCGTCGCCGTCGTGCAGGGTAATAGCGTTCACACCGTTTTGGCGCGGACGGGAATAGGCTTCTAGCAGGGTTTTCTTAATAACACCTTTTTTCGTACAGAAAAGCAGGTAATGAGAATTGACAAAATCGCCGTCATTCAGCAGTTTCACGCGGATAAAAGCATTCACTCTGTCATCTGCTTCAATGTTTAGCAAATTCTGTATGGCGCGGCCTTTCGAGGTTTTTGAGCCTTCGGGTATGTCGTAAACTTTCAGCCAGTAACAGCGACCTTTTTGGGTAAACAGCAATATTGTCGCGTGCATGCTTGCCGGATAAATGTATTCCACAAAATCCTCGTCGCGGGTTTCGGAACCTTTAGCCCCTACCCCACCCCGGTTTTGGGAATGAAATTCTGCAAGCGGCGTACGCTTGATATAGCCCAAATGCGAAATGGTGATAATCATTTCATCGTCGGCATAAAAATCTTCGGGATTAAAATCTTCCGTCGCATAAATAATATCGGTTTTCCGTTTATCGCCGTATTTATCGCGGATTTCTACCAGTTCGTCCTTAATGATGCGCATCAAATGGTCTTCATTGGCTAAAATATCTTTTAAGTTGGCAATCAGTTTCTGAACCTCCTCATATTCGGCGTGTAATTTATTCTGTTCCAATCCGGTTAATTGACGCAGGCGCATTTCCACAATAGCTCGCGACTGTATTTCCGTCAGGCCGAAACGTTTCATCAAACGTTCGATAGCTTCGCCCGGACTTTGGGACGACCGGATAATTGTAATTACCTCGTCGATATTGTCGGAAGCAATAATCAAACCTTCCAGAATATGCGCGCGTTCTTCCGCTTTCCGCAAATCATACTGGGTGCGGCGGGTAACCACATCTACGCGATGCTCGACAAAATACCGCACCAACTCTTTCAAGTTCAGGATTCTCGGCCGGCCACGCACCAAAGCCACATTGTTCACGCTGAAAGAAGACTGCAAGGCCGTCAGCTTGTACAGTTTATTCAGCACCACGCTCGAATTGCCGTCTTTTTTCACATCCACCACGATACGCATTCCTTCGCGGTCGGATTCGTCATTCACGTTCGACACGCCTTCGATTCTTTTGTCGCCGACTAAGTCTGCAATATGCTTGATTAATTCCGCCTTGTTAACAAGATAAGGAATTTCCGTAATAATAATTTTTTCCCTGCCGTCTTTGATTTCGATTTCCGCCTTTCCGCGCAAAACAACACGTCCGCGCCCGGTTTCAAAAGCGTCGCGAACGCCGGAATAGCCGTAAATGGAAGCCCCCGTCGGGAAATCCGGCGCTTTGATATGTTCCATCAAACCCGACACTTCAATCTGTCCGCGGGCGTCAATATAAGCCAAAGTAGCATTGATACATTCCGTCAGGTTATGGGGCGGCATGTTGGTTGCCATACCGACGGCAATACCCGACGAACCGTTGATTAACAAATTCGGTATCCGTGTCGGGAGAACGGTCGGCTCTTTACTCTTGTCATCATAAGTCAGCTGAAAATCGACGGTTTCCTTGTCAATATCCTGAAGCATTTCTTCGGCTAATTTACTCATTCGGGCTTCGGTATAACGCATGGCGGCCGGCGAATCACCGTCCACAGAACCGTAATTTCCCTGTCCGTCGACCAGCAAATAACGCATCGACCAGGGCTGCGCCATACGAACCATCGTATTGTAAACCGACGAATCGCCGTGCGGATGATATTTCCCCAACACATCCCCTACAATACGCGCAGATTTTTTATACGGTTTATCGGAATTGCTCCCAATTTCGTTCATACCATATAAAACCCTTCTATGCACAGGTTTAAGTCCGTCTCTAACATCGGGTAAAGCTCTTGATACGATGACAGACATCGAATAGTCGATGTAAGCCGATTTCATTTGGTCTTCAATGTCAATTCTAATAATTCTGTCTTGATTATCAGTCATATTATTTATTTTTGTTTCTAAAAAAGCACGCTAAGGTACGGCTTTTTCTTCTAAAATAAAAATTTTTCTTGACTTCGCAGCAATCGCAGACTCAAGTTATAAATGCAACTTTCGTATTGATTTTATTACTTTGCCGACATATTTTGAAAGGCATGCTATAATGCTAAATAATAATAAATTGAAAATTTGTAGTACACAATCCGGAATTTCAAAAATTGTATTTTAATGATTATCAGAATATTATAGATTCATTAACTGCAAAGTGGGTTAAGATATAATAAGCTCAACTTTCGCAAGCGTCTTTCAGGGGGTGGTTACATTCCGTAGGAATGTTAGCTTCTACCGAGCTACTCATTCCTACGGAATGAGTAAACACAAAAACGTTGATTTTTATTGGCTTATAAAAACAAAAATTATTATAAAACAGTCGTTTTCAATGAATTAATTAACTTGCGAAAGTTGAATAATAAGGTAATAAGGTCATGGAAGAGCATCATTCATTGCTACTCAAGGTTGTTTTGTTGGAAAAATAAGGTTTATATCCTGATTCACGATGCGGAAAAACCTTATTCCCAATCTTATTTAACAACAAAACAACCTGAGTAGCAGAGTATTGTTCCATCCGTAACCAACCTTATTACCTTATTATATCTTATTAATTGATAGATGCTTACTTCTTAAGTTGACGACATTAAGCCTCGCCCCCTCGTAAGTAGGGTCGGGACTGTCTGAACAGGCGAAAATTCTGAAGCGTCATATTGCCGCTAAAATTCAACCACCGGCAGGCCGAATACCGGGCATCCAGTTCCAGCCCGACGCCTTTCACTTTGTCCACATTTTTGTATTGGGCAAGCAGTCCGGTGTTGATGAGCAGTATCATATCGTAAGTCCTGCGATAAAACAGGTTACATTCGGCAACGAACAGAGCCGGCTTTTCGGCGTGAATACCGAGATTGAAGTTGTAACTTCTCTCTGGCGACAGGGCAAAGTTGGACAGGATAAAATCGCCGTTCCCAAAAAATTCTTCCTGTTCGGGCAGGGAAATTTTCCCGGAACTTGCCTCGAGCGGGGCAAACACCAGAAATTGCTACTGTTTACGGATAAAATCATGTTCATTTGTTTTTTTTTAATTTTATGCCGGCAAGGGTAATAATTATTATTAATAAATAAAAAGTAATTTTGCCGGTTATTTTAATTGATAATTGACAATTGACAATTGACAATTATTTTCTTCATTAGCAATTATCAACTGATGTTACGCAAGTTTATAATTTCTGCCTGAAGCAATCCGGAATAAAACAATGCACAAAATAAAACCGGGCAAAGTATAACTACGGGATATTCACATGCGACAATTTGAAATTCACCCAATACCCCCTTTTTGCTTGTATTGTTTGGTGAAATACTAAACATTGGTTACCTTTGCCGGCAATAAAATAATAAATTGACAGTAAAATGAGTATTTTTCAAAGAAAGCCGTTACAAGTTCTTTTAGACCAGTCTAAAGAAAGCGGCGAACATACCTTAAAAAAAACATTGGGGTCTTATAAGTTGATAGCCCTGGGATTAGGCGCTATTATCGGAGCAGGTCTGTTTTCGATAACGGGGATGGCAGCCGGGTTGTATGCCGGTCCGGCCATCACCGTTTCGTTCATCATTGCAGCGGCCGGATGCTGTTTTGCGGGTCTGTGCTACGCCGAATTTGCTTCCATGCTGCCGATTGCGGGAAGCGCCTACACATATTCTTACGCGACTTTGGGTGAATTTATTGCCTGGGTAATCGGTTGGGATTTGGTATTGGAATATGCCGTGGGAGCGCTCACCGTCAGCATCAGTTTCAGCGCTTATTTTGTAAAATTTCTGGAAGGATTCGGGATACATCTTCCGCATGCGATCACGGCCTGCCCGATGGATGGAGGAATCGCAAATCTGCCGTCGGCTTTGGTTGTAATTCTTCTAAGTTTTTTGCTGATAAGCGGAACCGAAAGCAGTTCGAAAGTTAATTCGGTTATTGTGGCGCTGAAAGTTGCCGTAGTGCTGATATTCATCGGAATCGGCTGGCAATTTATCAATACGGACAATTATGTTCCTTATATTCCTGAAAATACGGGAACGTGGGGTTCATTCGGTTTTAGCGGAATCATTCGCGGGGCTGCCATTGTCTTTTTCGCTTTTATCGGCTTTGATGCAGTCAGTACGGCTGCACAGGAAACCAAAAATCCGAAGCGGGATATGCCTGTCGGTATTTTGGGGGCATTGATTATCTGTACGGTTTTGTATGTGCTTTTCTCCCACGTTTTAACCGGCGTCGCCAATTATACGCAATTTCAGGGCAGTACGGGTATTGCACCCATAGCCGTTGCCATTGAAAATATGGGGACCGCTTTACCCGACGGAACGATACAACCCGCTTTTCCCTGGTTGAATAAAGCCATTATTCTGGCTATTCTGGCCGGTTATTCTTCTGTAGTTTTGGTGATGCTTTTGGGACAAAGCCGTATTTTTTATACCATGAGCCGAGACGGCTTACTGCCGAAAATGTTTTCGCAGGTTCATAAAAAATTCCGCACGCCTTATAAATCCAATCTGCTTTTCCTTGTGGCAATCAGTATTCTGGCCATGTTTGTGCCGGCGCGGGTGGCCGGCGAACTGACAAGTATCGGCACATTGTTTGCCTTTATTATCGTTTGCATGGGTATCCTGGTGATGCGGAAGAAAATGCCTGACGCGCCGCGCGCTTTCAGAACGCCCTGGGTGCCTGCCATACCGGTTTTGGGTATCGGAATCTGCCTTTTCATGATGGTGTTTTTGCCTTTCGACACATGGATTCGCCTTATTCTCTGGATGTTATTGGGACATAATATTTACACGTTTTACGGTTCGAAACACAGTAAATTGGGAGGGAGCCATTCTGTCCTGATTTTGCCGGCAATCGGAATAAGCATTGCCGTGTTGTTAGCCGGATTTACTGTAGTTCATCAAATGCAAACCGGGTGGCATGAAAATAGCGGTTTTGCTTTCACGCTTTTGGTTATTGCGGTCGCGCATATTGTGCTGTACGGGATAAAAATTATGAACAAACAGCGTAAATAACTGGATAGCATGGTGCAGCCGTATGCGGCAGCACTGTCGCCTGCGCTTCAAAAAAGATTTAGCCCCGAATCAGCGGCTTGCGCTCAAATTCAATTTTTTTTTTTACCTTTGCACCAATTTTGCAAAAAAACAGAGCAGAAAGTTTTTATTTCGTAATAAATCATTAAGTTATGTGTGGAATAGTAGGGATATTCGATTTAAAAGATAGCGTTGAGAAATTACGGCCGCGAGCATTAGCCATGGCAAAGAAAATCCGTCACAGAGGGCCGGACTGGTCGGGGATATATTGTTCGGATAAAGCCATTCTGGTGCATGAACGTTTGGCTATTGTCGACCCGCAGTCGGGACAGCAACCTTTGTATTCGCCTGATAATGACGTTGTGCTGACCGTTAACGGTGAAATATATAACCATGCGGATATCCGGGACAGGCAGGAAGGAACGTACCGGTTTAAGACCAAATCCGATTGTGAAGTTATTCTTTCCTTATATATGGAGAAAGGGGTGGATTTTCTGGAAGACCTGAACGGCATTTTTGCATTTGCCCTGTACGATTCGCGGGATAATACGTATTTCATTGCAAAAGACCATATTGGGATTGTTCCGCTCTATATGGGCTGGGATAGCGCCGGCGCTTTTTATGTGGCTTCCGAACTGAAATCTTTAGAGCCTTATTGCGAAAAGATTGAGATTTTCCCTCCGGGACATTATTTGTACAGCAAAGATGGCGGTAAATTAACCCGTTGGTACAGGAGAGACTGGATGGATTATGAAAATGTAAAAGACAAGGAATCCAGCGTTCAGGATTTAAGGGAAGCCCTGGAATCGGCCGTCAAACGGCAATTGATGACCGATGTGCCTTACGGCGTGCTTCTTTCCGGCGGACTGGATTCGTCTATTGTTTCGGCAGTAGCGAAAAAATATGCGGCAAACCGTGTGGAATCCGATGGACGGCAACGCGCTTGGTGGCCTCAGTTACACTCATTTGCGGTAGGTTTGGAAGGCTCGCCCGATTTGGCGGCTGCGCAAAAAGTGGCTGATTATATCGGAACCGTTCACCACGAAGTGCATTTTACAATTCAGGAAGGTTTGGACGCTATCCATGACGTAATTTATCATATCGAAACTTACGACGTGACAACCATACGGGCTTCGACGCCTATGTACCTGCTGGCAAGGGTTATCCGTTCGATGGGTATCAAAATGGTGCTTTCGGGCGAAGGCGCCGATGAAATATTCGGAGGTTATCTTTATTTCCACAAAGCTCCGAATGCAAAGGCTTTACATGAGGAAACCGTTCGCAAACTGGACAAATTACATTTGTATGACTGTCTGCGCGCCAATAAGTCTTTGGCTGCCTGGGGTGTAGAAGGCCGGGTGCCTTTTCTGGACAAGGAATTTATGGATGTAGCCATGCGTTTGAATCCCGCCGACAAGATCAGCGGGTTGAAAGGCCGGATGGAAAAATGGATTCTCCGTAAAGCATTTGAAGATTTCTTGCCGGAAAGTGTTGCCTGGCGGCAAAAAGAGCAATTTTCCGACGGGGTAGGATATAACTGGATTGATACTTTGCGGGAAGTGGCGTCTTCATTTGTTTCCGATGAAGCGTTTGCAAAAGCGGCGGAACGTTTTCCCGTTAACCCGCCGATGTCGAAAGAAGAATACCATTACCGAACGATTTTTGAAGAATTATTTCCTTCCGATTCAGCTGCAAAAACAGTGCCTTCCGTACCGTCGGTGGCTTGCAGTACGCCAGTTGCCCTGGAATGGGACGAGGCTTTTAAGCAGATGGTTGACCCTTCGGGGCGTGCCGTGAAGACGGTACATAATGATGCTTATTAATAATGATGCATTTACAAATTGTCGCGCCCGGGCGCGACAATTTGAATTACACCCGTTTAGAAGAGATATTCCATATAAACCACCCCGCCTGAAAGTAGCTGACAATCTTCTTTTATCTATTGTAACATAAGTGTTTGGCTCAGGATATACAGGGAGCCACCGACAAACAGACAAACACTTTCGACAGTTTCTTTTTGTTGTCGTTTTCGCTTGTAAATCTATCCTGATTATCAGCGACAATTTTCCTGATACGCCGGTCTATAATATGTTTGCTTATATCCTATCACTGTTTTTTTAGACTGCGAAAACACGGAATTTTTCTTTAATTCTGACTGTTTCCAATGCTTGACACATCGAAAACGGCTCTTTGAATATCAAACGCCGAAATTTAATCTTTGCTTTCCGGTTCGGTATCGCTGTTGCTTCTGTGCCTGTGGCCGGGAGCGGTAAAAATTTTAGACACACAACTTTTTTATTCGGCGGCTGATTTTTTTTATGTACTTTTGCACAGGATAAAATAATCGGATTCGACATGAATTGATATGCGATACATAGATTTTGAAAATATAGAAGTTTGTCCCGAATGGTGTTTCAATAACGTCCGTTCTGTGGAACAATGGACTCATGGCTATCACAGATATCCGGCTAAATTTTTACCTAACTTGGTAAAAAAACTCATCGAGGAACAGACAACCAAAGATGACACCATTGTTGATTTATTTGCGGGTTGTGGCACAACGCTCGTTGAGTCCAAAATACATGGGCGAGCATCTATCGGGGTAGATATTAATCCTGTGGCGGAACTGATTACAAAGGTAAAAACCAATCCCGTTGAACCTGCAATGCTTAGCTTGTACTTTGAACGCATAGCCGATGCATTAGATAAATACAATCCTTTGGAAAACGAAAACAGGATGGTCCATGAACGCATAGATTATTGGTTTTCTCCTGAAAACAAAGCAAGGATAGCATTTTTATACGATACGGTACTGTCCATAAAAAAACGTCCTGTACAAGATTTTTTCCTTGTTTCATTATCGCATATTTTAAAAAACTGTTCTCGTTGGCTACAATCAAGTACCAAGCCTCAAATAGACCCCAATAAAAAAATAACAGACCCGTTTTCGACATTTCAGCTACATACAAAACAAATGCTGAAAAAAAATGAGGAATTTTATTTATATCTGCAAGAAAACAAATATTTGGATACAAAATGCGAAATTAAACTGGAAGATGCGAGAAAAACTTCGATAGGCACAAATTCGGTTGGAGCTGTAATAACGTCCCCGCCTTATGTTACATCATACGAATATGCAGACATACATCAACTTACCGCATATTGGTATAATTATGTAGCCAATCTTGCAGAATTTAGAAAAAATTTCATCGGTACGTTTTATTCTCAAAATCAACAGATGGAATGCAACTCAAAAAATGCGCAAAAGATCGTGAGCGAATTACAAACGAAGGATGAGAGGACTGCAAAAGAAGTTGCAAACTATTTTAATGATATGGAAGCAGTTGGCAAAGAGATGTACCGTATTGTTAAAAAAGAAGGATGCGTTTGTATTGTGATAGGGAATACAACTATTAAGGATGTAAAAATCAAATCTGCCGAGGTGTTTTTTGAAATTCTTAAATCTGTTGGATTTAAGAGAAATACAGTAATAAAACGAAGCATTCCTCATAAGTTAATGCCGACAATCAGGGATAAAGATTCGGGTAAATTCACCAAATTGGACAATACAAACCACAAACTTGTGTATCCTGAGGAATATATTTTAATTCTAAAGAAATAAGGTATGACAAACAAGGCATTTAAAATACGCCCTTACGCGCGGTTACTTACCATGCTTGGCGAACAACTGATTAAAAACGAGCAAATAGCATTGGCCGAATTGATTAAGAACGCTTACGATGCCGATGCCGATTGGGTAAAAATCAGTTTTGTCGGCTTTAGCGAAAAGTTTGAAAAATCACCTGAATCAAAAATCATTATCGAAGATAATGGTTGCGGTATGACACTGGATGTGATTGAAAAAAATTGGATGAATCCGGCAACACCAAACAAAAAAGCACGGACGGGAGAAGAAAAACGTTCTGACGAGAAAAAAAGAGTGATACAAGGTGAAAAAGGGATAGGACGTTTTGCTATACTGAAATTAGGGAAAAAGATAACAATAACTACCCATCCGAAAAGTAGCAGTGAAGAACATGTAATCAATTATGATTTATCTGCTTACGATGATGACTTTTTATCAATAAACGGCGTCGAAAAAGAACTCTACATTGACGATATTTCCATAGATGTAACTTCACAATCACCTGTTCAAATCATAGACAGAGAGGTCATTGTAAACAATCATAAATTTGCAAACGAAAACGAAAAAGGGACAAGAATTGAAATATCCAATCTCAAAGGCGAATGGAGTCAAAAAAAAATAGAGGAAGTAGATAAAGAATCTCAAAAATTGCAATCCATTTTTGATAAGATATTTCATAAACAAACAAACGATGTTTTTGAAATAGGATTTGAAATTAATGATAAACGAATAAATGTTTCGGATAAAACAATCGAACAACTATCCAATTTACTGAACGATACGGCTGTTTTAAAAATAACGGATGGAAAATATAAAGAAAAGGAAAAGTTGTTTGAGTTAAAAATTAATGGAGCTCCCATTAAATTAGAGTTGAAAGATGCGCTAATATCAGGCTTATCTGATTTCAAAGAACATTTTATAAGTTATGATCTATTTGTAAATCCTGACATTAGAAAAAGTGATTGTGGAGACTTTGGCTTTAATTTTTTTATTTTTGATTTTACCGCAAAAAGAGAGTCACGCTATTATCTTAATAAGGAAGATGCAAAAGCAATAAAAGAGCACCGTATTTATTTGTATCGCGATAAAATACGGGTTGCACCCTATGGCGACCCTGATAATGATTGGATTGGCACCGACAAGAAAAGAGCAGTTGGACGTTCCGGCAATTATTTAAGTAACGACCAAATAATCGGTTTTGTGGATATTACTAAAAAATACAATCCAAAATTAAAGGATAAAACCAATCGGGAAGGATTAATTGAAGAAGGGAACGCGACAAAAGATTTTATAGTGCTGCTACAAACTATCTTACTTTATGTTCGCCAACATCCGTATGCTCAATATAAGCAAAGGATTGAACAGGAGGAAGAACAAAAAATCAATAAATTGCGCATTGTGGATAGTAAATTTGCGGCTCTTGAAAAAAGCATACAGGGAAATACCATTGCAATGAACGCATACAACGATGTCGTTAAATCATATAAAGTGGAGCAGGACTTTTATAAAAAGCAACTTGAAACTACTACAGACTTGGCAGGTGTCGGTTTATCTGTTGAAACAGCATCACACGATATTATGATGATGCTTAATAAAGGAGTAGAAGCCATTGACAGTTTAATAAAAGATATAAACGGCAATGTACTTTCGGAAACAGAAATAACAGAAGAACTGCTTAAAATCAGAGGCATTTTTTCTTTTGTCGATACCCAAATGAAAGATATACAGTTGTTATTTAAATCTTCAAAGCAAAGACGCAGAGCAATAAGAGTTAGTGATATTCTGGAAAAAGTAGTGACCATATACAAACGGACATTAAATCGCGAAAATGTAACTTTAAAAATAGAAAAAAAAGGCTCGCCTGTCATTGCAAAATGTACGGATGCTGTGTTGTTGCAATTACTGATAAATCTGTTTGACAATGCTGTCTATTGGTTATCGGTGATAAACATTCAAGACAAGAAAATTATCATAACAATGGATGGAGAAAATCAGCAACTCATATTTTCTGATAATGGTCCCGGAATTAGAGATGACGATAAACCCTATATTTTTGAGGCTTTTTATTCGGGCAAAGAAGAAGGCAGAGGGCTGGGTTTGTATATCGCACGACAGTTATTAAACCGAATGGGTTATTCTATTGATTTGGCGGAAATGAAATCAGAAAAAATATTGTCAGGAGCGAACTTTGTTGTAAACTTTATTAAATCGGATGAAAATGAGTAATGTATTAGATTTGTTTAAAGGTGTTGGAGTCATCATTGATGATGACTTAAAACCCGAAAAAGAAGATGCTGACCAAAAAATATTTGATATTAAAAAATCATTTGACGATGAGAACGTTCCTTTGTTAACATATTGGGAATTGCCAAACAAGGAAGTTATTCATTTTAAGTCCGTTAGTTTTATTCTATTGGATTGGGATTTGTATGGATTAGGAAGTACTTTGCCACAATCCGCAATTAATGATAATATCGAATTTATCAAACAAATTAATAATGTCTGCTTTGTGCCGATTTTTATTTTTAGCAATGAAAGTAAACAAGATATTGAGTTGAAATTAACGGAAGTTGGTTTATATGATGCTTTAAAAAGTAATCACATTTTTGTGGAATCAAAAAGTGAATTGAAAAACACTAAGGCCTTATTTGGAAAAATCGAAGAATGGGTAAAACAAACTCCTTCAATTTATGTGCTGAAAGAATGGGATTTGGCTTTGCGAAAAGCGAAAAACAGTCTGTTTTGGGATTTATATCATATCAACCCTGAGTGGGCAAAAGTTTTTTACGGAACAATAAAAAAAGATGGTGGAGATGTATCTTATGAAACGAGTGAGATTTTATTTGAAAATCTAAAAACACGTACACTGCCTGTTGAGTTTGACGCTTCAATTTTATCTGTGTCTACTACTGTAACTATTACTCCCGATGAAATAAAACAGGTTTTAGAAGGACAACGATTCAGAAAACATAACTTGGATATGATTTTTACAGGCGATATTTTTTTTAAAGATGGCAAGTATTATATAAATGTTCGTCCGCAATGCGATTGTATTCCAAGAAAAAAAGGGCAAACTATTGACGATATAGCGGTATATTTAATAGAGGCAAAAACGCTGAAACATTTAGACAAACATTATGATAAAGATTATGGGCTTTTTAAAGACAAAGATTCTCAATTCACAGTATTTCCTGTTAATGATAAAAAAGCGATACAATTTGAATTTAAGTTGTTTACTGTCGAGCAATTTAAAGATTGGAAGACATACAGAATAGGTACTTTATTGCCTCCTTTCATTACAAGACTAATTCAAAAATATGTAGCATATATGCAGCGACAAGGATTGCCAAGAATACCTGAAGAAGCAATAAAATAATATTACATCAATCCCCCTCTGCCCCGCCGGCAGGGCAAACGCATCTTAATTTTAATATATTTTAAATACTAAAGATTTTCCATTTCCGTTTGTGTAATAAAAAAAGAAAGATGCAAACACGTATCAGTTATTTTACAGAGTTAACCGATCCACGCGTGGACAGGACAAAAGAGCATTTGATGGAGGACATAATCTTCATAACGGTTGCAGCGGTTATTTGTGGCGCAGAGACATGGAATGATATTGAAAATTACGGTAAATCAAAAGAGATCCGGTTAAGGCAATATCTACAGTTACCCAACGGTATTCCATCACATGACACTTTCAACCGGTTTTTCAGTGCGTTAGACCCTGAGGAATTTGAGCAGGCTTTCCTGTGTTGGATAAAAGACACCCGGAACTGACGCATGGCGACGTTGTCAGCATAGATGGAAAAACCTCATGTGGTTCACAGGGAGGAAATTCCAAACGGGCAATTCATATTGTCAGTGCATGGTCAAAAGCCAACCAGTTGAGTTTGGGACAAGTCAAGGTCGATGCAAAGTCAAATGAAATTACGGCCATACCCAAATTATTGGAAGTATTAGTACTTCATGGCTGCCTGGCTACCATAGATGCGATGGGCTGTCAATGGGACATCGCCGCTAAAATAATAGAAAAAGGGGCGATTATCTCTTAGCCGTTAAGGGCAATCAGGGTTGCCTGGAAGAGAACGCCGAACGAACCGTCCGCTTTACCGGGCCTGTATCGGAATGGATAGAGGATGATTTTGGTCATGGCCGTATTGAACAGAGGAAATGTACGCTCTATAATGATCTTTCATTTATAGACAATGCTTCGGCATGGAGAAATCTAACGGCCACAGTAAAAATAGAAGCAACCCGCTACATCAAATCAAGCGGAAAAGAGGAAAAAGAGACACGGCTTTATATTACTTCTTCTAAGGAAAATGCAGAAGTGATTGGCAAAGGCGTCCGTTCACACTGGGGTATCGAAAATAATCTGCATTGGCAATTGGATGTTTCTTTCAGGGAAGATGAGAGCCGGAAAAGAGAGGGATATGCTGCCCAAAATTTTTCAATACTCAATCGAATTACCCTCAATCTCATCAAACACGAACAGTCAAAAAAGAGAAGTGTGAAGGGTAAAAGACTCGATGCCGGTTGGAATAATGATTATTTATTGAAAATCCTAACGAATTAAGATGCGTTTGCCCTGCCCTTCCTCCAAAAGAAATTTTTTTTTATAACAATTTTAACTACCTTTGCGTTGCATTGTTTGATAATTTATAATCATTTATGGGCATATTTAATTTTTTCTCTACAAATAAAAAAGAAAATCTGGATAAGGGATTGTCGAAGACAAAAGAAAATGTATTTTCAAAATTAACGCGCGTAATTGCCGGAAAATCAAAGGTTGATGAGAATATTCTGGACGAACTGGAAGAGGTTTTGATTACTTCCGACGTTGGCGTGGAAACGACTTTGAAAATCATTGCCCGGATTGAAAAAAGAATTGCCAGGGAAAAATATATTGATTCCACAGAACTTACTCATATTCTCAGGGATGAAATTGCATCCTTGCTGATCGATAATCATACGGAAGAATCGGCGGATTTCGAATTGCCGGAAGGACAAATACCGTATGTAATTATGGTCGTAGGTGTGAATGGCGTAGGCAAAACGACTACCATCGGGAAGCTGGCTCACCATTTCAAAAAAGCCGGAAAGAAAGTTTATCTGGGCGCTGCCGATACTTTCCGCGCTGCCGCCGTGGAACAGTTAACGGTTTGGAGCGAGCGCGTCGAAGTCCCCATCGTAAAGCAGAAAATGGGCGCCGACCCTGCTTCCGTGGCTTACGACACTTTGAGTTCGGCGGTTGCCAACAACGCCGACGTAATCATTGTCGACACCGCCGGTCGCCTCCACAACAAAACTGGCCTGATGAACGAATTGACAAAAATCAAAAACGTCATGAAAAAGGTTGTTCCCTCGGCGCCGCAGGAAGTTTTGCTGGTGCTAGACGGCTCAACCGGGCAAAACGCTTTTGAGCAGGCCAAACAATTTACTGCCGCAACCGAAGTTACTGCTTTGGCTATCACCAAACTGGACGGTACGGCCAAAGGCGGCGTCGTAATCGGCATTTCCGACCAGTTCAATGTCCCTGTAAAATACATCGGTTTGGGCGAAGGGTTAGACGATTTGCAGGTATTCAGGAAACGCGAGTTTGTAGACTCTTTATTCGGATAATCCGTTTTTCCCTTTGCCGGGATTAGTGATTTGAACACAAATTCAATTGACAAAAAAAAATAATTATATGGCGCTTGAATATACAGGGACGGATAATTTGGAAGTGATGCAAAAGGCCGAAAACTACAACGGCTTTCTTCTTTCGCTCATTATGCGGCAACAGCCTTCCATTGCGGGTAAAATGCTGGACATAGGAGCCGGCATCGGTCTTTTTGCAGAGGCAATCTTAAAAAAAGGTTACAACATACATTGCGTGGAACCGGATGCGAACCAGGCTTCACGGCTTGAAAACAAAGGCCTCACGGTAAGCGCATCCATCAACGGGATTGCGGATGAAAGTTTTGACTTTATTTATGCTTTCAATGTTCTGGAACATATAGAAGATGATCGGAAAGAGTTGGAACTTTGGGCAAAGAAACTGAAACCGGGCGGCAAATTGCTGATCTACGTGCCTGCGTTTAATCTGCTTTACTCAAGTATGGACAAGAAAGTAGGACACTTCAGGAGAGATACCGCCGGCGGCAACTGAGCCAAATGGTAGTAGATGCCGGATTAACGCCTGTCGGTGAAGCAAAATATGCAGACAGTCTCGGCTTTTTCATAACCCTGTTATACAGACTCATTTATAAGAAAAATAGGGGGGGGGAATTCTAAACGAAAGAACCCTGGTCTTCTACGATAGATACCTCTTCCCCTTAAGCAAACTGGGAGATTGTTTCCTGTATAAACTCTTGGGGAAAAATATATTTATAGTTTCCGAAAAAAAACGGTAAGGTCATTATGAGAAAAAACAAAGTTGATATAATCACTTTGGGCTGTTCAAAAAATCTGGTCGACTCGGAATTGCTGATGCGGCAGTTTACTGCAAACGGTTTTTCCGTTGCGCACGACGCGGAAAAAACCGGCGGGGAAATCGTTGTCGTCAATACTTGCGGATTTATAGAAAGCGCCAGGGAAGAGTCGATTAACATGATTCTCCGGCTCGGCGAAGCAAAGAAAAGCAAACAGGTACGAAAACTTTTTGTCATGGGTTGCCTTTCCGAAAGATATAAAAAAGAACTGGAAAAACTGATACCCGAAGTCGACAAGTTTTACGGGAAATTCAACTGGAAAGAATTGCTGTCCGATTTGGGAAAACCTTATCACACGGAATTATCGTCCGAAAGAACGCTCACAACGCCGGCGCATTACGCTTACGTCAAAATAGCGGAAGGCTGCGACCGCAAATGTTCCTACTGCTCCATCCCGTTGATTACCGGTAAATACCGTTCCCGAAGCATGGAAGAAATAGAAACGGAAGTTCGCAGTCTGGCAAGTCGGGGCGTCAAGGAATTTCAACTGATTGCCCAGGATTTAACTTATTACGGACTGGATATTTACAAAAAATCCGGTATCGCGGAATTAACCGACCGCCTTTCGGATATTCCGGGTGTGGAATGGATTCGTTTACATTATGCCTATCCGGCGCAATTTCCTTTGGATTTACTGAAAGTAATGCGCGAAAAAGATAATGTCTGCAAATACCTGGATATTGCGTTGCAACACAGCAGCGATGCGATGTTGAAAAAGATGCGGCGGCATATCACCCGCGCCGAAACCGTTGAGTTATTGCAAACCGTTCGACGGGAAGTTCCGGGTATTCATCTTCGGACTACAATGATGGTAGGCCATCCGGGCGAAACGGATGCGGATTTTGCCGATATGTCGGATTTCATTCGCAAAATGCGGTTTGAACGTTTGGGCGCTTTTACTTATTCCGCCGAAGAAGGGACTTATTCCCACAGGAATTACAAAGACAACATTCCGCCGGAAATCAAAAACAAACGGATAGACGAATTGATGTCGTTGCAGGAACAGATTGCTCACGAAATCAATGAAAACAAAACGGGACAAACGTTGAAAGTCATCATTGACCGCGAAGAATCCGGCTTTTATATCGGCCGGACAGAATACGATTCCCCGGAAGTTGACCCTGAAGTGCTGATGGAAAAAACACAAAAAGCAGTTGCCGGCGAGTTTTACCATGTAAAAATTACCGGAACGCAGTCATTTGATTTATTAGGAAAATTTAATACGGGTGGAGGGTCAAGGGTTAAAGGTAAAAGGTAAAGGGTAAAAGGTGAAGGGCGACCCTTTACCCTTGACCTTTCACCCTTTACCCTTTACCCTTGACCCGTTGCCTTTCATCATTAATCATTTATAACAACATGAACTCTACAGAATTTACTACAGCATTAGCTAAAAAATTGGAACTGTCCAGGTTAGAAGCCGGAATAAGACTGGATAATTTATTGTCCGTAATTACTGAGGAACTCGTAAACGGTCATGTAATTTCTATTGCCAACTTCGGCAATTTAGAAGTAAGGAAAAGAAAAGAAAGAGTAAGCATTCATCCCGTAACGGGAAAAAAAATGTTGCTCCCGCCCAAAATGGTAGTGAAATTTAAGCCTTCCGCATCTTTCAACAAAAAAATAAAAGACTTGAATTATGAATGAAATAATCAGCCTGCAGGATTTAGTCGTTCGTTTAACTGAAAAATTCAACAGCAACCCGGACGACGCCGAAACATTGGTAAAAAAATGTTTTGATATCATGGAAGAAGGTCTCGTAAATGATAAATTTCTAAAAATAAGAAATTTGGGTACATTTAAACTTGCCTGGGTAGAAGACAGTGAAAGCGTTGTCGTTTCAACCGGTGAAAAAGTTTTAATTCCGGCGCACTACACAGTAACATTTTCTCCGGATATCGAACTCTCGGAAATAGTTAACGCACCTTATGCTTCTATGGAAACTGCCGAAATAGAAGAAACCGGCTATCGGGAAAGAATCGAAGACGCATTGGACGACAGCGACGACGAAGATGAAGTGAATGAAAATTCAGCACAGTCCGGTTATTTCTGGAGTAGACCCGAAACGCCCCAAAAACCGGAAAGCATGGTCCCGGAAGATAAACCGACAGAGCCGGGAAAAAAGCCGGAAGTAGTAGCGGAACCGGAAAAGCCGCAGGAAGAACCCGAAATCATAGAAGTCAAACCGGAAATAACGGAAAAAGTCTCCGAAACAACAGAGGTCAAACCGGAAGATAAAAAAGAAGAAAAGTTTGAAAATGAAGAAGAGGAAGAACCGGAGTACTACGAACCGTACGATGAAGACCATAGCTGGATTCAGGCAAATAAAGGCCTCTTCCGGTTCCTTGTCCTTATTATTTCCGGATTAATTCTGTTTTTTGCCGGCCGCTATTTTTACCCCAAAATACAAACTGCATCCATAGCCGATTCGGTTTCGGTCTATTCATCTTCGACCGGTCGGACGGAACACACCGGCGCCGAAAGTCAGGAACCGGCGAAAGAAAACGATTCTGCAACAACACCGGCCGTTGATACGCAACCGAAAAATCAACCGCAGGAGACGCAAAAAGTCGAAAGGCAGCCTGCAAAAAAGCATATTGATACGCACTACACGATACTCGAGGGAGAACGGTTGAACATAATCGCTTTGCGGGAATACGGTCATAAGGCTTTCTGGGTTTATATTTACGATGAAAACCGTGAAGTTATCTACGATCCCGACAGGATAGAGCCGGGAACGGTAATCTACATTCCTCCGATGGAAAAATACGGAATAGATAAAGACAACCCCGAATCGGTCAATAAAGCGCTGATATTACAGCAACAATACAAAAAAGGTGAAGGGTAAAAGGTAAAGGGTGAAGGGTAAAAGGTAAAGGGTACATGGCTCACCCTGCACCTTTTACCCTTTACCCTTCACCCTTTCACCCTTTACCCTTTAAGTATAATTAATCATTTTTAACTCGTTATGTATTTCAAACCCGATTTAGCATTTATATTTTTGCAGCGGAAAAAATGAAACATGATTTTAAAAATAAAATAAATAATTTTTATGAGTCAAACAGTTGATATTCGTGAATTAAACGAAAGAATCGAAAGCAAAAGCGGCTTCGTTAATATGATTTTTATGGGCATGGATCAGGCGATTGTGGGACAAAAACACCTGGTTGAATCTTTGCTTATCGGTCTTTTGTCGGACGGGCATATCCTGCTGGAAGGAGTTCCCGGCCTGGCAAAAACACTGGCAATCAAAACACTGGCTTCTTTGATTGACGCCAAATACAGCCGCATCCAGTTTACGCCGGACTTGCTGCCGGCAGACGTTCTCGGAACCATGATTTACAGCCAGAAAAAAGAAGAGTTTTTGGTAAAACACGGCCCGATTTTCGCCAATTTCATTTTGGCGGATGAAATCAACCGCGCTCCGGCAAAAGTGCAGAGCGCCTTGCTCGAAGCCATGCAGGAACGCCAGGTTACCATCGGCGAAAGCACTTACAAACTTCCCAAGCCTTTTTTGGTAATGGCTACGCAAAACCCTATCGAACAGGAAGGTACCTATCCGTTGCCCGAAGCGCAGGTAGACCGTTTCATGCTGAAAGTTGTTATCAATTATCCGAAAAAAGAAGAAGAAAAACTGATTATCCGCCAGAATATCAGCGACAAGGCAATCGACATCAAACCGGTTTTGAAGAAACAGGAAATACTGGAAGCCCGTAAAATTGTCGGCGAAGTTTACTTAGACGAAAAAATAGAGAAATACATTGTGGATATTGTTTTTGCAACGCGTTTTCCGCACGAACACGGACTTCCCGCGCTGAAAGACATGATTTCGTTCGGCGCTTCCCCGCGCGCCTCCATCAATCTGGCATTGGCCGCGCGCGCCTACGCTTTCATCAAACGGAGAGGTTATGTGATTCCGGAAGACATTCGCGCCGTCTGTTTCGATGTTTTGCGCCACCGCATCGGTTTGACCTACGAAGCGGAAGCCCGCAATTTGACAACCGAAGAAATTATTGCCGAAATTTTAAACAAGGTCGAAGTTCCCTGATTTTATTTTCATAAAAATTTAAAAACTAATGAACGGGATTTTATCCGTTACCCTCACTTTAAACCGCCGGCAGGTAAATAGCGTTTGCCCCACTCGGGGCAAGTCTCAAAAAACTTTTTTGGCGTTTGCTCCACTCGGGGCAAGTCTCAAAAAACTTTTTTTATCATAAACAAACAGACATGGCACAGTTAAAACATCCGATACAGGAAGCAGAACGTTATCTGCAAAATGCAAGAAAATTGCTGTCTGAAAAAGCGGAAAAAGACGGCGATTTTTACAATGACGGGAAATATGTAAAAATGGCGGGAAATACGGCATGGAACGGCGTGCTTGTTGCGCTGGATGCGGTATTGGGTGTCCGCGAAAATTTAAAGAAAGGGCAGCGCCTGGATTTTAAGGATTATCAGGCAGCCATTGTAAAAAAAGACAGTAAAATGAATAAATATTTATTAAATGCGTATGATCTTTTGCATAAATCTTTAGGTTATGATGGAGTTACCGATTATCATGTCGTACAGAAAAGTTTGAATCATGCTAAAATTATTATTGACTGGGCTAAGCAAAATTATACGGCAAAACCGCTATGAATGCATCCGTTATTCCGGGATTTAAGGCGGTAGATTTTGCTGTTGGGTTATCCGAAAAGTTTTATCGTGAAACGAAAGGCATGACTTATGCCGAGTTACAGAAATACTTAAAAGAAAGAAAAACTGTTCAAATCGCGAAGTAAAGTGAATTTACCGAATGGAGACAAGTGAATTATTAAAAAAAGTAAGACAAATCGAAATTAAAACGCGCGGATTATCCAGCAATATTTTTGCCGGACAGTATCATTCCGCGTTCAAAGGCCGGGGGATGGCTTTTTCGGAAGTTCGGGAATACGAGTTCGGCGACGATATCCGCGACATCGACTGGAATGTTACCGCACGATATTCAAAACCCTACATAAAAATTTTTGAAGAAGAACGAGAACTCACCGTCATGCTTTTGATAGACGTTTCGGGAAGCCGGAATTTCGGCACGGTCGAAACGCTGAAAAAAGACATGATTGCCGAAATCGCGGCCACCCTTGCTTTTTCGGCGCTTCAAAACAACGACAAGATTGGCGTTGTCTTTTTTTCAGACGGCATAGAAAAATTTATCCCTCCTAAAAAAGGACGGAAACACATTCTCTACATCATCCGCGAACTCATTGATTTTGAGCCCCGGCATACCAATACCGATGTCGGACAGGCGCTGAAATACCTGACCAATGCCATCAAAAAACGCTGTACGGCATTCGTTTTTTCCGATTATATCAACAAAAAGGATTATCAGGATGCGCTCACAATTGCCAACAAAAAGCATGATATTGTAGCCATTCAGGTTTACGACAACCGCGAAACGGAAATGCCGAAAGTCGGGATAGTAAAAATAAAAGACGCCGAAAGCGGAATCGAAAAATATGTCGATACGTCTTCTTTCAAAGTGAGAACGGCTTACCGACACTGGTGGGAAAACCGCCAGGCGGAAATGCACAACGCTTTCAAACGGAGCCGTGTGGACGCCGTTTCGATTCGCACGGACGAAGATTACGTAAAGGCGCTGATAGGATTGTTTAACATACGCAGTTGATTGAAAAACAATGAAGAAAAATAACCGGATAAAAATGGTTGCCTGCATGGCCGGCTGGTGGATAGGCATTTTCTCTGTGCCCGCCCAGCCTCCTGTTATCAAAGCGGTGATGGATTCCACCCATATTTTTATCGGGCATCAGACACAGATTCACGTGGAAGTTGCAGCCGGTAAAAATCAAACACTGCAAATTCCCCTGATTGCCGATACGCTGATGAATGGCGTAGAAGTGCTGTCCGTCTCGAAAATCGACACTACCGATTTGGGAAACAACAGAATCCAGTTGAAATATCATTATTTAATTACCTCTTTCGATCCTGCCCTGTATCTGTTGCCGCCATTCAAAGCGGCCGCCGGAGCGGATACGGCTTATTCCGAATCGTTGGCGTTGAACGTTTCGACGTTGCCGGTAGATACGGTATCCAAACAGTTTTACGACATCAAAGGCGTTGTCTGGCCGAAACTTGTCTGGACAGATTACCTTCCGCTAATTATCGGAATTATCCTGGGTTTGGGACTCCTTGCGTTGATTGCTTTTATTGTTTACCGCCGGATAAATAATAAAACTGTTATCCCTTTCCTGAAAAAAGAAGAACCTTATATCCCTCCTTATGAACGGGCTATCAGGGGTTTGGACGGCGTAAAAGCCCAAAAATTATGGCAGACGGGAAAAGTGAAGGAGTATCATTCCGATATTACGGATATTTTGCGGAAATACATAGATGAACGCTTTGATGTTCCGGCTCCGGAAATGACTTCCGGCGAAATACTGGATCAATTAAAGGGACACAGCGATGCGGATGCTTCCCGCGACAACCTGAAACAGATTCTTATTCTGGCCGATTTCGTGAAATTTGCCAAATACAATCCGCTTCCCGACGAAAACGAATTAAGTCTGATGAATGCGTATTTATTTGTCAATCATACGAAAAAAGAAGAATTGCCGGCGGAAGAAAATGAGAAAAAAGAAGTAAATGAAACAGTCAATTAGTTTATAAGTAATGCAAAATAAACAAGATATAACAGTTGTAAGTTTTTCCTCCGTGTTACTCCGTGAAATTCCCTCTGTGAAACTCCGTGTTTAATTATTTTAACACAGAGTTTCACAGAGGGAATTTCACGGAGTAACACGGAGTTGATTGCTGCACGTTATTTATTTTTTATCCCTAAACTGAAAAAATATGGTTTTTGCAAATCCTGCCTGTTTATGGCTCCTGCTTTTACTTCTCCCGATGATTGGATGGTACATTTGGAAATTGCGCAAATCGCAAGCCTCTATCCAACTGTCATCTTTGGAAGGATTTGAAAAAGCGCCGAACACTTTCCGGATTTATTTGCGCCGTCTTCCGTTCATATTCCGGATGCATGCGCTTGCTTTTCTGATTGTTGCCATGGCGCGTCCGCAAACAACCGACCGGTGGAATACGGAAACAACCGAAGGCATCGACATCATGATGAGCCTCGATATTTCGTCCTCCATGCTGGCGCAGGACTTGAAGCCCGACCGCTTGAAAGCCGCCAAAGACGTAGCCGCATCATTCGTCAACGGTCGTAGAAACGACAATATCGGTCTGGTGGTTTTCTCCGCCGAAAGTTTTACCCAGTGCCCACTGACTACCGACCACGCGGTTTTGTTGAATCTCCTGAAAGACGTAAACTGCGGAATGATCGAAGACGGAACGGCTATCGGACACGGCCTGGCGACCGCAGTCAGCCGTCTGAAAGACAGCAAAGCGAAATCAAAAGTGATTATCCTGCTGACCGACGGCACCAACAATCGCGGGGAAATTGCTCCCGTCACAGCCGCTCAAATTGCTCAAGCCTACGGAATCAGGGTTTACACGATTGCCGTGGGAACGGTTGGCGAAGCGCCCTATCCTGTGCAGACAGCGCTCGGCGTGCGGACACAAATGGTGAAAGTGGAAATTGACGAAAAAACGTTGACGCAAATTGCTCAAATTACCGGCGGCCGCTATTTCAGGGCAACGAACAATAAAGCCCTGGTCGAAATTTACAAGGAAATTGACCGGATGGAAAAAACAAAAATGAGTGTGCAGGAATACAGCAAAAAGCAGGAAGAATACGGCCGTTATGCAATGTGGGCGATGATTTTCTTCCTGCTGGAAATCCTGTTGAGGTATACGATATTAAAAAATATTCCATAAATTCAGATGTATTTCAAATTGTCACAGTCGTTACTGGATCGCAGTCGTCATTGCGAACTGCGTAGCAGTGAAGCAATCCAGAATAGGCATAATCCATGTCTGGATTGCTTCCCCTTGTTGCGACAAGGTTCTTACCTTGTTGCAACTATCCCGACAGGTTCAACCTGTCAGAATAGACGGCGCGAGGCACAGCCTCGCACCAACCTGGGGGAAGATTCATATGAAGGAACTGACAACCTTTTTTTAAGTCCATACGTAGCGATGTTCCGCGAATTAAGAACATTAGGATGTACTTTCACGAATATGGAAAAATCGTTATGTACGTATTCGATTCCTAGCTTTAGGGATAATCTTATTGCCAAGCACCCTGGTTTGATCACACAAATAACTAACGTAATATCCAGCAGGTTATGAAACGGAATTTAATCATACCTTGCGCTTTTTTATTGTTATCACTTGCTTGTACTCGCACTGAAAAGTGGTCAATGGAGTTGCATAAAGTTGTCATTAACTCAACCGATAAAGCCTTGTACTGCGAAGTCATAACAGATGAAGGTAGCAAGAACGCATTTGTCAATGCATACGATAGCATTGACATGAAATTTTACAGAGAGCATGATGTAGAGTTGGGGTTACTGGAATCGGCATTGACCTCCACTGTCAGACAAGATAGAATTATTGTGAAAGAGGAAACCATATTTAATATTGTCGATACAAGCAAATATAAATATGCTCTTGAGTATGAAGCTATTCCACAACAAGGAAATACAGAAAAAGAAAAAATTTTTGCACGGCATCTTGTAAAAGAACTTGGAGAGGGTTCAACAGACAAAAATGCAATAATTATCATCAAGTTAAATGTGACAGATTCTATTTTGCAAATTATGCAGAAAGACTACGGCATGTTGGATAAATTCAAAGAGTATTACAGCAATTAGTAGCAATAAAAAATACAGCGGTGGCACTTGCCCTCTGCTGTATTTTATCACCCTGGTGCAGTTGTCAAAACATGGGAAAAAATCGCTTTGTACGTATAGTGTTACAGGTTTTAGAGACAATCTGGTTGGCAAATACCCAGGCAGAAGAGACAGAATAATTGAAATAATTAGTAGATATGAATAGGTACTTATATTTTTTATGTATCATTCTTTGTTTCATAAGATGCAATCCTGAGGTGGATACTTCTTTTGAATACACAAAGTCGCTGGTAAACAAAACCGACAAAGTACTTTTTTATGCAGTCAGGACTACTGCCGGCAGTGACAGTGCTTTTTCGTATGGTCATGACAGTATTGAATTTTATTTTGTACATCGCAGCAAGGTTTCTTTACCTCCTGTAGGTCCATATCACATAGACATTGAAGGTGTAAGTATGCGTGAAGAAAGGTTATATAATCTGACCGATACTTCTTTTTTCCGATTCAATTTAAACAGGAACACATGGAACGGGAAAGATTCCATATATTGGGATAATATTACATATAGTGTACTTGACGGTACAAATGCAGGCATGCATGAAAGACATTTTGAAACATTGACATTTCAGGATATTTTATTCACTGTCATGCAAAAGGATTACGGTATGTTGGATAAATTTCGTGAGTACTATGATAGATAATAATAGCAATATAACTATAAAAGAATAATATAAACTGTTTCTTAAATTTCAATATGTATGTTTAGATTTGAACATCCCTTGTTGCGACAAGGTTCTTACCTTGTTGCAACTATCCCGACAGGTTCAACCGGTCAGAATAGACGGCGCGAGGCACAGCCTCGCACCAACCTGGGAACGGTTGGCGAAGCGCCCTATCCTGTGCAGACAGCGCTCGGCGTGCGGACGCAAATGGTGAAAGTGGAAATTGACGAAAAAACGTTGACGCAAATTGCTCAAATTACCGGCGGCCGCTATTTCAGGGCAACGAACAATAAAGCCCTGGTCGAAATTTACAAGGAAATCGACCAAATGGAAAAAACAAAAATGAGTGTGCAGGAATACAGCAAAAAGCAGGAAGAATACGGCCGTTATGCAATGTGGGCGATGATTTTCTTCCTGCTGGAAATTCTGTTGAGGTATACGATATTAAAAAATATTCCATAGTATTTTAGAGTGATGAAAAAAATTTTATTCTTTTTCGTGAGTATGATCTTTATAGCTTGCGAACGGGAAAGCGTTCCACAAACAGATGTAATTGATGAAACTGCCGGTGGTAGTGATCTTTCCTTTAGTATAGAGAACAGGGAAGTACGTCCGGTTATACTGGGTAAACAGAAAAACAACCCGTATTCGGTAGAAAACATGCTATTAGCGCTGGATACACTGCGTGCATACGCAAATGCAGTCGGTGACGAAGAACTGCAATCAAATGCAGGCATACGGGCAGGGACTTTAGAAACACTGTCTATCAATACCACTGATTTGTATGTACGTTTTCTACCGCAGGACAGCATCGGATATGCGGCATTGAAAAGTGATTCCACTTTGGAGTTGTTTAATTATCCACTTGATTATGAGATTGTACAGGCAGGAGATTATTATTATGATCCGACTGTTGGCGACAATGTCTACACGTGGCTGTATGCCGTAGTAAAACCCTGTTATCAGCCTCCGCAGGGAGTGGTTTATGAAGTGCCGGAAGAACTTTTTATCATTGAAAACAGCGAAGGTTATACTGAAGAAACAATTTCGGAAGAAGAGGTACAAATAAAATCAAATAAAAACAGTCCAAAAGCTGTTATTGATGATAATTTACGGAAAGCGCTTGTTGCCACTTCTTTTGTTCTTACCGGTAATGGCGGAGAATTACGGACAGACTGTCCCGTTTCAACGGATACTCTACAGTTCAGAAGAACGGTAACGAGTTGTAGCAGGAAATGTATTTTGTGGGGACGGGTATGTTGGACAACCTGCGATTACAAATATTATCCCGAAGGTTATATAAGAGTAAACACCCCGTCCGGCGACGTTGGGCTGAAAGGAGTGAAAGTACGTACCACCCGATGGTTTCATACTATCACGATGCGAACCAATTCCAGCGGTTATTATCAGTCTCCGAACGATTATTATGATGATATTTTGATACTGAACACTCCCCATTATGAAATTATTTTTGACGGTGCTAACGGCGGTAATTCATGGACATTGAGCAAGGCTTTATTCGGGGCGATTTGTCTGTGGACAAATTCATACGGTGCGGGATACCACAGTCCTAACGGTCACTCCATGACTTTCTACACCAATAGCGACTACTGGGGAAAAGCCGTGCTGAATAATGCCGTTTATGACTATATAGACTACGCAACAACAGACGGGATTAGTTTGCCTCCGTCAAGTTTGGATATTGCCAATAAACAGTCGAGTGATTTAACTTCATCGGCTCCACTTTTGAAGAATCATATTGACTGGGCTTTAATTTATGCCTCCCCTTTTTGGGGTACCGTAGCAACCGTGGTAGGATACTCTCTGTTCGGATGGAGTTTTCCGGATTTGATACTTCGATACAATAAAACCCTGAGCGATTATAACAAAATCACAGCAACTTGCTGGCACGAACTGACCCATGCCAGCCAGTTGCGGCGCATGAAGAGCGAAAAAGGTTTCCTTTGGGCATCCGACTATTGGAGTCATGTGGTGTTGCAGGAAGCGTCAAATTATGAAAAAACAGGCGGTTCTTATGGCAATAAAGGCGATACTAACTGGCAGATTATTGCCTTAGCCGAAGGGTGGGCAAATTATAGAGAGTGGGATTTGGCAAGAAGATATTTGAACTATAATATATATGGGGAAAATTCAGAAACCCATGTCCCATATTATTTCGATGACTATTCAACTTCTATTGCTATCTTTTATGGTGGGATGTTTGATAGATTAGTAACGTTAGGATGTTCTTTTGTCAATATAGAAAAATCACTGTGTGCATACAGTATTGGAGCTTTTCGGAATAACCTTACAGGCAAATATCCAAACCGGCAACAACGTATAACAGAAATAATTCAGCCTTATGAATAGAATATTTTGCACATTGTTAATCTTGTTGTTTTCAGCATGTGTACACGAACAGGAGAAAATTGTCAGTTCGGAAACAGTTTTTGAAGTAGAAAACTATTCTGCAAAAGATATTATTTATGCTGTCAAGACGGAGATTGGGAACGATACTCTTTACCTCAAACCTCAAGACATCAAAAAAATGTCTTTTCGAAAAGAAAAAAAACAAGTCGTTGAAACATATCCTGCAGGTGAGACTCTCTTTGATTTGGTGGAATTTGTCAAATCTTATGAGCAAATGATATGTAGTTTGACCGATACTGCAAGATATATTCGTATCAGTGGATTAGGAGCATCAGAACAAGATACCATATTTGATGCGAGTCGGCATGAATCTCTTGAAGGTGATGTTTTTAACAGGGTTGTCAGAGTTGTAATTGAAGTTACAGACTCTTTGCTGACTATAGCAGAAAAGGATTACATCATGCTGAAAGAGTTCAAAGAGTACTATGCAAACGAATAACAATAAAACTGTACATCACCCCTATATTGGGATAATATTACATATAGTGTACTTGACGGTACAAATGCATGCATGAAAGACATTTTGAAACATTGACATTTCAGGATATTTTATTCACTGTCATGCAAAAGGATTACGGTATGCTGGATAAATTTCGTGAGTACTATGATAGATAATAATAGCAATATAACTATAAAAGAATAATATAAACTGTTTCTTAAATTTCAATATGTATGTTTAGATTTGAACATCCCGAATATCTGTATTTGCTGGTATTATTGCCCGCTTTTTTGTTTCTCTTCCTGTACTCCATGTACATCAAAAAAAGGAATCTGAAAAGACTTGGCAACATGAAGATTCTTCGCGGATTAATGCCCGATGTAGCCTTGAAAAAGCAACATCTGAAATTTTGGCTGTCGTTTGTCTGCCTGGGCTTATTCATAGTGATCATTGCAGGTCCGCAATTCGGCTCAAAACTGGAAACCGTCAAACGGCAAGGCATCGAAGCAATGATTTGTTTGGACGTATCCAATTCCATGCTATCCAACGATATCAATCCAAGCCGTCTGGAAAAGTCCAAACAGATTTTATCCAGATTGATCGACGATTTACGCGATGATAAAATCGGCCTGATTGTCTTTGCCGGCGATGCTTTTATCCAGTTGCCCGTTACTTCGGATTATGTTTCGGCAAAAATGTTTTTGTCTTCCATCAATCCGTCTATGGTTCCGACGCAGGGAACGGCTATCGGAGCCGCCATCAATTTGGCAATCAGTTCTTTTTCTCCTTCGGAAAAATCGGAAAAAACGATTATCCTGATTACCGACGGGGAAAACCACGAAGACGACGCCCTGGGCGCCGCTAAAGCCGCAAACGAAAAAGGAATCAAAATCAACGTCCTGGGCGTAGGATCGCTTCAGGGAGGCCCCATCCCTACGCCAGGCAACAATTATCAAAAGGATAAAGACGGGACGATGGTTATTACCCGGCTGAATGAACAAATGTGTCAAGAGATTGCAACAACCGGCAATGGTATGTATGCAAGAACCGACAACACAAACAGCGCGCTGAAAGCCCTGCAAAAGGAACTGGCCAAATTGACCAAATCGGAAGTGGAAAGTAAAATTTATTCTTCTTATGATGAAAAATACCTGATTCCCGCCTGGTTTTTGCTGTTTCTTTTAATCGGGGAATTTTTTATTTTAGATAGAAAAAACAGGGTTTTAAGTAAAATCAAACTTTTTAAAATCTGATAATGCGAAATTTTCATGGATAAAAATCCCATACAGGAAGCAAACCGTTATCTTGCGAATGCAAGACAAATCTTATCGGAAAAAGCCAAAAAGGATGGCGACTTTTACGGCGATCGGAAGTATGTTAAAATAGCCGGTCACACGGCATGGTGCGGCGTATTAATAGCTCTTGACGCGGTATTGAACGTCCGCAGAAACTTAAAAAAGAATCAGCGTCCTGATTTTAATGATTATTTGTCGGCGGTTTCCAGGATAGATTCAAAAACGTCCCGCCTTTTACTGGCGGCTTATGAAACGCTTCATAAATCTCTTGGGTATGACGGTAATCCTGATTACAAAATAGTTCAACGCAGTCTTGATCAGGCTCGACTGTTAATTGACTGGGCTTCTCAACATGAGCAGCCAGCCGCTCCGGCGTCTTCGCGCAAAAGTCCGTTTTTAAGTATCTTAAAGTTTTGGTAAGATTATGTGAAACGATGATAAATTTATAATTATGAGGAAAATTTTCTATGTGTTTTTGTCCGTCGTTATCGCTTTTTCGACGCCCGCTTTTTCCCAAAAAGAGGTCAGAAAAGAATTGAGAAAAGGAAATAAGGAGTATAAAGGGGAAAAATATACCGAAGCTGAAATCAATTACAGGAAAGCTTTGGAATCGAATGCCCGTTCGAAAGAGGCCGCTTATAATCTGGGAAACAGCCTGTACAAACAGTCTAAATTCCCGGAAGCCGCAGAACAGTACCAGGCCGCGCTTTCCGGGGAAAAAGACAACAATCTTGCCGCCGCCGACTGGCACAATATTGGAAACGTCTTTATGAACAATAAAGAGTATCAAAAAAGCGTTGATGCATATAAACAGTCGCTCCGGTTGAATCCGGGCGACGACGAGACTCGCTATAATCTGGCTCTGGCTCAAAAATTGCTGGCAGATCAACAGCAGCAGCAACAAAACAATCAGAATAAGGACAAGCAGGAGCAGAACAAAGACGAACAGCAAAAACAGGATCAACAAAAGCAAGACCAACAGCAAGACAGGCAGGAGCAGCAACAACAGCAAAATCCCGATGAAATGCAGAAGGAAAATGCGGAACAGATTCTAAACGCAATGATGCAAAACGAACGCAACACGCAGGAAAAAGTGAAAGCGGAACAGGTAAGACAACAAAAACAACGGAAAACGGATAAGAACTGGTAAAAAGTATGAGGAAATTAATTCTTTTATTTACGGTATTTTGCCTGGGAATCGGACGGATTGCCGCCCAGGAAGTAACATTCAGAGCCTCTTCCGAAAGAACGGTTGTTGTCAATCAGCAATTCAGGATAGCTTACACGCTATCGACTTCCGGTCAGGAGAAAGCAAAAAATTTGCAACTGGGCGATATTAAAAATTTTGAGATTCTATACGAACCGGTGCTTTCCCAGCAAGGTTCCTCCACAAGTATTATTAACGGGAAAATGACATCCTCGTTCACGGCTGTTTACACTTGTGTAGTCATGGCCAAAACGGAAGGAACATTTACCATACCGCCGGCCACAATTACCGTGGGAAACAGTACATATAAATCCAACGAATTGACTGTCACGGCGCTTCCTGCCGAGCAGGCAGCGAACGCGGCGGCTCACAATAATAACGCTTCGCAGGCCGAACAGCAGCAAGTGGCGAGCGCTTCATCCAATAAAGATGTGTTCGTTGTTATGCACGTATCCAAAAATTCCGTTTATGAAAATGAAGGATTCTTAGTTACTTTCAAATTGTATTCTTTGGTTGATGTTAGTGGTTTTGAAGGCGCTAAATTTCCTGAATTTGAAGGATTTATTTCCCAGGAAATAGATTTGGGATCGAATACGCAAATGAAGCTGGAGGCTTACAACGGACGCAATTACCGCACCGCAATAATTAAACAAACCGTCCTGTATCCGCAACGTTCGGGAAAAATCACGATTGGCGCCGGAAAATTCGACGTCGTTGCCCGTATCCGTTCCCAACAAAGGGTCAGAAGTTTTTTCGACGACTTTTTTGATACTTATTCGGATGTCAAAAAATCATTGACTTCCGCGCCGGTAACGATTAATGTCAAGCCTTTGCCCGCCGGTAAACCGGCTTCTTTTTCGGGCGCCGTCGGCGAATATGCAATGACTTCGTCTATCAGTTCCAATGAAGTGAAATCAGACGACGCCGTTACCGTCAAAGTGAACATTTCCGGAAACGGGAATATCAAATTGCTTAAAAACCCGGAAGTTGTTTTTCCCAACGACTTTGAAGTATTTGATCCCGTTGTCGATACGAAAACCAATGTTACCCAGTCGGGCGTCAGGGGAACTAAATCCATTGAGTACAACGCGATTCCGCGTTATGCCGGCGATTTTACCATTCCTAAAGCCGAATTTTCTTATTTCGACCTGAAATCGCAGACTTACCGGACGTTGAGCACTCCGGAATATAAATTGCACGTTGAACAGGGGGAAGCCGGAAGCGGAAGCGTTACCGCGCCCGTTCTCAATGCAACGGACAAGGAAAGTATTCGCTTTTTGGGAAAAGACATCCGGTACATCAAGACGGAAAATTACAGGTTCCACAAAGGTTCGTTTTTCTTTGGGTCGTTTAATTATTACCTGTTTTATATCGTTCCTGCTTTGCTGTTTATCGTCCTGTTTATCATTTACCGGAAACAGGCGGCCGAGAATGCCAATATCGCCCTGGTACGCACTAAAAAAGCCAATAAAGTCGCCTCCAAACGCCTGAAAACGGCCGCTAAATACTTGAACGAAAATAAACACGAGGCTTTTTACGATGAAACATTGAAAGCTGTTTGGGGTTATCTGAGTGATAAATTGAATATTCCGGTTTCGGCTTTGACCAAAGACAATGTAGAAGCCAATTTAACTCAATACGGAGTGGATGAAAATTTAATCCACGATTTCAGGAATATCCTCGACACGGCGGAATTTGCGCGTTTTGCGCCTGCACAGGAAAGCGGGGCGATGGACGAACTGTATCATTCGACCGTTAAAGCGATAGATAAAATGGAAAGTATCATCAAAAAATAAGGCAGAGAAAATGAAGAAACTATTTTATATCTTAACTGTAATTTTACTCGCAACAACTCATTTGTCGGCGCAAGATATACTGCAAGCTGCAAATGAAGCCTACGCCAAAGGTGATTTTACGAAAGCCGCAGAATGGTACGAAGCCGCCCTGAAAGAAAAGGGAGAGTCGGCAACGGTTTATTATAATTTGGGCAACAGCTATTACAAAGCCAACAAAATCGCTCCGAGTATTTTAAATTACGAACGGGCGCTCCTGCTGGAACCGGGAAACGGCGATATTCGCTTCAATTTGGAAATTGCAAAACTGAAAACCGTTGATAAAATCGAACCTGTCGGGGAATTTTTTCTTACCTCATGGTTTCATTCGATAGAAGACAGCCTGAGCGCCGATGCCTGGAGCAGATTCGGTATTATATGCTTTCTCCTGTTGATTGGCAGCCTGTTTCTCTTTTTCTTTTCCCGTAAGATATTAATCAAAAAATCAGGCTTTTATGCCGGTATTTGTTTGCTTGTATTAGTAATTTTCGGGAATATTTTCGCCTGCAATCAAAAGAAAAGCCTGACGCAACGCGACAGCGCCATCATTTTCGTACCTACGACCACCATCAAAAGTTCGCCGTCCGACAGCGGCACCGACCTGTTCATCCTCCACGAAGGCGCCAAAGTGAAACTGAAAAACGCAATCGGCAACTGGAATGAAATCGAAACGGCCGACGGCAATATCGGTTGGATTAAACGCAGTGAGATTGCGGTGATTTGAAAAACCGTATACCGTTGCAAAGAAATTTTGTGTACTTTTGCACAATGGAAAATTACAACGAAGTCATCGACATCCAGGGCGCCCGCGTTCACAACTTAAAAAATATTGACGTCCGGATTCCCCGCAACAAATTTACCGTTATTACAGGCTTGAGCGGAAGCGGGAAGTCTTCTCTGGCTTTCGACACTGTTTTTGCAGAAGGACAGCGGCGTTATATTGAAACGTTTTCGGCTTATGCCCGCTCTTTTCTCGGTAATCTCGAACGTCCCGACGTGGACAATATCTCCGGCTTAAGCCCTGTTATTTCCATCGAACAGAAAACGACTAACCGCAGCCCCCGTTCGACGGTGGGAACGACAACGGAAATTTATGATTTTCTCCGTCTCCTTTATGCCCGCGCCGCTGACGCTTATTCTTACCTGTCGGGTGAAAAAATGGTTAAATATACGGAAGAACAAATCGTTAGTCTGATTATCAATCAGTACGAACAAAAAAAAGTTTATATCCTGGCTCCGGTTGTCAGGAACAGGAAAGGGCATTACAAAGAATTATTCGAACATTTGCAAAAGAAGGGCTTTCTGAATGTCCGCACAGACGGTCAATTGCGTGAAATCGTTCCCGGTTTGAAATTAGACCGTTACAAAAATCACTCGGTGGAAGTGGTAATTGACAAACTGCTCATCAATCAAAAAGATGAAAACAGGGTGAAAGAAAGTGTGAAAACCGCGCTGCGCATCGGCGAAGGTTTGTTGCAGATTCTTGAACCGGAAACCGGTGAAATCCGCTATTTCAGCCGGCAGTTGATGTGCCCCGTCACGGGACTGTCTTACAGCGAGCCGGCGCCGCATAATTTCTCGTTCAATTCTCCACAGGGCGCTTGCCCTAAATGTAAAGGACTGGGTTATGTGAATCAGATTGATTTGAAAAAAATTATTCCAAATCCCGATTTGAATATTTATCAAGGCGGTATCGTTCCTCTGGGAAAATATCGTAATGTGTTGATTTTTTGGCAAATCGAAGCCATTCTGGAAAAATACGGAGTTTCCCTGAAAACGCCTTTGAAAGACGTTCCCGAAGAAGCCATCGACGAAATTATGAACGGCACGGAAGACCGCCTGCATATCAAAAACGAATCTTTGGGCAATTCCAACTATTTCCTTTCTTTTGAAGGTGTTAACAAGTACATAACCATCCAGCAGGAACAGGACACTTCGGCGACTGCTCAAAAATGGGCAGACCAGTTTATCCGAACCCTGGTTTGTCCCGAATGTCACGGGCAAAGACTGAACAGGGAGGCCTTACATTATTTATTGAACGGAAAAAATATTGCCGATTTGTCGGGAATGGATATTTCGGAACTTTATGAATGGCTAAATGATCTGAACAGGCATTTGTCGGCCAGACAAAAAGCCATTGCAAAGGAAATTCTCAAAGAAATCTGTTCAAGGCTTCGGTTTCTGCTGAACGTCGGACTGGATTATCTGGCATTGAACCGGGCATCCGTGAGCCTTTCGGGAGGAGAAAGCCAGCGCATCCGGCTGGCTACCCAAATCGGATCGCAACTGGTTAATGTGCTGTATATTCTTGACGAGCCGAGCATTGGCCTGCACCAGCGCGACAACGGACGCTTAATCGAGTCGTTGAAACAGTTGCGCGACACTGGCAATTCGGTTATCGTTGTGGAACACGATAAAGACATGATGTTGAACGCCGATTATGTGATTGACCTTGGTCCCCGCGCCGGCCGCAAAGGTGGTGAACTCGTTTTCGCTGGCACACCGAATGAATTACTCCGGGCAGATACTTTAACTTCTTCGTACTTAAACGGGAAAGTGACCATTCCCATTCCCATTCCCCCGAAAAGAAGGGAAGGAAACGGAAAAGAAATTATTTTGAGGAACGCTTCGGGCAATAACCTGAAAAATGTAACGGTTCATTTGCCTTTGGGAAAATTTATCTGTGTTACCGGCGTTTCCGGAAGTGGAAAATCTTCCCTTATCAACGACACGCTCGAGCCGGTTATCAGCCAAAAACTGTACCGTTCCCTTCAGGATCCGCTTCCTTATGAATCTATTGAAGGACTGGAACATATCGACAAAATTGTCAATGTCGATCAATCTCCCATCGGGAAAACGCCACGTTCCAATCCGGCCACCTATACCGGTATTTTTTCCGACATCCGCAACCTGTTTGCCGAAATGCCCGAATCGAAAATACGCGGTTATAAACCCGGACGATTTTCGTTCAACGTGGCGGGCGGGCGTTGCGACACCTGTAGCGGAAACGGTTATAAATCCATCGAAATGAATTTCCTGCCCGACGTGATGGTACCCTGTGAGGTTTGTCACGGAAAACGTTACAACCGTGAAACGCTCGAAGTCCGCTACAAGGGAAAATCTATCGCCGACGTTCTGGACATGACCATCAATATGGCTGTCGAATTTTTTGAAAACGTGCCGTGCATTTACCACAAAATCAAAGTGATGCAAGACGTCGGCCTGGGTTACATTAAACTTGGGCAATCGTCCACCACCCTGTCGGGCGGTGAAAGCCAGCGCGTGAAACTGGCAGCAGAACTGGCCAAACGGGATACCGGAAAAACGCTTTATATTTTGGACGAACCGACTACCGGTCTGCATTTTGAGGACATCAAAGTGTTGCTCGAAGTCATCAACCGCCTGGTTGACAAGGGAAATACCATGATTATTATTGAACACAATCTGGATGTTATTAAATGTGCCGATTACATTATTGACATGGGGCCGGAAGGCGGCAGGGGCGGCGGCGAAGTGCTTTTTGCCGGGACTCCTGAGGAACTGGTAAAATCGGGCGCGGGTTTTACGGCTGCTTTTTTGGCGAAAGAGTAGAATTAACAAAACCTACTTCATACAGCCAAACATCCCAGTGAGAATCATCATTTTTAAATGATTTCAAAAATTTCAACCCGCTTCTTTCACAGTTTTTTATTTCAGCAGAAGAAAAGATATAATTACAGCCTGCTGTTTGTAAAGCATTTGCATTTAATTCCAAATCGTATAAAATCCGGTTTTTCGCATATTCTCCCCTTATAATTTCCACGGGATGGACTTCACCCGGAAAGATATAACACCAGTTACCGAAATTATCAAAAATACCTCTTGCCGATTCTGATTTTTCCAGTTCCCCGGCAATAATTTTCCTGAATAAATGTTTATATTCCAAAGGATAATTATTTTGATAGCTATCCAAAGTGTAATAACCGTTATACTGGGTAACTGCCGGAAGAATCCCGATATTCAAAATCCTGTATTCCGATTTTTCTTTCCCTATAAAATCACTTACTTCATTCAAAAGAGATTTTGCATAAAAAGAAGAAAATGAAGGATAATGATATGAACTTTGAAATCCCAACCTGTCCCGTATCGTATTGCCGGAACAATAGTTATATGAACGGAACAGCAAAAATACAATCTGAACGGACAGGATAACATAACTCAATAACGCTTCTTTTCGTCCTTTTTGTTGCAATATTTGGGATGCGGCAGCAAGAAGTAACATCCAGCAAACCGGAAGCAGGTGATAGAACCGGGATAAACGGAAGCCTTTAATTGATGGGCAGTAATAATCAAACAGTATGATAACAAGAAAAATAATAATAAAATAAAACAATGTTTTTCCTACTGTTCTCCTTTTTTCCCCGTTTAAAATAAATGCGGAAATAACCGTCAACCAAACGGGTAAGGTATAGAATTGCGCATAAATACCGTTTTCCCACAAATATTTTAAAGAAAACAGCAGTAGATTTTCATCCGACTTGTTGAAAACAGTTTCTTCCCTGTGTGAATGAAATCCCTGCAATATCGGAACAATCAGATTATATTCTACTATTAAACAGAAAACGGCGTAACCCAGCAATGCAAATAACGGACGGCTAAGGAATTGCCTGTGTTTAATACAGAAAATCAACCAGATGACGCCTAAAGCAATTCCGACAAAAAGGCCGCTTAACACAAAAGAAGAGAAAAACGGAAACAGGAAAATCCAGACGTAATTCACGATGCTTTTTTCGCCTTTCAACAGATTTAAAAAAGCAAACAAAACCAATGGCTGTCCTAATTCGGTCAATCCGTAAATCGTGAAAAACGGAATAAAAACACAGGTGCAACTAATCAATAAAGCAATGACATTTAATTTTCCTACCCCCCCCCATGTATAACATGCTTGGATAGAACAGCATACATCCCGACAAATCCGATTAACCGCACGGTAAAATCATTAACCAGATAAGCAATGAACGGAGGAAACAAAGCGAAAAGCAAGGTTGTATAATTTAAACCGGAAGTAATGCAAAAGCGAGGCAACCCATTCATGATTTCGGGAATAACCGTTTGATAATTTAACCAATAGGCTTTCCTTGATGCAAGTATTTTGTATAAAACTTCGCCGTCCAGATTATCAAATATGCGAATAGATGCACCTTCTCCCCATAAAAAATAAGGAATAAAATAAATGAGCAGGCATACTGTCCCTGTCAAAACAACCCAAAATTTGTTCAAACCGTACATAAAATTTATATTTTTCTTTTGATCCATTTGGCAAAATAAAATCGAACGGCAAACCATAAATGCTTGATTTGGGTAGGAATTTTTCCGTAATATCTGCACATCGCCTCATAACGCTCTTTCAAAGACGCTTTTCGATTCGCCGCACTAAAACCCGCTTCAAGAAAATAAGACAATGTCAAATGCGTATTGAGGATATGATCCGCCTTTTTCAGGCAACGGATACACCACTCGAAATCAGCCGCATAGCGGTAGTGTAAATCATATATATATCCATTATTTTCTCCGCAATCCTTCGGGAATCAAACCGCTTCACATATTCCAACCCCCGTTCCGTCATCTTTTTCGCCAAGTCCGGATTTTCCAGTATTTCGCGGATTTTATCTGCTAATTCCGCATCATCGAGAGGATTGACATAAACAGAATCCTGCCCGCCGGCTTCTTCCAGACAGGAACCGGTTGCCGCAATCACCGGAACACCGCACGACAGCGCCTCAATCACCGGAATGCCGAATCCCTCGAAAAAGGAAGGATAAACAAATACGGCAGCCGATTGATATACAGCCGGCAAATCTTCAAAAGGAAAATCATTTTTTATGTGCAAACGGGATTCCAATCCCGTTTCATGCGCATATTTCTCTATTTCCAACTGATAAGGCGTTGATTTCCCAATAGCAACCAGATGAATTTCTTCGGGAATTTGGCGCAGGGCTTTTACGGCCAGCAACAGATTTTTTCTTTGTTCGATACTGCCCACGTACAGTATAAAACGTTTGGGAAGCCGGTGTTTGTCAGCAGTTTGCTTTCGCTTTTCTTCAGAAACAGGCCGTTTAAAATCGGGATGGCAATCCTGATAAACGACTTTGATTTTTTCTTCGGCAATCCGGAAAAAAGAAATAATATCGCGTTTGGTACATTCGCTGACGGCAATAATCACATCGGCTTTCAGGCAGGCGCGCCGGAATTTCCAAAGGTAAATTTGCCGGTCAATCCACCGGTAATATTGGGGATAACGGATAAATATCAAATCGTGGACGGTTACAACCGTTTTAACGCCGGTACTGTGGATGTTTACGGGAAGTTCGTTGCTGAGGCCATGAAAAATTTCCACACCGTTTTTGTTGATATTTTTTTTACTTCCGAAAATCCGCCACAGCGAAGGCAGTAATTTGGAAATGCCCGAAGGAAAAATGAAAGCAACATTGGGGCGGGAAATCAGGGTGTTCAGGCGGGCATTCACTTTTCTCTTCGGAGCAAAAAGGAAATAAGTATTATCGGGATAATATTCCGATAAGGCTTCGATGATAAACCGGCTGTAATTTCCCAAACCGGTGTTGTTTTGAACTGCTCTTTTGGCGTCAAATCCTATTCTCATTATTTTTTTCTATTCAATTTTCTCCAAAAAATAACAAAATACAGCCTGATAAGGAACAGATATTTTTTGAATCCTTTATCCGTATCCCTGATTACTGCAATATTGTCGTAGAGTCCGCGTATCCGTTCCGTATTTGAAATGCCGGACTTATCGTAAATGACTATGGGAAAATCCAAATGCCGGAATATCCGTCTGTCATGATAGCATTGCTTGAAAAATTTCAGATCGGCCGACATGGGATGCTTTTCATCGAAATTCCATTTCTGCAACAACGGCAATTGAACAAAAGCGCTTTGGTGACAAAAATACATCCGGTGAATGTTGCAAGGTTCTTTTGCAACAGCTTCTTTCAGTGTCCCATCCGGTTTTTGGATTAAAATGTTTCCATAAACAATATCCGGTTTTTCAGGCAACGGATGGATAGAACCGACGACTTTTCCGATAACTTCCGAATCAACAAATACATCTCCGCTATTGAGGAAACAAACCCATTCGCCGTTTGCTTTCTCTGCGCCTTTATTCATAGCGTTATAGATGCCCGTATCTTTTTCCGAAAGCCACTCTGTAATTTTCGACCCGTATTTTTTGATTATATCAACGGAATTGTCGGTCGAAGCGCCGTCTATCACAATGTATTCGACCGGAAAATAAGTTTGGGCAATTACGCTTTGGACGGTTTTTTCGAGCGCATCCGCATGGTTGTAGTTAACTGTAATAACTGTAATTAAAGGAAATGTATTTTGATTCATAATAATGATTTATATAATTCGGATGTTTGATTTACTGTTTTTCCCCACGAAAAAAGCGAGAGCCGGTTTGTTCCTTTTTTTACCAGGTCTTTTTGAACAGTATGATCGAACAGAACTTTTTCGACAGCGTCACAAATTGATTCCGGCGATTCCGGTTCAAAATAATATCCGGCTTCGGCGGCTATTTCCGTAAAACATTTGTTATGGCTCAAAACCACCGGCGTATTGCACGACCATGCTTCAAGAATCGGAATCCCAAAGCCTTCGTTTAATGAAGGAAAAACAAAAACACCGGCTTTATTGTAGAGATACGCCAGTTCGCTATCGTCTGGGTGAAGGAAGAAAAGGATTTTATTGTTGATTTTTAATTCTTTAATCAGATGCATTTCTGCACTTGAAAAGGTGCGTTTCCCGGCACATACAAGATACAGGTTTGCATGTTTTATTAATAAACAGGCGATTGCTTGAATGAATGTATTGAAATTCTTATGTCCGCCTCTATCTCCGACATATAATACAAAACTGTCCGGAACCGGTTTTGCCGTTTTCCTTGCCAGATGAGGATTTAGCGACGCACCATGATAGATAACTTCTATTTTTCCACTGTCAATTCCCCACAATTCAACAATATCCTGCTTAGTCGCTTCGGATACCGCTATGATTTTGTTCGCATTTTTGGCATACGTCAATTTGTCGGCATTGGCAGTTATGTTTTGTTTTTCGACAATCATATCGTGGATTGTGAACACCCTGTTTTTGACGTCGAAGATTCCGGGATACAGATAATTATAAGCATCTGCCGGATGAAAGATTACATTCCGGTTCATTGCTATCTTCAATCGTTTTTTCAATATCCATTTATTGAAAGCGGCAAAAGAAGCCGTTGGATCGGCGATAAACGATTTGCCATATTGACTGTCGGACAGCAAATATTTGTTTTTCACAAATAATCCGGCAATTTGGGCGGCGTGTCCCAACCGGCGCATTCCCTTGAATAATTCATAATGATATCGCGAAATTCCTCCCGCTTTCTGCTTTAAAAAAATCTGTGCATCATATATTATTTCCATAATAAAAACATTTTCTTTTCCTAACATATTAAAATGGGTGCATTTTAAATTGTCGCAAGGTTAAATAATCGCAGCCGTCATTACGAACTGCGAAGATGTAAAGCAATCAGGAATATAATAACTCCGGATTGCTTCAAACTTCGCTGTCGGTTTAAACCGACGGTAACGGTGATGAAAATCACCGAAGAAATTTTACGGATACAGAGGCAGGTGCAAAAGGACTTGGAAATTCGGATTGCGGAGGCTTAAGAAGGAAGTGATTAAGATATATGAGTAGGATTAAGTCGGATGCAATTCTACCGAAAGTCCCAAGGCATTAACTATCCTGTAAAAAGCGGCTACGCTTGGAACAGTAATGCCTTTCTCTATTCTTGAAACGTATGATTTATCTACCCCTATCCGTTCCGCAAGTTCGCACTGCGTTAACCCCGCATTTTTTCTTGCATCAAGCAATATCTGACTTGTATAGAAAGCATACGCATCTTCGTCAAATTTTGCACGTTCCGGCGTTCCGTGCTTTCCAAATTCTTTTTCAAGCTGTTCACTTATGTTTGTTATCATGTGACTGTTTGTATTCATAATAAGCTTCCTTTATTTTTAGTGCCTGTTTAATTTCATTTTCAGGCGTTTTCTGTGTTTTTTTTGAAATCCGTTAAATAATACGACAATATTTTTTTCATCAAAAATAAAAAATACACGGTGTATGTTTCCACTGTATTTCATTCGTAACTCATAAAGACCGTCTCTGATAAATTGAATAAACTTGACCGGCATGCGGTCGGTTGTTTCGAGTAACGATAATATATATTTGAATTTAGATATTTCCTTTTCATTCAGTGTCTTTATGAATTCATTGTAGTAATTTCCAAAAGCTATTATCGTTCTTTTCATGTTGCAAAGGTAATTGAATTTGTATAATCGGGAAACTCTTGGCTAAATCCTTTTCATATCGCATATATGTGCCGAGTGCAACGGAAACCAATGGATTTGTATGCATAATAATATCAGTTTGAGTGTTAAATGGATAGTAATTCAACCTGCGATAGAAGTATCCAGTTGCCCCGTATGTTCAAAATATTTTTGCAATACAAGCAAATTCAGAAGGTCTTCCCTGTCCTTATTCTTAAACTGCTCCACATACTGATGTGCATTGTCTATAATTTTCCGGGCTTCATCCGGATGCCTTGTGTAATAGTCCATCCTTTCTTCCAGATCGGAATAGTCGTCCCTGATCAACACATAATGATGATTTGGAATTAACGTGCCTTCCATAAACCACGTTTCGTACTTGGGTTCAGGCATAACGGCCAGCGAATTGGAAGACATTACCCATTTCAGATTACTGGCTACATCGTTGCCCTCAAGGCTTAGAATATATTTATAATCCAGATGCTCTGACAGGGTTAACCTTTTTGCCGGATATTTTGCATCGGGGGTTATATTCACCTGCCCGACGTTTATTCTCGGACTTTTGCCGTAATACATTTCCATAAAACGTATCCTGTGTTCCTGCCGGACTTTCCCTCTGAATACAATCATATCCTTCTTCTCTTCAAACGTTTTGTCATCTTTAAGGAAGAGAAAATGCCTTAACTTCTCCAGCTTCATAATCACGGAATTGGTATTGTCGCCTTCTATCGGACGGCTTTTGGTAATGGCCGGATACTCCGGCACGTGTATAATATCTCCGAACAGCGGACATATTTTCAGATTCAGAGGAAAATAACGGGTATATTCAAACGCATCAAAAAAATAGACTTTCCTGTGATTTTTTAATTTAAAATCGGCGAGACTTTCGGCAGTATCGGGCAAAGTATACTGTTTATCCATTTTATTGTAATAATTTAACCTGTACCTGATATACTCCTCATCATGACCGTTCAAAGAGGCCCATTTTGTATCCAGTAATTTTTGATATATTGAATAACAGGGAAAGGCATACCTTATATGATTTTTCACATAATAGAGGAGTTTGTTGTTTTTGTGTTTAAAAGAAACTCTCTTAATATTTTCGAGCATAGATTGTTATTTTAATAATTGATGTTACGCAAGGGTATAATTTCCGCCCGGATTGCTTCGGGCTTCGCCCGATGTCGTCAACTTAAGGCTGAAAGCCCTGTATCAATAGCGCAGGGCAACGCCGGGCAGGGACAAAATATAATTGATTAAGGATTGTTTTGAACGCGAATTGCGCAAATTACGCACATTTTACATTTCAAATAATTTTGCTGCTATTTTAAGCAGATTATCTCGCTGGTCAAAAATAAATTCCAATTCATTTAGCGCTTCCTCTTCCACAATAATCAGTTTTTCCTGTTCCTCTATAATCTGTTGATATTTTGCAAACAGGGTTTTCCAGTGCTGTCGTACCAAAGAGTCTTCCATATCATTTTCAATGATTTGGGCATATTCATTTTCGATTAATTCAAGTTCATTCTGTCTAAGTTCGCATCGCCTGTTACGCCATATTCTTTTGAATTCGCAAACGGTATTCCAGCGATTTGTCAACAATGTCATTGCATCTGCAATGAATTTTTCGGTAATATTTTGCCTGTCACTGTCATTTGCAACCGATTTGATTTTTCCGTTATACTCCCTTTCCAGTTTTTTTAATTCTACGGAAAAATCTTTTCGCAGAATTGTTTCGCATGCATTCTCTTCGGAAACTAAGTTTAAAACTTTGTACCCTTTCCATATTTTTTCTGCAAAAAGGTTTTGTTTTTCCGTTTTTTCAAAAATATTTTTTTCTCTTTCTATAAATTCTTGATTTTTAGTACCTAACGAATTAGATTTTTCAAACAATAACGTTGGATTAAAGATGTTTGCTTCCATGTTTTTAATATTTTTTATAAGTATTAACCGAATTATTATTGATATTCATTAACAGCAGATGTCTCACTGCGTCCGTCATGTCGAACGCAGTGAGACATCTCCCGACAATCGCACAATTAGAAACCATATCGTTTTCGGCACATTCTACTTCTTATTTGCCCTTTGCTACTTCTTATTCGATACATTCTACTTCTTATTTTGCACTTGCTACTTCTTATTTGGTACATTCTACTTCTTATTTGCCGCTTGCTACTTCTTATTTGGTATATTCTACTTCTTATTTGCCGTTTGCCACTTCTTTTTCAGCGCATGCAAAATAAATCCGCCTTAAAGTTTTTGATTTTTGAAACTTATCGGCCTCACTTCCCTGTACTGCTGGCTGGAAGTACCGAAAACCGCTTTCACATACTCTTTCACCGCCAGTCCCGTAGCCATCATACCCGTCTTGGGCGCGTAAAGCAACCGGTTGCGTTCATGGCGCGCAGCCGTCAAAGGAATTTCCGCCACCACGGCTGCCTGATGGGTTGTCCGCATGGCATCGCGCAACGCCGTAAGCGAGGTCACCGAAAGTTCGGTCTCAGTCGGCGCATACGCCGGTTGCGACTCCACAAGCGCTATAAGCCGGCTCAGATGCTCTATCTGCTCGTTAAAACTCGTTTGCGACACCGAAATATGCTTTTTCGGTTCGCCTTCCGGCGTACTGTCTACCGGTTTGTGTGCGCGTTCGCCCCTAATTTTCCGCACCGTCTCTTTGATAAGCGTCAGAACGGCATCCGGAAGCCCCAGCACCGTAGCCGCCGCCTGAACGCGCGTGGCAAGCGGCGACAACAGCGAAAACTTGTCCTTCCGTGCGCCCTCTGCCGTCGCAAATACCGGCAACGCACTGTCTACCGCAGCAATAGACTGCTTAACTTTCGTCGACTGCAACCGCAACGCAGATATGCGGAGATTTTCAGGAACAGGACTGTACTGTGAGCCGAAACTCTCGCAAATATCCGTCAACAGGTCGAAATGACCAACGCAGGTATTAATACCTGATTCAACTTTTGAACTCATAATTAATTTATTTTTAATGATTAATGATTAATGATTAATGGTTAATTATTTTGTATTCTGTAATCTGTTTTGTGCTATCGTCAATGGCCAGGACGACACATATTGCACCGGGATACGGTTTGTTGTAGTTTTTTTCAAAAATTTGCCGGCAGGCTTCTTCGGCTTTGGCGACCGGGCTTTCGCCTTCGCAGGCAACTTTGATTTCTATAATCCATATTTGACCTTTGTAGTTTA
>JAIRNV010000147.1 GCA_031257875.1 Dysgonamonadaceae bacterium
AAAAAAACAAATAAATTATGAAAGTAAAAGTCAACAATGCACTGTTTGTGCACTACAACAATGCCAGCCATATTGAGTTTCACCTCAGCGCGTATGCCATCATCAACCGCAACAAGTCGATTCTGAATGCGCAAAGCATGATAGATGATTATAAGGAGAAAGTTGATCAGGAAAACGAAATTTACAAATGGATGCGCCTCAGCGAATACACCAAAATGAAGGCCGACACCGATCGCGAGCGCGACAGGATTCTCACCGGCATTACCGGCCAGCTCCGCTCCTTCGACAAACATTTCGACCCCGAAGTTCGCAAAAGCGCCCTGCATCTGCTGCATCTTGTCAACAACTACCACCATCAGGAACATGCCGATTATAACGCCGAAACAGCCGGCATTGACAGTATCCTTCAGCGTATCGCTACGGAAGAATACAGCGGCGATGTGTTAAAACTGAACATGCAGTCGTGGTTTACCGAACTTGAAAGGCTCAACACGCTCTTCAAGACCTGCGTTGACAGCGCGGCACAGGAAAAGTGGAGGAAACCCGGGGTCCGTTCCGCAGTCGCCCGCAGGGAGACCGACAATGCGTTGCGCAAGCTCACCGCCCGCCTCACGGCCATCATCACCATCGACGGGCCGGAGGATGCGCAGCCGCTGCTGGTGGAATACAACACGCTGGCCGACCGTTACAACGGCGTGTTGAAAGAACACTACGGCCGCCTGCACGCCAAAACCGACATCTCCGGCGGCGAAGTCGACCCCATCGGCGTACAGCCCTGGACGGGTAAGGCGGTGCATGTGATTCCCTGCGTCAGAATCCGCAGGGTGGAAAAGGACGGTACGGTAACGGTTGTGGAACTCGTGTTCAGCGAAGATTTTACCGTTAAGTTCAAAAACAATGTCGCCCCCGGAACCGCTACGCTTATCATTACCGGTATCGGCAAATATACCGGCGAAATCGTAACTACATTCAATATCAGTAATTGATGATCTCCCCGTTACAAAAAAAAATAAAGCGTGTAAACTTGAAATACCGGTTTGCACGCTTTATTGAATGATGGCTTTATCTCTTTATCTATTTTGCCGAATAGCTTGTATTTTTTCCGTTTCCGTGCTGTTCGAGCAATGATTTTGCAACCATTCCGGATAAAATGCGTTTTACAGTCGGCTTGGGAATCGCTAATCGTTCTGAAATTTCGCCCGATTTTATGCCCGGATAGTTTTGTATAAGAGTTAAAACAGTTTTTTCGCGGGGTGAAAGTTTTGTTTCCGCACCGCTTTGTTCCAGTTTAAGCATCAATTGCAACTGAATATTACGCAACGAACCGAGAAAGAACCGTACCCAAACCGAAATATCTTCGTTGGGACGTTGTGCCTGACAAGCCCGCAATGCACGGTAATATTCCGACTTGCGGCTTTCAATCTCGTGTTCAAAACTGATGTACTGTATCCATTTATAACCGTTTTTCAACAACAGAAGCGTTGAAAGCAAGCGGCTCAAACGCCCATTGCCATCTTGAAAAGGGTGTATGCTCAAAAACTCATACACAAACGCCGCAATTTTCACGAGATTATGTACTTCGGTTTCGGCATTATACCAGACAACAAGCCTGCGGACAGCATCTTCGGTAGCAAAGCCTGCCTCAGTGGTACGGAAAATAATTTGCCGTGTACCATCGCCGAAAGTCGCTTCAACAGCATTGTTGTGGGTTTTGTAACTGCCCTTGTGCCACTCGTCCCTGCTGCTGTATTTCATCAAAGTATTGTGCAGGCTGCGAATATTATTTTCCGTAACAGCAATATTTTCGCTGTTTTCGGCAATCAAATCCAGCGTGTCGAAATAGCCGATAACTTCCTGCGAGTCTCTATCCGTAAGTTTCGTAATATCCATGTTTTTTAGCAAAACATCAATTTCCCCGTCTGTCATCCGATTTCCTTCGATACGGTTTGAGGCGCCTGCGCTACGAATAGAGGCAATAGTTTTCAACTGTTTCAAACTTTGCACTTCGCGTCGTTCGATAACCGCCCATTCCGAATCGAAACGGTCTGTCTCACTGATGGTGTTTATCAAATTCCAATCTATATTTATCTGAAAATCAAATAGCTTATTGTCCATAATGATATTGAATGATACGGTTTGAGCCGCAAAGATACGAAAAAGATACAAAACGGTTTTTTTTATATATAAACCAATCGGTTAAAGAACGGTTACCCGCCGTTTTCAAAACGACTGCATCTCACACAGCCGGCTATAATATCCGTTCCTGGCCAGCAGTTCCGAATGTGTCCCCCGCTCCACGATTTCACCCTCATGCATGACGCAGATTAAATCGGCATGTTTAATGGTGGAAAGCCGGTGGGCAATGACTAAGGTTGTCCGGTTTTGCATCAGCCTGTCCAGGGCGTCCTGCACCATCCGTTCGGATTCGGTGTCCAAAGCCGAAGTGGCTTCGTCCAGAATCAAAACGGGCGGGTTTTTCAAAACTGCGCGGGCAATGCTGATGCGTTGCCGTTGCCCGCCCGACAGTTTACAGCCCCGGTCGCCGATATTCGTCCGGTATCCTTCTTCGGAAGCAATGATAAATTCGTGGGCATTGGCAATTTTCGCCGCTTCCTCCACTTGCGCCTGCGTTGCATTTTCCACGCCGAAAGCGATGTTGTTGAAAAATGTGTCGTTAAATAAAATCGCTTCCTGGTTGACAATTCCCATCAGCCGGCGAATATCGTGTACTTTAGCGTTCCGCACATCCACGCCGTCGATGCGGATACATCCCTCCTGAACGTCGTAAAACCGCGGCAACAAATCGGCCATCGTCGATTTTCCCGAACCCGACTGACCGACCAAAGCAACGGTTTTTCCTTTGGGAACGGTCATGCTGACACCCTTAATCACCCAGTTTTCCCTGTATTTAAACCAGACGTTTTCGTATTCGATTTTATCGTTCAGGGCAACCGGCGCGGGCTGTTCGGGGTCTAAAATATTCGATTCGGCTTTCAGGATTTTATCTACCCGTTCCAGAGAAGCCAGGCCTTTCTGGATGGAATACACCGATTTGGACAGGTCTTTGGCCGGATTGATCAGCAAATAGAAAATCGTCAGGAAAACGATGAACGAAGCGCCGTCGATAGAACTGTTTTCGTGTAAAATCAGGATGCCGCCATACCACAATACAATGGCAATGGTAATTGTACCCAAAAATTCGCTCATCGGATGCGCCAGTTGTTGCCGGTTAAAAATCCGGACGGTCGTTTTCCTGAAAACCTCATTGGCAGCATGAAAACGCTCCGAAATCTTTTTTTCCGCATGAAAAGCCTTGATAATCCGCAATCCGCCCAAAGTTTCTTCGATTTGCGACATCAGCAGTCCCCATTGTTGCTGTCCGGTAAATGAAGTTTTTTTGAGTTTTTTTCCGATTTGCCCCATCACATAACCGGCTACAGGAAGCAGGATGACAACAAAAAGCGAAAGTTGCCAGCTGAGCGCAAACATGCCAAGCAGGTATATGACAATTAAGACCGGATTTTTGAAAAGCATATCCAGCGAACTCATCGCCGAAGCCTCTATTTCGTTCACATCACCGGAAATACGGGCCAGAATATCGCCTTTCCTTTCTTCGGAAAAAAACGAAAGCGGCAACGAAACGATTTTATCGTTGATTTGATTCCGAATGTCGCGCACAACGCCGGTGCGAATGGGGACCATGAAAAAAGCGGCCAGATACATGGCCGCCGTCCGCAAAACAGTCGCAAAAACCAGGTACAGCGCCAGGACAAGCAAAGCGGTGGAGGCTTCGTACCGACCGATATGATGGGAAATGTACCAGAAAAAATTATTTTTGAGAATTTCGCCCGCATGACGCCAAAACTCAAACGAAAAAATGTCAAACGGCATGTATTCATAAACGGTTTCGCCGGTTACGAAAAGTATCTCCAAAATCGGTTTGATAAACGCAAAGGTGAGTAAACTCAACAGCGCCGACAATATGTTCATGACGATACTTAACCCTAAGAAATGTTTATAAGGGGGAATAAACCGCTTGAATAGAAGGAAAAAGTCGTTCATTTTTATAATATAATCAATTGTTATTTCAGTTCAAAGGTAACGATTATTATTACATAAACCGAATTTTGTTTGAACTTGATTGATTGATTGCTGTTATATTACAAAAGGATTCTTTTTTTTATTGATTGTCATGTTTGAATATACCGGGTTGCTAATTTACTACTTTGTTCCGGATTATTTTGTAAGTATTTCTATTGGTTTACCTTTCAGTTCGGATGCCAGCATTGAATAGGAACTTCCCGATGAACCGTATATCTTCTTTGTAGAGGCCAATAAATACAATTCTATCAACGCCTCTATGATTCCTTCTTTTGTATCTCTTCGCACAGGCTGTTCTTGTGTTATAATTTTATCACCCAAAAGATTAATGAGTTCTTTTTTTTCTTCAACAGAATCTGAAGCTACATAAAAGCGGGTTGCCGGTTCGTTCTTTATTTCTGCTTTCAATTTTTCTATAAACAGACAAAGAGGACTTTCATTAATTGATTTTACAAGATCGGTTCGCCGGATATGAATGCCTGTTGTATTACCGTGTATTAAATTCAAGTGTTTATCAAGTCTTCTTTGAACAGATGCTGTAACAGGAATGGTGATTGGCAGCTTATGTACACTTAAATGGGGACTATAGAACTTACTGCAATGAACAACATAAAAGGAGTGATTGTTTTGATGATCTGAAAACCATTGTTCAAATGATATATCGGAATATAAAGTTTTCTCATAAAAGTGGCAATCAAATGCGAAATGCTGATATATCCAGGGTAGCCAAAGGTTTCTTTTTCGTGGCCTGTCGTATATATAATGATACCATTTAGCGTCAATGATTTCTACATTTGGGAAATGAGGATCATCAAACAAATCATAGAAGTTGGCGCCCATTCCCCAGTCTTTGAACCAGATGATTTTCAGTTTCAAGTTATTGTCTTTACAAAAACCAATAGCAGAAGTGATAGCATAAATACGATTGGCTAATCCACCAATGGGAATGAATGTTAAGTTTTTTTCCGTACTTTTCATTATTATTTTTTTGTTAACTCAAATATTGCACAACCAAAACGGCAACCGTAATTAGTCGTATTCTGTCATTCCCGCGATAGCATAAAGTACACCTTATGTATAATAAGATATTAAAAAGGTACTAAATATTAATTATTTAATATCACTCTTATGATAACGTTATTTACTTCAAAAGTATGTTTAACACCTTTATCTATAAAATATTGTTGAAGTTTTTCCATCGTTGGATAATCATTTTCTCCAACGTAGTAGAATCGCCATGATAAAGATGCACTTTATTGTAAGTTAGATATAACATTATCTGCCGAAATAAAAGAGATATATAAAATACTGAATTATACTGTTATGGGAAACAAAAAAAAATCGTTTTCATTCCTTTTTTATTTCTTCCGCTCAATAATATAACCCATCAAATCAATCATCGCCGTTTTAGCCTCCGAGCAGGGAAAATCGGCCAGCAGTTCAAGCGTCTTGGCTTTTATTTCCTGCATCCTGGATTGAGCGTACTCAATCCCGTGGTATGCTTTGGCAAATTCAATTAACTGCCGGATATTTCCCGGAGTAAATTCCTGTTTCGATATAATCTCAAGCATTGCGGAGGAAACGGGTTGTGGTGCGGCTTGCAAAGCGTGAATCAGCGGAAGCGTGATTTTCCCTTCACGGATGTCATTTCCGGTAGGTTTTCCGATTTCCCCCTGGTCGAAGTAATCGAAAATGTCATCCCGGATTTGGAAACACAGGCCTAAATTTTCCCCAATGAACCGGAGTTTTTCTCTTGTTTCGGGCGTAGCGCCTGCAGATAAAGCGCCCAGTTCGGAGCAGGAAGAAAGTAAAATGGCGGTTTTTTTCCGAATCACGTCAAAATAACGATCTTCGGCGACAACTGCTTTTTTCGAATCAATCAGTTGGCTTAATTCCCCTTCTGCCAGATTGTGCGCAAGGCGGGAAATGATTTTCAATACGATATCGTTTTGCGCTCTAACCGCATGGGCAATCGCCAAGGAAAGGATATAGTCGCCTAACAGAACAGCAATCCGGTTGTCAAACTGTGCGTTGACGGAAGGTTGAGCGCGCCGTTCCATCGTATTGTCTACCACGTCGTCGTGTATCAGTGTGGCCGTGTGCAACAGTTCCAGAATCAAGGCATAGTCGATGGTTTTTTGGTTTGTTTCTCCGCAGAGTTTGGCTGAAAGGATGAGAACAATCGGGCGAATCCGTTTCCCGTTTTTCCCCGAAATGAAATCAATCATGGATTGAAAATCACTATGGTGATCCTGCAAAGATGCGGCAAAAAGGTTGTTAAAAGTTTCTATTTCTCTTTGTACGGACTGTGTAATGCCTGTTAATTTATCCATTTTTACTGCTTTCGATAGGAGAGTGCAAAGTTAGGATTTTCTCTTGAATTATGAATAAAGATTTAGCCGTTTAAAATATGATTCGTTATTATAATGTTGTATCTTTGCCGAAAATTTACAGGACTATAAATTTACAAATCATGATGTTCAATGAAAGAATAAAAAGTTGCGCGAAGACCAACAAATTTCACAGCGAAAATTGACGGGAAATATTTCTTTGCATTGCAGGATTGAGAATGGTGAACGCTGTGCAAAAGACAAATAGGTTGTGATTATTGCTGAGGTGTTGAATACCAATAAAGTTCCTGTTTCAGTTGCAAATGAGAAAGGAATTGCGGATAAGGCGTTGGGAATTGTAAAAGAAAATATAAACAGTTAAAAATAAAATATTAATGGAATTAATTACAAAATCAAAATTAAAAAGTATTGGAGATTCTTATGTTAGGACTTTCAATGCACAAAAACTTTCAGATTCGGTAAATGAAAGCAAAATCCGTAACAGTTATTATAACGAGGTTACAGTGTTTTTATCACATAAACATTCCGATACAGATGAATTAAGACGAGCGATTGCTCTTTTTAAACGATTAGGTGTTTCTGTTTATGTCGATTGGATGGACGAAGAAATGCCTCAAAAGACAAGTGAAGTAACAGCCCAAAAGATTAAGCAAAAAATAAAAGCAAACAAAAAATTTGTTCTTTTGGCTACTGAAGATGCAATTTCTTCCAAATGGTGTAATTGGGAATTAGGATATGGCGATGCACATAAATATATTGAACATATTGCTATCCTACCTGTAAAAAGTGATTATACTGATTTTTCAGGTAGTGAATACTTATTAATTTATCCTGTAATTTCGCTACAATACTCTTTTAGTGATACGGATTTCATTGTAACATACCCCAACGGAGCTACAAAAGATTTAAAACAATGGCTACAAGCATAAATATAGACGAAAAAAGACAACATTTAGAGTTCATTCAAAATGTAATAACGCGGATGAACACAAATTCCTTTCAGATAAAAGGAATGGTAATAACTATAGTTTCGGCATTAATTGCAATTTATGCGAGTACAAGTAACATTATATTTGTATTTTTAGGAATTGCACCAACACTTGTGTTTTGGTTTTTAGATTCTTACTATTTGCAACAGGAACGCAAATTTAGAGGAATTTACAATAATGTAGCAAGGTTAAAAAACGATGTCGAAATCAAACCGTATGAAATGCCGATACAAAAATTTCACGGTGGTCAATATGGATTTTGGAAAGTATTCTTTTCAAAAACAATTGCTTGGCTATATGGCACTATTGTATTTTTGCTCTTATTAGTCGGGGTGATATTGAAATTCAAAGATTGTATAACATTTAATTGTAACTAAATATGGCACATAAAACTTTTATTTCGTACAAATACAGCGAAGCACAGCAACTTCGCGATGATATTATTGAAGCGTTAGGAGATGACGCAACCTACTATACTGGAGAAACGAGCGATTCGCCCGATTTGTCAGATACTTCTACTGGCAATATCAAAAGAGTTTTAAGCGATATGATATATCAAACATCTGTTACTATTGTAATTATTTCACCGAATATGATTCAAAGTCAATGGATTGACTGGGAAATAGAATATTCGCTGAAAGAAATAAACAGGGCAAACAGGAACTCAAAAACCAATGGAATCGTTGGCGTTATTATGAAATATCAAGGCGGTTATGAGTGGTTCAAAAAAACTCAAAAAAATGCCGATGGTTGTACTTCGTCGTATTTATGAAGATTCTTATTTATATAATAGAGTTTATGTAAATTAAATTTTGCACATTACGCGCGCAAGCGTATCTTTGCAGGATGAAATATATGGATTATCACAACAACGAAAAGAAATTCCGTTCCCTGACGGGTCTTAGCCCGGAACAGTTCCGCGGGCTGCTCCCGTATTTTG
>JAIRNV010000041.1 GCA_031257875.1 Dysgonamonadaceae bacterium
CTCTCTATTCCCTGAAATGCAGGGGGCTTACTTTTGAAACTGCTGAAAATATCGCTGATTATCAACTTGTAACAGGAAGAATATATGATTTTTTCAATTTTAGCGGACAACAATGATTCTTTTTATTAAAGTTACACAAGAACAATTGAAGAAAAAATGCACAAATAAGGATAGCGATCCACTCATTGTTGACAGAAAAACAGGCAGATGCACAAATATATTTAATGCAATTCATATTTCCCCGACAAACATAGCATACGCTTGTTGTGGATTAACGGTACAATATATTCCTTTTTTGCGTTTAGGTTCGCTTCAAAAACATTCTTTAAAATTTTTATATGAGTACCAATTTCAAGATTTTATAAAAATATGGTTATTCACTGAAGGGCCACAGGGGATTTTGGATTTTTGCATGAGAAAACGAAATTTACAGACAATTGATACAAAAGGTTGGCATATTTGTCAAGTTTGCATCGAAATTTTCAAAGACGAAGAAAACGTTTTTACTCTTCAAAAAAATTATCAAGAAGTATTTTCAAATATAATTTTTAAATATTCAATAATGAAAAAAAAGTATTTACAATCATTAAAGAACAAAAAGTTATGAAAATTAAAAGAAAATTAATTAAAGGTGTATCAGGAGTTCTTTCTACCAGTATTTTAACTGCGTCTTGTACTCAGTATTTGCCTCCTGAAGCGTATGTGTACAATAATCAAACATCTGATGATTCCGATTTGGGTCGAATTATAGTTCCAATTACAATTAATACTAGATCCGAAGATGTTCAGTATATAAGGGCTATTCAGAAAATCACAACTGATATTATAAACTCTCCGCAAAAGGCGAAAGAGTTTAATGAAAATCCAAAATTCATACTAAGTCAGTATGGCTATAATGGCGATATTCAGTTAGATGATACTATGCTTAAAATAACAATGGCTTTGGCAGATACAGATATTTATGAAGCTATAAAAAACAAAAATTACAAGCTATTTATTGATCAATGTTTGGATAAAGGAATAATATCTTCGAATACTTTCCTGTCAAAAAATTTTTATGCAGATCAAATAGAAGCAATCTGTCAAAATGAAAATTTCAAGAAATTTAGCAATCAATTGCTTGCGAATAACGGACTAAGAAGTGCTTCTATTTCTGATTCCGATGCAGTATTATCGCCGATTTTAATTGCCGCCCTGGTTCTCGCGGTTGGTGTTGCGGTTACGGTTGTAGCTGTTTTTTGGGTTACAGTAGCTTTATCATATAATGACGATTCTGGAAATATTGAAGTTATTGATGTTTTGACGCTTAGACCTGGTATGGAGAATACCTATATTGCAGTAGATGATTATACGGAGGAATTAGTTAACACATCAATCTCTATCATAAACGAAGCGTCTCCAGCGTATTTTGAATCTCATTCTGAAATAGAAACGAGGAATTTATTAAAGATAAATATGATCAATAACATGTAAGTATGAGGCAGAAATTAATTCATATTTTCAACAATACTATATCGCTAATTATTAGTGGTTTGAAATCACATAATAATGTGAATTATTTAGCGATTAGTACTTAAATTTATAAAAATATTATTAAGATGAAAACAAATGTGAAATGGGGGTTACCCGTAAAAATAATAACAGTTACTGGTGTTGTTTTGTTGCTTGGTGCAATGTATTTGCTTACATTCTCCTTATTTCGTTCCAAGGATTGGATAACTTTAATTCCCGTAATTATTATATTGGGCTTGCTTGTGTATTATGCTTGGGAAGCTCCTTTGTCGTTAGAACTGACGAACTCTTGTTTTATTTTGCATAAACCTGCGGGAAGATTTACCATTGATATAGATCAAATAAGTGAAATTGAAATTTATAAACCTGCCCGTTTTGAAATAAGGCTTTTAGGTAGTGGAGGAATGTTCGGTTATATTGGAAAATTTAAAAATGCAACGATCGGAACATATCAATCATTTGTCGGCGACTATGCACAGTCTTTTCGAATTCAAACCAAAGATGGAAAAAATTATGTGTTTAGTTGTAACAATCGCGATTTAATGGTTGATGCTATTAAAAAACAGATACAATGACTTCCAGTGTACCCGGGATCATCCGCAATCGCAGTAACTGTTGCTGCGTGCATTGTCGTATTACGGGAAACTTCAAAAATCCATCATTAAGGAATTGTATGTTACCGTCCGGTCGGAACGAATTTTATAAAGGACCCATCATTTTCAGCCGCAACGAACCGGATGAATTGATAAAATTGTACTCATAGATCTGCGGTTACTTAATATGTGTGAAAATATAAATTATGAGTTACGAATAAACGGGTTGATGAGAGTATCATTTACCTGTAACCCGTAACTAAAAAAAATTGAATTATGAAAAAAATTGAAGCAATCATTCGAAAATCCAAATTTACGGAAGTCAGGACAGCCTTGCACGAGGCCGACATTGATTTTTTGTCGTGGTGGGACGTTAAAGGGCAGGGCGATGCCAAGCAAGGCTTGATATTCAGGGGAATCGCCTATGATATCAATGCCATTGACCGCGTGTATATTTCATTTGTCGCAAGAGACGTGAATGTACAAAAATCTATTGACGCTATTTTAAAATCGGCTTACACCGGAGAAAGCGGCGACGGCAGAATATTCATTTCTTCCATCGAACAGTCTGTCCGTATTCGAACCGGAGACTTTGGGGACGAGTCGCTTTACAATAAGTAATTGAGAATTGAAAATTGAAAATTGAAAATTAATTTGGGTTTAAAAATATATGATGAAAAAGATAACATATTTTATAACAGGAGGGCTTTTATTTCTTAGTCAAACTTTATTTGCACAAACAGAAGAAGTTCCGGCGCTAAATTCGGGAAATACGGCCTGGATTTTAGCCGCGACCATGCTGGTTATGTTGATGACCCTTCCGGGACTGGCATTTTTTTACGGTGGTATGGTTCGCCGTAAAAACGTATTGAGCGTGATGATGCAGTGCGTAGTTTTAACCGCTGTTATTACGGTTGAGTGGATTATATACGGTTATACGGCCGTTTTCGGCACAAGTTTTCAAGGCGGCTGGTTCGGCGAAATTGTCGGCGGGATGGATAAGTTTTTCCTTTACGGTATAGATAAAGATGCGCTTACGAGCGGTAATATTCCCGAAGTGCTGTTTGCCCTGTTTCAATGTAAGTTTGCGGTGATTACTCCTGCTTTGATAGTAGGCGCTTTTGCCGAAAGGATTAAATTTTCGGGATTTCTTCTGTTTTCCGTCTTGTGGGCGATTTTTGTATATAATCCTATGGCTCACTGGGTTTGGGGTGGCGGATGGATGCAGCAAATGGGCGCTATTGACTTTGCCGGCGGTACGGTCGTGCATATCAACGCCGGTATTTCTGCACTGGTAATGGCTGTCATGTTGGGCAAACGCAAAGGATACGGCACTTCCATGATGATTCCTCACAATATTCCTTTTGTTGTACTCGGTACGGCTCTATTGTGGCTGGGCTGGTTCGGTTTCAATGCCGGTAGCGGATTGAGCGCCGACGGGCTTGCCGCAAATGCTTTTCTGGTAACCCATCTGGCAACATCCGTAGCTGCTACGACCTGGATGACCCTGGAGTGGATTCTCAATAAAAAACCGACCGTAATCGGTATTTGCACGGGAGCAGTCGCCGGTTTGGTAGCCATTACGCCGGCCGCCGGAACGGTCGACGCCATGGGTTCGCTATTCATCGGATTATTTTCCGCTATCGTATGTTATACTTTTGTAGCCTACATCAAGCCCAAACTGAAATACGACGATTCGTTGGACGCTTTTGGCGTTCACGGGGTAGGTGGCTTTGTGGGAGCTATCCTGACCGGTGTTTTCGCCACGCAGTTTATAACCGGCGACGGCGGACAACAGGGCGCTTTGTATGGCGACTGGCATCAATTGGGCGTGCAGGCGGTTGTGAATTTAACCGCTGTTGTTTTCAGTGCGGTGATGACTTTCATTTTGTTCAAAATTGTTGATAAAACGGTCGGGCTTCGCGTTCCGGTTCAACATGAAGAAATCGGTCTCGATATTTCTCAACACGGGGAAATCGGGTACGGGGATAATGAATAAAATTTGCTCTATTTGCATCCGGTTTATCATTGAATTAACAGAACATAGATGATTACTTGCGAGCAAGCATTAAACAAACTGGCTGATTATTGCGGACGATCGGAAAGATGTATTTCCGACGTCCGTAACAAATTAGTTGTATGGGAAATAGCAAAAGATGAGCAGGATAAAATTATCCGGCGGCTTCAACAGGAGAAATTTTTGGATGAGAGGCGGTATTGCCGGGCTTTTGTCAATGATAAATCAAAATGCGCCCGCTGGGGGGCTTTCAAAATCAGGTACGAACTGAAGAAAAAACAGATTCCCGAAGATTTGATTCGGGAATCTTTGGAAAATCTTGATCCGGAAGAAAACAGGGAACAACTTCGCCGGCTGATTAATGAGAAAAGAAAATCCGTCAAAGGAAAAGATGAATTTGAAATCTGCGGGAAACTGATCCGTTTTGCGGTGGGGCGGGGTTTTTCTCCGGAGGAAGTGGAAGCGGTATTACGTGATAAGCAATAAGTAAACACATTTTGTATTAGTGAATTTCGAGCTGTTGCAAAACGAAGGCTCCGAATATATAGAAAAACAGATATTCGGAGCCTTTTACAATCAAAAGTATTATAAAAGATATGATATTATTTTACAGGAGAAATAAAATTAATGAATAAAAAAGAGACTGTCTTGAAAGTCAATAAGCACACTGATAAAACGGATGATACGGATAAACACAGTTTTTGATATTTTTGATTGGCAGATAATTACGCTTTTCTACAAAAAGAAATATTCAGTGAAAATCCGTTTCATCCGTTTCATCTGTGTTCTAAGTACTCTTTTGAGACAGTTTCTTTTTTACGAG
>JAIRNV010000051.1 GCA_031257875.1 Dysgonamonadaceae bacterium
ATGTTTCTTATTTTTCATATCACAACCAAAGACAGGACTTTTTTCCCAAACTCCGTTCGGGGCATGCCCCGAACGGAGTTTTTTTCTTACTTTAGTTGCATTTACTATTTGAACTTACCCTGAGGCCCTTTCCTTGTGTTCTGTTTGCAAATTTAGCCGGATTTTTTATTTTTCCTAATTTTATAGCGTATTTATTTTCAACTATTTAGTATTTAGATTTTTTTCTCTCTGAATCGCTGAGAAAAAATTACTGCCGCATATTCCCAATTAATTCCCGCACCGAATTAAACCCGTGCCGATTTAAATAATCCTCGATTCCATCAATAATTTTAGTCGAAATCGTAGGATCTATAAAATTGTAAGTTCCTATTTGAACAGCAGTTGCGCCTGCCAATATAAACTCAATCGCATCTTTCCAATTCGATATTCCACCCAATCCGATAACGGGAATTTTCACAGCTTTTGCTGTCTGCCAAACCATTCGCAGGGCAACCGGTTTTATACATGGTCCGGATAATCCGCCGGTTATCGTAGATAATATCGGTCGTCTTTTTTCAGCATCAATCGCCATACCGAGCAAAGTATTGATAAGCGATATGGAATCGGCACCTTCCGCTTCGACGACCTTGGCAATTTCCGTAATGTCGGTTACATTAGGTGATAATTTGACTATCAATAATTTATGGTAAATTTTCCGAACTGCCCTCACCACTTCCGAAGCGCTTCCGCAATTGGTACCGAAAGCCATTCCGCCTTCTTTCACATTGGGACAGGAAATATTCAACTCTATGGCCGGAATTTTTTCCAACTCGTTGATTTTACCGGCACAAGCTACATATTCTTCAACGGTCGAACCGCTTACATTGACAATCATCCGAGTGTCAATATCCTTGATTTTGGGATAGATTTCGGAAATAAAATAATCAACACCTTTGTTTTGTAACCCGACAGCATTCAACATACCTGCAGGAGTTTCCGCCATACGAGGATAGTTATTGCCTTCTCGCGGACGAAGTGTTGTTCCTTTGACGATGGCGCCTCCCAAGCGCGACAAGTCTATAAAATCACTGTATTCGCTTCCATAACCAAATGTACCGGAAGCTGTTAATACCGGATTTTTAAAGTTTAATCCGCCTATTTCAATGCTTAAATCTACCATGTCAATTGATTGATATTCATTACAGGACCTTCGGTACAAACGCATATATTTCCACGAACGGTTTTTTCCACGCAACAGAGGCAAGCGCCGATTCCGCAAGCCATTGTATTTTCGAGTGATACCTCGCAAGCAATTCCTTTTTCACGGGCATACAGGGCTACTGCCGCCATCATAGGTTGGGGGCCGCAAGTATATATAAGGTCAAAATCGACCGATTGTAAAACGGAATGGTTCGTTACATAGCCTTTTTCACCTGTGCTACCATCTTCTGTAGTGATGTAAATTTTGCCATATTTGCCGAATTCATTGATTTGCAGTATATCTTTTTTCATTTTTGCACCTAACAGAAATTCAGGTTTGTAATCATGTTCCTGCAAACAAGCGCCTAAATACAGCAAAGGCGCCATTCCAACTCCACCGCCGACTAATAGAAATTTGCCGTGCTTATCGGACTTTTCAGGTAGCGTGAAACTGTTTCCCAAAGGATAAATGAGATTTAAATGACTGCCTTTTTTTAGTTCGGAAAGTTTTCTGGTTCCATTTCCAATAACTTGGACAAGTAACCAAAGTTCATTTTTTTCTTTGTCAACAAAGTGAACGGAAACCGGTCGCCGTAAAAAAGTAGATGAAGAATCTTCAATCAGGACTTGTACAAATTGTCCGGGAAGTATTTCCGGGATTTTTTCTTCAAGACCTAATTTTAACAGACAATATTCATTACTGTTAAAAAGTACATTTTCTTTGACTGTCCAATCCGCAATATATTTTTTCATAAATTGCTGTTTTTTACTTTTGGATTACAAAGTTATATAATTTCCCTTGTTTCTACAATTCATTCTTCAGGAGAAAAACTAATAAAGGTTTTGTCATCATAAAAAATAATTATCTTGTCTATTTTTCTACTACTTGAAATTACATCGTTTATTTGCTTTGTTTTAATCGATTGGACTGCTTCAACAGTCGTTTTATCCTCTGATTTTAGCGAATATTCGGGAACTTTCGATTCCTTGTACGCATTTATCTCTTTTTTTGGCGGACTGGGAACTTTGGTAGCGTCACCAAACGGCAAAGTAGGTTCCTGTAGCGGTTGCATAAATACTTTTTCCCGATAATACATCGGATCTTTCCCGAAAAGTAACCATTCGGGGTTAATATCCGAAAATGCTTCTAATATTTTCAGAACAACTTTCAGGGTAATTTCATTTCGACCGCTTAATACATGCGTAATCGTTCCCCGGCTTACTTTAATTTTATCGGCAAATGAAGCGGAATTTAAGCCTTTTTCCTCCATTATTTTCCTGATTCTAATCGGATCAACAGCCGAATCTTTTTCATCAACCATAATAAATTAATTTAGTTTCTTGTAAATTAAAAACGCTACAAATGTATACAAAAATAGTTACATACGCAAATTTACATTTGTTTGCATGTTAATGCAAGTGTAAAATAACAATTAAACAGATGTGATTTACTTTTGTAATAGCTGTAAATATATACTTATATAAAACTTTAATTTTTTTTTTGCTAAATACTGGTTATTAAACAATAATGATAGTAATTTTTGGACAAAATTACTAAAATACATTTGTAATTTACAACTCCTGCTGAATTTTTATAAAATATATCATAAAATATTATGTAAAAATCTGATTTTTATTTGATTATCATCTATTTTTTTTTCCATGTTATTTCAGATGTTATTTCTATATTGTTAGATATGTAAATTTTATTTCGAATAATACCAACTCCCCCTACCCTATTTCACAAAAGTAACTTGCAGTTGGCGCGTTTACATTTGTATGCTTGGATTAAAGCAAGTGATTTTTATATACAATTGTAAATTTTAATAATCCGAATATTTTAGTTACTTTTGTACCGTAGTCAGTCGGTCTGTCGCTTTTTAGAAATTAAAGAGAGGAAAGTCCGGACAACACAGAGTACCTTACTATCTAACAGATAGCTGTTTGTGAAAGCAGAGTTAAGTAGAAGAAAATAACCGCCGTTTTTTCCGTTCTCATGGAGTGGGTAATCCGGTAAGGGTGAGAAGGTAAGGTAAGAGCTTACCGGTTCTTATAGCAATATAGGAAGCCGTACAACTTAAGGGTTGCAAGGTCATGTACACCGGCGCATGTAGGACTACTCGTCCGATGCCGGGGGGTGGACTGCTTGAATTTAATGGCGACATTAAATCCAGATAAATGACAGTCGTTCCGGTTTTCCGGAATACAGAATCCGGCTTATAGATTGACTATGAAACAACAAAAGGTGTCACCACGACACCTTTTGTTTATTACTTATGGAAACCTATGAAAATATACCGAAACCGAGCGAAAAACGGGACTCGAACCCGCGACCCTAACCTTGGCAAGGTTATGCTCTACCAACTGAGCTATTTTCGCCTTTGCGAGTACAAATTTAAGTCATTTTATTCTATTATCCAAATTGTTTTCCAAATTTTTAACGGAAAATATCGTCTAATTTTCCAAAAGACCTCGAATTATTCGTTGAATTACCGGAAGAATCACTTGCTGACCCACTGGTCAAATCGTCTTCAAACTCAAATTCTATGTTAGAACGGCATGGGTCAAAGTAACTTGCAGGATATACAAATTGCTCCGCCTCCGAATACCCTAAAAATGAATCATTATAGACTTTTTTGAGAAATTCGGCAAAGACAGGCAACGCCAAAGTTGCTCCCTGACCGTCTGCTGTACGATCAAAACGAATGGAACGCTCTTCTCCGCCTACCCAAACTCCACCTACCAGAGACGGCGTGAAGCCCATGAACCACCCATCGGAATTGTTTTGTGTGGTTCCGGTTTTTCCACCCATAACGCCGGTAAACCCCATTCTTCGGACTCGTGAACCCGTTCCGCCGTCAACTACGCTTCTAAGCATATATAACATTTTACCGGCCGCATCATCTGTAATTACTTCCCGGGTTTGCGGCGTAAAAGTATCCAAAATATTTCCGTCCCTGTCTTCAATCCTGGTTACATAAAGCGGTTCTATCCGAATACCCCGGTTGGCAAATGCCGAGTACCCCGAAACCATTTCACTGACAGAAGCGTCACAGGAACCCAAACAAAGCGAAACTACCGGATCAATTTGACTTTTCAATCCGTAAGAATGTAACAGACGTACCAAAGTGTATGGACTTAACTGCTTCATCAAGAAAGCGGTAACCCAGTTATCCGATTTTTGTAAACCCCATTGAACACTCACCATTTTCCCGATGTGGTCACGCACCGTATTTCTTGGGATATAAGGCCTTCCTAATTCATCCGTTAATTCCTGTTCGACATGTAATACTTCGTTACAAGGCGTTATTCCGCTTTCCATCGCCAGTGAATACAAAAACGGTTTTATCGTCGAACCTATTTGCCGTTTTCCTGAATTGACCATATCATATTGGAAATAATGGAAATTAGGCCCGCCGACATACGCTTTTACGGCGCCTGTACGGGGATCCATAACCATAAAACCTGCACGCAGAAAAAATTTCATGTACCTGATGGAATCCAACGGACTCATAATGGTATCTTTAACTCCTTTCCATGAAAAAACGGTCATTTCTACCGGAGTATTAAAAATCTTTTTTATTTCGGCTTCGGATTTACCGCTTTTCTTTAAATTGTAATATCTGTCTGTCTGTTTGATAGCCTTATCCAATATTTTATTAACTTCATTTACCGTAAGATCGTTTGAAAACGGCGCATTTTTACTTTTAGCCTTTTCTTTGAAAAAATTGTCTTGCAATCCACCTGCAAAATGATTTACAACTGCTTCTTCCGCATAGTTTTGCATACGGGAATTTAAAGTTGTATATATCTTTAAGCCATCGGTATAAAGATTGTAACGGGAACCACCAACCTTTTTCCTTTTATTACACCAACCGTACAAAGGATTTGTTTCCCAAGCGAGCGAATCTTCCCGAAATTTGTCTCTTTGCCATACGGAATAATTTTTTCTTTCGGGTTTGGAAGCCGTCAAAGTCAGACGTAAATATTCCCGGAAATAAGGCGCCAAGCCGTCTTTGTGGTCTACACGATTATACTTCGTAAGCATGGGCAATTGTTGCAGGGAATCGCTCTGGGCTTTGGTTAAATAACCATTTTTCGCCATCAGGGAAAGGACGACATTTCTTCGTCCTGTCGTGCGCTCGGATTTACTGATGGGATTATAATACGAAGGATTTTTACACATGCCAATCAATGTAGCCGCTTCTTCAACCGTAACGTCCTTTGGCTTTTTACCGAAATAAACCCAACAGGCGGATTGAATTCCAACAGCATTGTGCAGAAAATCAAACTTGTTGAGATACATGTTGATAATCTCTTCTTTTGTATAGTATTTCTCTAATTGAACAGCAATTACCCATTCCACCGGTTTCTGAAACAAACGCTCAACGACGTTGCCGGCACGTTCCGAATAAAGCTGTTTGGCCAGTTGCTGCGAAATCGTACTTGCACCGCCCGCATTCCGGGAGAAAATAGTTCTTTTGATAATCGCACGCGACAGACCATAAAAATCAATGCCCGAATGTTTGTAAAAACGGATGTCTTCCGTAGCAATCAGGGCATTGATTATATTTTGGGAAAGGTCATTATAATTGATATAGACCCGATTTTCTTTTTCCACCGAATAAGTTCCCAACTGGACTCCATCCGCTGAAAGCACCTGTGAAGCATATTTATCAATTGGATTTTCAAGGTCCTTTATCGGAGGCATATAGCCGATTTTTCCATTAGCAATCAAGATAATGATTAACCCGAATAATAATATACCGGAAGCAAAAACTATCCATGCATATTTAATGATCTTTTTCATGTGTTCTGTACGTAATTTCAATAAAAGTATACAAAAGTACGAGTTTATTTTAAAATTAAATCAATAAATCTGCATTGGAAGGTTTTTTTATTAAATTTTAGCGGATTCTTAATCATGAAAACTTGCGAATTTATTTCTTTGCCTGTCCTGGCGGGCTTGCCTCTCACCGTCCCGTGACAGAAAAGAACTGGAATATGAGACCAACCCCTATTCCGGTAGGGAATATCTCCCTATGTTTACGCCTGACTTTGCTTTTTATGAGCGTAAGCAGAAAATTGGCAAGCATTGCCGACCAAATCTGTATTTCAACGGAAAATTCTGCTTCAATTGCTTAAATAACAATTCTATCTTTCAGCGTAGTTTGTAAATCAGAGCGATATTTTCAGCGCTCATCTTAAAATTATTGCTTACAAAAACAAATAACTTTTTGTTCGTGTCATCCCAATAAGCAATTCTACGGCAACGATGCTTCTTTTCGCCCTTTTCTCCGTATAGAGACTGTGATTTCTTCGTCCTTTAACACTCCACAGTCGGGCATGGTCGGGTTATGTCAAATTCTTCGCCACATTCAAAAAATGCATTCTCTTTCAGCCGCGTTACATAAAATACTTCGCCCCAAACACTTATCCGATTGCCGAACATAAAAAAAATAACCGGGTAAAAAATATATCTTCCCGTGTTACGTTTTATCTTCATTAATTGTCTGAAAATTAAGTAGTGCAGAAACAATTTATCAATGGTATATAAATTACAGTTTTTAATATGAAAAATTTAGTGTGTATCTTAGTCCTCTTATGCTCATCCCCTGTTTTTTCCCAAAAAAATCTTTCCTTATCGGGAAGGTTAACAGACCTGTCCAAAAATAATGAACCTGTCGAAGCGGCAAGTATTGAATTATTGACGCAAAAAGACAGTGCGTATGTTTCGGGAACCGTGAGCGATAAAAACGGAATATTCATACTCAAAAATTTAAGTCCGAATAAATATATTTTAAAGGCTACTTTCATCGGCTATATGCCTGTTATGAAAAATATTACGCTGACAGACAACCGGCCTTCCACCGATTTGGGGCGAATCGGAATGATGCCCAACGACGTCCTTTTGGCGGAAGCCGTCATCGAAGGCAAAAAGCCGGAAGTCATTGTTAAAAACGATACCATGGAATTCGACGCCGGTTCCTATAAAACGCCGGAAAATGCCGTGGTAGAAGACCTGTTGAAAAAACTCCCCGGCGTGGAAGTTGACAAGGAAGGCAAGATTACCGTAAACGGCAAGGAAGTCAGGAAATTCAAGGTCGACGGCAAAGATTTCTTTTCCGACGACCCGCAGGTAACTTCCAAAAATCTGCCGGCCGAAATAATTGACAAATTGCAGGTGATTGACGAAAAGTCGGATATGGCGCGGATGACCGGTTTCGACGACGGCGAGGAATCTACAATCATCAACCTTACCATACGCCAGGGCATGAAAAAAGGCACGATGGGCAACGCTTTGCTCGGTCTCGGCGCGGATATCAATATTGACGACGATTTGCGTTACCAGGGCGCCGCCTTCCTCAATTCCATGCAGAACGAAACGCGCTACACGCTGATTCTCGGCCGAAATAACAACAACAATATGGGCGCCGCCGACCTGGGCGCCAACCGTTTCGGCGGGATGCGCATGAGACGCGGCGGCGGGGGCGGCATTGCTACATCCGACATGTTGATGATGAACGTGAACAGGGAGTTTTCGCCAACTTTCAATCTAAACGGCGATTTTCGGATTATGGGCGCCGACCGCCTTTCGGAAAGCAAAAGCGAAAGCGTTACCAATAAAAGTGGAAATGCACGGCAGAAAGATTATACTTCTTCGCAAAATAATTATGTATCAAACAATTTTGCGGCAAATTTTACGCTTGAATGGAAACCGGATACGGCGAATACCCTGACTTTCCGTCCGAATTTCGGTTATAACAACAGCCGCAGCGATGAAGGCGGAACTTCCGACCGTTACAATCTTTTGGAGGATGACAAGTTGGGCAACGCCATTTTTGAGTCAGAGTCCGACGCCCATTCCAAAGGCTACGGTTATGACGTAAGCGCAAGCCTTGATTATGCGCACCGTTTCGGCAAGCCGGGGCGGGTCTTCAGCGTCAATCTGCAGGGCGGCTACAATGCAAGCGTTTCCATGGAACGTTCAACAACCGGGTATGAAAATCCGACTTCTCTGTACTGCGACCTTGATCAACAGGACGAGAACAGCGACCGCTCGGCAAACTACCGCGTTACCGTTTCCTACGTTGAACCTTTGTGGAAAAATGCGTTTCTGCAAACTTCGTACCGCATTGCGTACAATGATACGAAAGGCATTAACAGTACCTTTGACGTAAGCGAAGGTACAACGGCACGCCGTGTGGACAGCCTCAGCCGTTCCACCGTCCGCAATTCCGTTACTCAGCGGATGGGATTGAGCCTGAAATTTGTCCGCCCGAAATACAACTACACCGTCGGGTTTAATGTCGATCCTTCCCGTTCGGAAAACAAAACTTATCAGCCTTACAAACAGCAAACGCTTGATTTTCCTTATACGGAAGGCAAGCATCTGGCAAATATCATGGGCGATTCACTGTTTTCGAGTATTCCCCAGACCGTTACCAATTTTTCGCCGACATTCAACTTCAATTATATTTTCGGACAGCGTTCCAACCTGCGCATCAATTATGACGGCGAAACCAATCAGCCTACGGCCAGACAGTTGCGCGACTATACCGACATGAGCAACCCGACAAGTTGGGAAAAAGGAAATCCCAATTTGAAGCCCGGTTACGAAAACAGTTTACGCATACGTTTTCAAAAATATGTTCCCGAAACGCAACTGATGTACAATGTGGACTTCAACGGCGGTTTTTCCGTCAACGACATTTCCGCAACTACGGTATGGCAAGGGGATACGATTCGCATTACCACATACGATAATATCAACGGAAACTGGAACGCCAACTTGCGGGGAATGTTCAATATCCCGTTGAAAAACAGGAAGTTTTCAATCGGAAATTTTACCAGCGTCAGGGCGACAAACCAAAACAGTTATATTTCGGATGAATCGGACAGAAACAATGTCAAAAACACGATGCAAACCCTCAATATCAACGACAGAACGAGTATCAATTACCGCTCCGATCTGTTCGATGCAGGGCTGGATTTATCGGCGGGTTATACACACATTGCCTCGTCCATCCGTAAAACCGACAATAAAGAAACCTTGAATTTAGGTATTGGAGCGAATACGACCTGGTATTTACCTTATAATATTACGATTGACAGCGACATCAACCATACGAGGAGAAGCGGTTCGTTTGAAGAATATAATATTCCCGAAACGATATGGAATGCATCCATTACCAAACAGCTGTTCAACAAACGCTACGGCGCCGGTTCGCTGAAACTGCAGGTTTATGATATTCTGCGAAACCGGAGCAATATTACCGCCTCAGCGACAACCAACGGTTACCGTATTTCGGAAGTCAATGTTATTCCCAGTTATTTTATCGGCAGTTTTATCTACAAATTCTCGGCATTCCCGAAATCAAGCACGGCTACCGAGGGAGACGTCCGCGGCGAAGGACGCTGGCCGGGCGGCAGAGGCCCCGGAGGAAGACCTCCTTTCTAATTATTGCAAGGGATTCCCGCTTTCGCGGGAATGACACCCTTCACCGTTCACCCTTCACCCCAAAACATACCCCACTTCCCCCAAATCCCCCCAGAATCCGGGATAGGACTTGGAAACAACTTCCGGCTCGCGGATACGGATTTTCCCCGCTGTCAGGCATGCGGGCGCAAAAGCCATTGCCATGCGGTGGTCTTCGTAAGTAGAAATAACAGGATCGGTTTCCGGTTCACAATGTTCGCCGTCCCATTCCATCACACCGTCCGCCGGACTTTTAACGGGATAGCCCAGTTTTTTCAATTCGGTTTGCAGCGCCGAGATGCGGTCGGTTTCCTTGATTTTCAGACTTTGCAGTCCCGTGAACCGGAAAGGGATTTCCCGCAGGCAGCAGGTAACCGCCAGGGTTTGCGCCAAATCAGGCTCGTTCACAAAATTGTATTGAAAACGTTTCGAGCGGATTGTATCCGTTGGAAACCGCGTCAAACGGACATTACCTGACGGTAAAAAGTCGGTTTTTATTCCCAGAGGTTCAAAAATTTCCGCAACTTTTGAGTCGCCTTGCAGGCTGTTTTTTTCCAGACCCGACAGCTCCACATCCGGGTTTCCCTGCGCCAAAGCCGCCATTTCATACCAGTAAGAAGCGGCAGACCAGTCGCTTTCCACTTTGAAAGGCCGTGCGACGTAGGCTTGCGGAGCAATCCGGATGATGTTTTCTTCCCAAAACGCTTTTACTCCGAACAGTTCCATCAGGCGCAGCGTCATGTTGATGTACGGGCGGGAAACGATATTCCCTTGCAGGCGGACAGTCAGCCCCTTTTCCATTGCAGGGGCAACCATCATCAAAGCCGACAGGTATTGAGAGCTTACGCTTCCGTCCAGAACAATTTCGCCGCCGTGCAGTTTCCTGCCCGCGATTTGCAGCGGGGGAAATCCTTCTTTTTCCAAATAACGGATTTCCGCGCCGGTTTGCCGCAAAGCCTCCGCCAAAATCCGGATGGGGCGGTTTTTCATCCGTTCCGATCCGGTAATAATTCTGTTGCCCCGGCACTGGGAAAAATAAGCGGTCAGAAAACGCATGGCAGTTCCCGCCGCCCCTGTATTTACAGTTGCCTCCTCCGATTCAAACGCTTTCAGCATGACCCGGGTATCGTCGCAGACGGAAAGGTTTTCGACAGGGAAAGTGCTGTTACTTAAAGCATTTAGAATCAATGCTCTGTTGCTGATGCTTTTTGAGGCGGGTAGTTGGATTGAGGCGGTTATTGTCTTGGGAGGCCGGATGGTATATATCATATTGTTTCGTTTTGTATCTGAAATTCGGTGCAAAAATACAAACATTTATTCTGAATTTCAAAAATCGGATGATGTCGGGTGTATATCACTGTTGCAAGCCCTGTCATTCCTGCGCAAGCGGGAATCTCAAGTGAAAGCGTACGGATTATTATGGGATTCCCGCCTTCGCGGGAATTCATGGTCGAAAGGCAACGATTACTCGCTCGTGCTGGTAATTTCGCCGGCAAAAGAAAAGGGACAAGCGTTCCTGAAACGAAAAAAAAAGACCTTTATCGGGCAGGGCTATCATGAGCATATAATGACCGATAAAATTGCCGAAAACAGGCGCACTGACAGTAAAAACGTGCGCACGAATTACGTAAACGTGTGCACGAATCATGTAAACGTGTGCACAAATCACATTAAACGTGTGCACGAATCATATAAAAGTGTACACGAATCATCTAAAAGTGCGCACGAATCGTATAAACGTGCACACGAATCACATTAAACGTGTGCACGAATCGTATAAAAGTGCGCACGGATTTACGGTTTTTGAAGACATTTTTGTTATTGAATCATTGTTGTCCGCTAAAATTGAAAAAATCATATATTCTTCCTGTTACAAGTTGATAATCAGCGATATTTTCAGCAGTTTCAAAAGTAAGCCCCCTGCATTTCAGGGAATAGAGAG
>JAIRNV010000005.1 GCA_031257875.1 Dysgonamonadaceae bacterium
TACGGCGATACCTGCGTTGCTGTGATGGTAGCTAAGGCTGAAGGTGAAAAATTGCCGATAGACAGGTAAAGGGTAAAAGGGTAAAGGGTAAAAGGGTAAAGGGTAAAGGGTAAAGGGTAAAGGGTGAAGGGTAAAAGGTACAAGGTAAAAGGTACACGGTACGGAGGGACACGGAGTTGCCTGTGCACATCCTGCGCGTGGAACTTGGCAAACGGACTGCCCGGCTGGTAAGTTCCCTTCGGGCTTGGGTTGGTGCTCCCGTGCAGGTAAGACTTCCGGCGCATAGGCGCCATATTTGCCGTCGAGGATATTTCGGCAATATTGTCCTAAATACAGTTATTAATGAATAAAAAAATGGGAAAAACATTTTGGGCTACATTCTCAGTAGCAGTAGCGTTATGTTTCACCGCATGTGAAACAGATGTAGAAGATTTGAAACAGGGGGGCAGCACTAAATTAACTGCAAATGAAATGAAAGTGCTGTATCAGATGCGTAACAAAAGCAATAAAATCGGGCTTGACGAGGCAACAGCCATAGCCAATGAGGTAATTGCCATGTTAGATGCAGATGTGGCAACAAAAGCGGGCGCCGGCAGACGTATAGCGCAGATTAAAGCGGTTGAAACCGCAAAAACAGACAAAGTACTTACAAAATTCATTAACGGGGAAGACGTGGAAATGCCCGACACACTGGCATATATCGTTAATTTTACCGACAGTACGGGGTTTACGGTTATTGCAGGCGATACCCGTGTGGAAATACCTATTCTCTGTTATGCAGGCAACGGAACTTTGGGCGATACGATAAACAATAATGGAATTGCCGTATTCCTGCAAGGAACAGAGGCGTATATCAAACGTTCAATAGTAGAATCGGAACAGTTAAAAGATTCCCTGATGGAAGATACTCTTGCAAAACTTAAAACAGAAGGGCTAAAAGACACTGTATATCTCGCAGAAGAAGAGTATGCTACAAAAGCGGTTGCTCCGGAAAAATATGGAGTAGATGAAGTTACAACTTATTATGAATATGGTCCCTGGATAGTATCATCGGGAGTGGGGCCATTGCTGCCGGTGGAATGGGGGCAAGATGATCCCTACAACGAGCTGGTTAAAAATAAAAATTGTTCAGAGAATAAAACGCCGACAGGATGCGTTGCAACTGCAACCGCACAGATAATGGCCTACTGAGGTTATCCGACTTCAATTGACGGTTACTCTTTCGACTGGAATTCCATAAGAAATTATACCAGAGTTCCAAATCGTTATGAAGGAGTTGGAATTTATAATATTTCCTCTGCCCGATCATCGGAAGCGACAACGGTGCGAAGTCAGGTAGCGCGGTTAATGGAACGGATAGGTTCTCATATTGGTATGAATTACGGTTGCGATGGAAGCGGAGCGAAAACAGCAGATGCAGCATCATGGTTGAGGAATATTGGCTACGCGGGTGGAAATGAAGAAGGTTTCAGTGAAAATTCAACTTTGGGTTCCCTCAACAGCAGTCGTCCTGTGCTGGTGAGAGGTTGTGAGACAAAAGTTAATCACAAGTTTTTAGGCATTACTCTTTGGAGTACATACGAAGGTGGACACGCCTGGGTAATGGACGGTTATCTAAAAAATAAGCGGTTAGTAACTGTTTATGCAACGACAACAAGGATAGAAGAATTGCCGTTAACGCGGGCTGCCGATAAATTTTTGGCTCTGATAACAACAACTACTACCAGTACTTATTATCAATATTCACCTTATTATATCCATAATAATTGGGGTTGGGATTCCTTCCGTAATGGATATTTCGTCTCAGGGTCATTTAATACGAATAACGAACCTGATTTTTCATCGAATACCAAATCAAATGAGGATGGAAATTTTCAGTGGGAGAATAAAATTTACCACAACATTCATAGATAAAAAGGAGGTATCAATATGAAAAATATAATTTTATTTTCTCTAATACTGTCGGTGTATTCTTGCGACAAAACCGAACTGGAGGGAATAGCAAAAGACAGTATAAAACCGTCATTAAGAGAATATTCCTTTGATGCGGATGGCGGTTCGGTAACGATAACAACAGAAGGTTCTCGATGGTTTATGAACGGTATGTATATTAACGGTTATGGTGAAACTTACCCGTTGCATCTCTGTGGGATAGAATACAGTGAATATAGTGACATATATCCATATAAGGTAAATTGTGATATTTTTGCGGATGAGCGTGGTTTGGAACCAAAAACAGTTGAACATCTTTGGTTTTCAATCACGAGGGAAAATCTTCAAACACTGATTATTGAATTCAAACCCAATGATACACAACAGAAAAAATGGATTCAGTTGAATTTAAATGACCGTAATTATAGTACTTCAATTACTGTCTCACAATCCGCAGAATAATAATTAATCATTCGGCAGGGCAACACAAAAGTTGCCCTGCATTTTTCTGACTGTATGAAAAAATTTATTACTTTGGCAATAATCCCGTTGCTGTTATTTTCCTGCACCGATTACAATGTAGTCCCGCCTGCAAGGAGGACAGTACTTATATATATGGTTGCCGGAAACAATCTTTACAAAAATGCTAAAGAAGATATTGCCGAAATGCAGGCGGTTGCCGAAAAAATCGGCGGAAATTTACTTGTGTATTTAGATGCTCCCAAAAATTCCGAAGATGCTTTGCCTTCGCTTTATAAGATTGAAAGAGGTGAAATTCAAAAAATTAAACAATATCCGGAACAAAATTCGGCTTCAGGCGAAGTGTTGCATTCTGTAATTAATGATGCAATCACAGCATTTCCTGCTATGGAATACGGACTGATACTTTGGTCGCACGGTACCGGCTGGCTGCCGGAAGGCGTTTTTGATACACTGAAACACGGAAACAGATCAAAGTTCCGTTCCTTCGGTTTTGACAGCGGTAAAGAAATGAAAATAACCGATATTGCCGAAAATTTGCCGGTTAAGTTTGAATTTATCATTTTCGACGCCTGCCTGATGAGTAATATAGAAACGCTTTACGAACTGCGCAATGCGGCAAATTACATCATCGCCTCGCCTACCGAAACGCTTGTAGCCGGTTTCCCCTATAAAGAAACGGTACCGCTTTTATTTTCAAAAAACATAGATTATGAAACAATTGTAAAAGAATATGTAAATTATTACAGAAATCAGACAAATCCTGTTTTAGTGTCTGCTACGCTTTGTGCTGTAAATACGCAATTTTTGAAAATTTTATCACAATTAATTTTACAGAATATTGAAAATAATGAAATTAAAGTTTCAGATACAGCGCCGTTAAAATCGTATGAATATGCCGATCCGACAGTTTATTTTGATTTATATGATTTATTGAAACAAAATATTATTCCCGAAAATGTAAACAGACAACTTTGTCGGATTTTCTCTCAATTAATTGTTTTTTACGAACATACGGATTATTTACTGGAAAATTTACCGTTGCAGGATACTGCCGGTATCAGTATCTTTGTGTTTCCATATTTTCAAGAAGAACTTTTTTCCGATTACCGGCAAATGGCTTGGTATAAAGACACGGAATTTTTCCTTGTAAAATAAAAACGTACTGAATCGCGATGCCGTTTTACCTCCGCATTCCATGCTAATTTCCCGTCTTCGCTGACGCCTGCAAGCAGTACAGGAAATAGCAACCTGCTTCTGCACTCTCTTCGATGCGGTCATCAGGCGTCATCCGTTTTCCGCCTTGAAGTTTTCGTCATTATGTTCGTAATAGCTGTAACCAGCTACGGTATTGACGTAATGACCGTTGAAATCATTGATGTAGGAGAAGTAGCCGTCGTTGTTCTTCGCTCCTGCTTAGCAATTTATTCCTCTATAGGAATAAAAAATAAATAACATGTAACCATCAACTCCGTGTCCCTCCGTGAAATCCACTCTGTGAAACGCTGTGTTTAATAATTTTTACAGCACGGAGTTTCACGGAGGGACACAGTGGAAAAACTTAAAACTGCAATATCCTGTTTATTTCGCATTACATAATTCCTTTTTCAACAGTTCATAAATATGAGCCGAAGCATTCCGGTAAATACCTGTTTTTTTATCTGTAATCAATCTGTAAGTTTTTGAATTATATACTTTTGCCAAAGCATCGGTCATGGATATATTGTAATCGTTTATCAGGAATTTTGCCATATCGCCAATGATATACTGTATCAGCACTTCTGCATAATCGGGTTCAGGTTTGAGCAAAGCAACGGCAGCAGGTGTACAAAAAACGATCTGATGCGTTTGTTCGCGATAAGTAATGCGTTCAAGTACGGTTTCCATACTAATAATACCATGCTCAAAAAGAGCAAACTGGGCATACATTCTGTCATCGGCGACAGGGCCTTCCACAATGTCGAACAAATGATTTTCTTTCGTTTCTTTATTGCGGTTTTTCATTACAAACCGTACCCATTCGGCTGACGGATTTTCAAAACGTTTTACCGCCAATTTGTCATCTGCAAAAACATTTTCATCAAAATCAAAAACGCTGACAACCGCTTTCCCTCCCTGTTCCTGCATCTTGGCTTGCGCGCGTTCCGAAGCATGTTGATAAATTGTCGTTGTGTAGAAACCTGCGCCGAAATCTTTGTGAGGCAAACAGCGAGACAAATCTATCTGCCTGATTTCCGTATTACTGCCGTGAAACAACCTCATCGTTTATAATTCCCCTCCATTTTTACGGCAAACATTTCGCAAAGTTTCTACCGTATAATCAGGGTTTTGCGTATGCTCAAAATCATAATTGTTTTCGATATAACGAATGCCTTCATAACGGTTCAAATAATTAAACGCATCCCGCATATCTATCTCAAACCGTCCGGCAAAATTTTTAACAAGAAATACGGTATATTCAATAATATGTTCCATGCGTTTGGCATTCATTTTTTATTTCCTTATTTCCGTTCATACTTAAAAAAAACCGCAAACAAAATTCCAATAACCAATGCGTATCCTGCAAAAATAAACCAGCAGGCCGGCCAGTCGGTTACATTATCTTCGGTGAAACGGTTAATCACATTTTCCGCCCCGTAATTGCCGGCAATCGCCCCTATGCCGCTCGTAACCATCATCAGCATCCCCTGTGCGCTGGAACGGAATTTCGCCGGCGTTTCCTTTTCGATAAACAGCGAACCGGATATATTGAAGAAGTCGAAAGCCATGCCGTAGATAATCATGGAAAGCGTCAACCAAATCATTCCGGAGCCGGGATTGCCTGTCCCAAACAGTCCGAAACGCAAAACCCACGCGCCCAGACTCATCAATATCACCGTTTTAATACCAAACCTGCGCAGGAAAAACGGAATGGCCAAAATAAACAGCGCTTCCGATATTTGGGAAATGGACATGAAAATATTATTGTATTTGACGGCGAATGAATCGGGATAACCGGTTTGGAAACTGCCGAGAAATGTGCTTCCGTAGGAATTGGTGATTTGCAGGCAAATACCCAGCAGAACGGCAAAGAGGAAGAATAATGCCATTTTCTTTTCTTTCAACAAAACCAGTGCATCCAGGCCTAAAACGGAAATCAGGGAACTGCCTTTCTGTGCGCGGGTCGGCGGAGACGGAGGCAATGTAAAACTGTAAATCCCGAAGACCAAAGCGGAACCGCTTGCCAGCAATAACTGATTGGGACTTGTTCCCCACCCCGCCAGATTGACAATCCACATGGCAACGATAAATCCGACTGTCCCCCAGGAACGTACAGGCGGAAAATCTTTCACCGTATCCATGTTGTTTTTGGCCATAATGCTGTAACAGACGGAATAACCCAGTCCGATGGTCGGCATGAAAACCAGAGCATTCAGAAACATGCACAGGTAGAGCTGCTCAAATCCCGTTGCCCGCGACGCCGCAAAAAGACAGCAGGCGCTGAGCAGGTGCAAAATACCCAGCAGTCGTTCGGAATTAATCCACCGGTCGGCAATGATTCCGACAATCGCCGGCATGATGAACGAGGCAACGCCGGCCGCCGCAAACAGCGTACCGATTTTGTCGCCCATGCCCATACTGAACATGTAGTTGCCAAAAGAAATCAGCCATGAACCCCAAATGAAAAATTCGAGGAACTGCGTTATTGTGAGGCGAAGCTTTATTCCCATTTTAATTAGTGGTTAATGATTAATGATTAGTGATTAACGATGGCTAAATATTAACCACTAACCACTAACCACTAACCATTAACTTGAAATTTTGTATTTCCCGTTTTGAAAAAATCCACGATTTGGTTAGCTGCGGCAACTCCCGCATTGTTGTTGGCTTCCGAAGTTTGCGCCCCCATTTTTTTAGGTGTAGAGAAATAGCGTTTCGGGAATTTTTCCTTCATCTCCGCGTCGTTTCCGGGCATGATGTCCGTCAGATATTTGAAATCAGGGCGTTTTTCCATGAGTTTTACCAAACCGGCTTCGTCGATTACTTCCCGGCGGGCGGTATTGACAAGCACGGCTTTCTCCGGCATTTTTTCCAGTAAAGCACAGTTGATGGCATTTTTTGTTTCGGCGGTTGCCGGAATATGCAGGGAAACATACCGGCAGGTTTTATACAGTTCTTCGGCGGAAGTTAATGCTTTAACACCGTCTTTTTCAATTGCTTCGGCGGGATAAAAAGCGTCGTAAGCATAAATATCCATACCGAAACCTTTGGCAATGCGGGCTACGTTCCGTCCGACATTTCCGTAGGCATGAACACCCAGTTTTTTCCCCGACAGTTCGGACCCCGAACTTCCGTCAAAAAAGTTGCGGGCAGCATAAACCATCAAAGCCAAAGCCAGTTCGGCCACCGCATTGGCGTTCTGACCGGGCGTATTCATAACCGCTACTTTGCGCGCCGTAGCAGCGCTCAAGTCCACGTTATCGTAGCCGGCGCCGGCGCGGACAACAATTTTCAAATTCACGGCGGCCTCCAGAACCTCTGCATCAATGATATCGCTTCGGATAATGATGGCATTTGCTTCCTTTACCGCGTCCAGCAATTGCGGTTTACCGGTATATTTTTCCAGTAAAAGAAATTCAAACCCGGCATTGTCAACGACTTGTTTCATTTTTTGAACCGCTTCCGCTGCAAACGGTTTTTCTGTTGCGACTAATATTTTCATAACACATTATATATTATTTGTTTGTAATTTATCATTCAACGTTTCACGAAGCGCTTTGATTTCCCTGATTTTTTTAGCTATCAGACCGGCCAAAATTACCTGTTCCTGTTCAGGTTGTTCGCCTTTTTCAAAAAGATTTAATATCGCAACAATTTCGGGCGCCGGAAACATTTCCAGCAAAGAAACCATTTTGCGGGAAATCTGTTTGACCGTTTCGGAATCCCCGTTGTCTAAAGCGTTTCCCAACAATTTCAGATTATTATTCATTTCGTTAAGAAACAAATCCGCCCTGTTTAACGCCGCTTCGCCGTTGTCGGGAATACGTACCGTTTTATTGTCCGGCGTTGCAACCGGTTCATTCCGGGCGGCAACAAGCGGAACCGTCAAAATGAAATCGGCGCCCTGCCCTTTTTGCGATTTGATTTCAATATTCCCGTTCAGCAGCGAAGAAAGTTTTTGGGAAACAGTCAGTCCCAAACCGGTACCTTCTACAGTTTTTTTGGTTTCATCCAAACGGATAAATTCTTCAAAAATACGTTTTTTGTCTTTTTCGCTGACGCCCGGACCGGAATCTTTGACGGAAACGCGGAATATATCACCCTTTTCAATGGAAGCCCTGATACTAACCAGGCCGTTTCTCGGCGTAAATTTGATGGAATTGGAAATTAAATGATTCAATATCTGTGTGATAAGGTAAGGGTCGCCGATATATTTTCTATCCTTCCGAATCATAGAACTGAATTTAAAAATCAGGTTCTTTTTATGGGCAAACAGCTGAAAACCGGCATAAATATCGTTTACCAGCGCATAAGGGGAAAAAGCCGAAGCATTCGTCTCCTGTTGATTCTTTTCCAGAGACTGGAAATCCAGCAAATTCTTTATCAGGTCGAGAATATGAGTCGCAGAGAAGTATATGTCTTTTACAAGAGACTGTTGTTTTTGGGAAATTTCCTCCACCCGCAACAAATCGAGAAAGTCTATGATAGCGTTGACAGGCGCTTTAATGTCGCGGGTAATCGTGTCAATCAGCTGCTCGCGGGAAATCAATAATTTCTCCTCCGATTTTTTAATATCCTGTATCTTTTTCTGCAATTCGATTCCCGTGTTTACCAATTTTAACGACCAGGATATAAAAAACACGGCGACAACAAAAACCGGAAAAACAATGAGAATAACCAATCCGAATAATTTTACCGGCAACTGGCCGGTACCCAAACTGTTCTGATATTTTACCGTTTCCGGATAAATAACGGCAAATCCCGATATTACTAAAATCGCTAAAAAACAATATCCAATAATCACAATTAAACGGGTATTCTTTGTTATTTCCATTTTTCAAAATCAATAATCATATAAACTGTGGATGAGGGGGCAAAGTTAATTATTATTAGAAAGATTACCAAAAATTTTTAAAAACGGTTAAATCTTTTTTGAGCTGCTATGAAAATGCGAGATAGCGTTGTGCGGTTTATCGGTAAAAGAAGATTTTGTTTTTCAAAGAAAACTGTCTACTTTTGCAAAAAAAAATAGAAGCAGTGCAAAATACAAATCAAATCATACAAACACTACAAACCGGCGGCACAGTCTTAATCGCCACCGACACGGTATATGGCCTGGCAGCCCTGCCGGCTAATGAAAAAGCAGTTGCAAAAATCTACGAATTAAAAGGGCGTCCCCGCGAAATGTTCCTGCCTGTGATGGTAGCCGGTGTGGAAGATTTGGAAAAACTGGGGTTGGACGTCAACGAAAACGCCCGCAAATTATTTGCATCGGATTTGGTGCCGGGCGCTATCACTTTTGTTTTGGGTTTCAAAGACGAATCGCTTAAACCGGAATGGCTGAAAAACAGGGAAGAGATTGCATGCCGTATTCCCGACAATGCTTTACTGCTTTCCGTACTCCGGGAAACAGGCCCCTTGCTGGTAACGAGCGCCAACCGGCATGGCAGCGCTCAAACGCCCGACCGCGTAAATGATATTTTAGCGGAATTAAACGGAACGCCCGATTTAATCGTCGAAGACGGGGAAGGGAAAGAAGTTCCCTCCACTATCGTCAACTGCCGCTGCAATCCGCCGGCGATAGAGCGGTACGGACTGATTTCCGAAGCAATCATCCATCAAATTCTCGGCAATGAATGACATTGTATTAGGTATCGAAACTTCGTGCGACGACACAGCCGTCGCTCTGGTCGATTCGGAAGGGCATATCCTCTCCTCAATCGTTGCCTCCCAGTTGGATGTACACAACCAATTCGGGGGGATTTATCCCGAATTTGCAGCCCGTGCGCACATCACCGCCATTTTACCTGTCATCAATGAAGCGTTTAAAGTAGCCGGAATTACACCGCGGGACATCAAAGCGATTGGCGTTACCCGCGGGCCGGGGCTTGTCGGCTCTTTGCTTGTCGGTCTGAATGCGGCGACGGGCTTGGGCCTGGGCTGGAATAAACCGGTAATCGGAATCAATCATTTGCGCGGACATCTTCGCAGCGCCGACCTGGAACAGCAAAGGATAATTTTTCCGGCAACCGTTTTGCTGGCGTCCGGCGGACACACGCTTTTGGCTTACATGAAAAGCGCTGCGGAAGTTGAACTGCTCGGCAGCACTGCCGACGATTCGGTCGGGGAAAGTTACGATAAAGTCGGGCGCATGCTGGGGCTGGGCTATCCGGGAGGGCCTGCCGTAGACCGGCTTGCAGGGCAGGGGAAAGCGACGATCCCCTTTCCCCGTCCGGTAATAAACAAAGGGCTGGCGTTTTCATTTTCGGGTTTGAAGTCCGCTGTTTTACGTTTTATGGAAACGAATCCCGGTGCACCGCATGAAGACATTGCCGCTTCGTTTGTACAGGCCGTTATGGACGTGCTGATGAAAAAATCCCGCCTAGCGCTCACACAATATCCCTCCCGGTCGTTTGCGATTGTGGGAGGCGTGGCCGCAAGCCCGCAACTGCGGGAAGAAGCCGCCATACTGTGCAAAAGAATGAAAGTCGAACTGTGCCTGCCGCCCCTGCGCTGGTCGACCGACAACGGGGCGATGATTGCACTGGCTGCCTTTGATTATCTGAATTTGTCGATACACAAAGAACCTGTTGCGGATTTGCAACTTACGATGGACCGTTTTTGAGATGAAAAAAAAAACGCAGTTATTTAAATATTTATCGGCCGATTATATTGCTGCCAATTTGGCGTGGTTTTTCTTCAATATTGTCCGTTATTACCTGATGGCGCAAGACTCATTTTCTTCATTAGCCGGTTTTATCGTATATATCCACGTAATGAAAGGGCAGATTGCGATTCCTTTCGGATGGCTGATTCTTCATTATTATTCGGGATATTACAACAAAACGCTTGGAAAATCGAGACTGTCGGAATTTTTTACCACACTTGCGACCGCACTGACCGGATCGGTGGTTATTTTCTTCTGCATTTTGCTTGCGAATTTGCCTCCATCTATCCGTATTTATTACGAACAGTTTTCCTGCCTGTTTCTGTTCTCATTTTTATTTACCTACATTTTCCGCCTGTTCATCACCGCTCATGCCGCAAAGAAAATCCAAAACAGGGAATGGACAGTCAGAGCCTTGATTATCGGAACCGGAGAGAAAGCGGCTCAAATCAAAACGCTGATGGAAAAGCCGGCTGTTGCAATGGCTTATACGGTTCCGGCATGTGTGGATATCAGCTCGGATTTGAACCGCATCATCAAAACGCAGGACATAGAAGAATTGATTGTCGCGCTTGATTCCGACGACGACAACGAACTGTTGAATTTACTGTATTCGCTGTATCAGTATAATTTACCGATTAAACTTCCGCTCAGTTATTCCAGACTGTTGACCGGAGGGATGAAAATCAGAACCATCACAGGCTTCCCGCTGATTGACGTTACCGGCAATAACTTTTCCGAAGAGGGGAAAAACATCAAACTGACACTTGATAAATTAGTTTCGGCGGCAGTTTTAATCCTTTTGTCGCCGGTTTACCTGTATCTGGCAATCAGGGTAAAAATGGATTCCAAAGGGCCGGTTTTTATCAAACAGGAACGCATCGGATTTCACGGAAAACCGTTTATGATTTACAAATTCCGCACCATGCGCGAAGATGCGGAAAAAGACGGCCCTTTGCTGTCTTCCGAAAACGACGCGCGGATTACGCCCTTCGGACAGGTCATGAGGAAATACCGCCTGGACGAATTTCCCCAGTTCTGGAATGTGCTGAAAGGCGATATGTCGCTTGTCGGACCGCGGCCGGAAAGAAAATATTACATCGATCAAATCATGAAACAGGCGCCGTATTTTTACCTGCTTCACAATGTGCGGCCAGGTATTACTTCGTGGGGAATGGTCAAATTCGGATATGCACGCAATATTGCCGAAATGATAGAGCGTATGCAATACGATATTTTATATTACGAAAATATGTCGTTAATGCTGGATATTAAAATATTAATCTATTCAATCAAAACAGTGTGTACCGGAAAAGGTATTTAATGAAAAAAAAATGGCAAACGAGAAAAACAACCGGTTCGACGCGGCGCTTTTATGGCGGGAAAAACATATTCACGAAAGGTATTTTATCCTGATACTGAGTTTTATCATAGGCATTTGCACGGCTCTCTGCGCTATCCTGCTGAAAGAAACCATCCACCTGATACAGCATTTCCTCACGAGCCATGCGCATGTAACGAGGGCGAATTATTTCTACCTGATTTATCCGGTCGTCGGGATTCTGCTTTCCGGTTTGTTTGTAAAATACATTGTCAGAGACGATATAAGCCACGGGGTGACTAAAATCCTGTATGCCATTTCCCAGCGGAAAAGCCGGATAAAAAAACACAATATCTGGTCGTCTCTGGTTGCGAGTTCGATTACCATCGGTTTCGGCGGATCGGTGGGGGCCGAAGCGCCGATTGTATTAACCGGTTCGGCCATAGGTTCCAGTCTGGGGCGCATGTTCAAAATGGAACAGCGGACTTTGATGCTTTTAGTCGGTTGCGGAGCGGCCGGAGCGATAGCCGGTATTTTCAAGGCGCCCATTGCCGGGCTGCTTTTCACGATAGAAGTCCTGATGCTTGATTTTACTACCGCCTCGGTACTACCGCTGCTTACGACTTCCGTTACGGCGGCCACCGTTTCCTACATTTTTACGGGAACGGACGCCATGTTCAAATTCAACCAGACGGAAATATTTGCCATGCATCGCATTCCTTACGTATTTTTGCTGGGCATCCTCTGCGGCCTGATTGCCCTGTATTTTACGCACATCTCCATCCGGGTGGAAAGCGTTTTCCGGAAAACGCAGTCCTTTTGGAAAAAATTCCTTTTGGGCGCGGTCATCCTGAGCGTGCTGATTTTCCTTCTGCCCCCGCTCTACGGCGAAGGATACGATACGATCGGCAGTCTCATCGGCAATCAATACGGCGGCCTGATGGACGGCAGTCCGTTCTATCTCCTGCATAATCACAGCTGGGGGCTGTTCCTGTTTTTGGCGTTTATTATTTTCACCAAAGTGTTTGCTTGCTGTGCCACCAACGGCGGCGGGGGTTGCGGCGGGATATTCGCGCCTTCGCTGTATTTAGGCTCCATTGCGGGTTTTGTATTCGCCCGTTCTGTCGAACAGATGTTTCCTGCGGTACATCTTCCGGGCGAAAATTTTGCATTGATGGGAATGGCCGGCGTAATGTCGGCGGTAATGCATTCCCCCCTGACGGCGGTTTTCCTTATTGCCGAACTGACCGGCGGTTTTGATCTTTTCCTGCCGTTGATGATTGTTTCCCTTGTTGCATACGTTACGATTCTGTGTTTTGACCGTTACAGTCTGTATTCCGTCCGCCTGGCGCAGAAAGGGGAGTTGCTGACCCACCACAAGGATAAGGCGGTGCTTACGCTGTTGAACTTGGACGCCGTTATTGAAAACGATTTTATGGCTGTTCATCCGAAAATGACTTTGGGCGATGTCGTGAAAGTGATTGCCAAATCCGGCAGGAATGTATTTCCGGTTACCGACAATGATAATGTGTTGCGAGGCGTCGTTTTGCTGGATAACATCCGGAACATCATGTTTCGCCCCGAACTGTACGACCGTTTCAAAGTGAAGAAATTCATGGTTTCGCCGCAGGCAAAAATTACAACAGCCATGCCGATGGAAAAAATCATGCGTGTTTTCGATGATACCAAAGCCTGGAATCTTCCGGTCGTTGATGAATCGGGTAAATACCTCGGGTTTGTATCCAAGTCGAAAATATTTAATGCTTACCGGGAGGTTTTGGTTGAAAATTTTTCGGGGGATGATTAGATTTAGTGGGGATAACAGTTAACCGTCCGCAGGTTACGCTCAATGTCATCAAGTTAAGATAAATTGTATTGATACTGTAAAACATACAACACATGTATAACACGCCCATACTACTTTTAGTTTTCAATCGCGAAGACACTACACGACAGGTTTTTGAAGCAATCCGCCGTCAAAAACCGAAGTTCTTATTTGTTGCCGCCGACGGTGCAAGAAAAAACAGACCGGGTGAAACGGAGGCTTGCCGGCGGGTGAGAGACATGGTTACGCAAATTGACTGGGACTGCGAACTGAAAACGCTTTTCAGGGATGAGAACCTTGGCTGTCAAACGGCGGTCAGTACGGCTATCACATGGTTTTTCGAGCAAGTGGAACAGGGAATTATCCTTGAAGACGACTGTTTGCCTGATCCTTCGTTTTTCCCTTATTGTGAAGAATTGCTGAACCGGTACAGGAACGATACCCGCATCGGACATATCAGCGGCAACTGTTTCTTACCGGAACTGGTGGATAAAGATTACAGCTACAATTTTTCTTTCATTTCTCATATTTGGGGATGGGCTACCTGGCGGCGGGTATGGCAAAACTACAACGTGAATTTATCTTACTGGACGGAAGCAGGCAAGGATAAATACAGGAAAAAAAACCTGTTTATCAACCGGCATGAGGAAATTTATTTTTCTTCATTTATCTCTGATACCCTCAAAGGGAACAGGGGCATCAATACATGGGATGTACAGTATCTTTATATGCTTCGCCTACAAAATCAACTGTCTATCTATCCGACTGTCAATTTAGTTACCAACATCGGGTTGTTTTCGGAAAATGCAACGCATACCGTTTCTAAAAAATCTGCAGGGGCATATATTTTGTCCGAACCTGTCCCGTTTCCGCTCAAGCATCCGAAGTATCTTTTGCCAAACAAACGGATAGATAACCGGACTTTGAAAAAGCGTTTTTTTTCATGGAAACGCCTGGTGCGATTTTTCCTGAACGATTATTGAGTGATGTGAAATAAACTGTTTTACAGCGAAGCGCTGTTTTTATAAATAATCGTTAACCCGTCCCGCAAAGGCAAAATGACCTTTTCAACTCTCCGGTCGCCTGCAATCATTTCGTTGAAACGGATGATACCGAGGGTCTGTTTATCGCCCGGATGCGGTTCCTCCAGCACTTTCCCGCTCCACAGCGTATTATCTGCCAAAATAATCCCGCCTTTTTTCACTTTATCGAAAACCGCTTCGTAATATTCGCAATAAGCCCGTTTGTCGGCATCGATGAACACCATATCAAACATGCCTTCCAGCAGGGGAATCAAATCCAGGGCGTTTCCGATATGCAGGTGAATCCTGTTTTTCAAATCCGACCGGTTGAATTGATTCCGGATAAAGTCTTCCATTTCATCGTCAATCTCAATCGTGTGAATTTCACCGTCTTCGGGCAAACCTTCCGCAAGACACAAAGTGGCATATCCCGTATAAGTTCCGATTTCCAAAATCCGCTGCGGCCGATACATCCGCACCAGCATTTTCAGTATCCGTCCCTGCAGGTGACCGGCTATCATTCGCGGACGCAGCAAATCGACGTGGGCTTTGCGGTTTAAGGCTGCAAGCAAGGGCGGTTCTCCGTCAATATGATTTGTGATATATTCATCCTGATTCATTGGGAAGAGTGTTTTTTTTTTGAGTAAACAAGTTAACTTACCTACTCATCATTGCCTCAACGGCCAGCCGGTAGGAATCCAGGCCGAATCCTGCAATAACTCCCTTACAGGCCCCGGCAATCTGCGAATGGCTGCGAAAAGTTTCCCGTGCATGGACATTGGATATATGCACTTCTATCACAGGTGTTGCCACTCCTTTTATCGCATCGTAAATTGCAATGGAAGTGTGCGTATAAGCCCCTGCATTCAAAATAATCCCGTCAAAGGAAAATCCTGTTTCATGAATTTTATTGATGATTTCTCCTTCCACATTCGACTGAAAATAATGAAATTCGACACCGGGAAAACGCTGAATTAATTTCTGCAGATAATCTTCAAAGGAAGAAAAGCCGTAAACCTCCGGTTCGCGGATACCTAAAAGGTTTAAGTTGGGTCCATTGATAATTTGAAGTTTCATGTGTACATAATTTGTTTTTTAAAAGGTCACATGGAACTCGCAACATATTCATGCGCTTTGTTGCAAGTTTCGCATGCTCGTTTCATTATAAATTTATTTTTATATCTTTGGGGGGCAAAATTAATCATTTTTATTCATGTAAATACACTGTTTATGGAGATAAATCGGGATATTCAGGATAAAACAACGGCCTACCATACTTTTCTCCGGCTCGAAAAGTCTTTGTCCGTTAATTCGGTAGAAGCATATATGGACGATTTGAACAAGCTGTTAAATTATCTTTGCGGCGCCGGAAAAACACCGGAAGAAGCCTGTCTGGAAGACTTGCAGGCAATGGTTGCCGGCTTGCGCGAAATCGGTATCTGTCCCCGTTCCCAGGCGAGGATTGTTTCCGGTATCAAATCGTTTTACCGCTTTTTGCTTCTGGAAAACTACATTCAAAAAGATCCGACCGAACTGCTGGAATCGCCCAAAACAGGATTAAAACTTCCCGAATTTCTCACGCTTCAGGAAATTAACGACATTATCGGTAGCATAGATTTGTCGCTACCCGAAGGACAGCGCAACCGGGCGATTCTGGAAACCCTTTACAGTTGCGGCCTGCGCGTTTCTGAACTTATCAATATCCGTTTTACCGACCTGTATCCTGACGAAGGTTTTATCCGTGTGGAAGGAAAAGGGGGGAAACAGCGTCTGGTGCCTGTTTCTCAGGCTGCTATCAAGGAAATCAACCTGTATTTGCTTGACCGTTGTCATATTAAAGTAAAAAAAGGCTGCGAAGACATCCTGTTTCTCAATCGGCGAGGGACGGCGCTCTCGCGCGTCATGGTTTTTTATATCATCAAACAGCAGACCGAAGCGGCCGGCGTACACAAAACAGTCAGTCCGCATACTTTCCGGCATTCGTTTGCCACTCATTTGCTGGAAGGAGGCGCCAATTTGCGCGCCATACAGCAAATGCTGGGACACGAAAGAATTGCTACTACCGAGATTTATACCCATTTGGACAGGGATTTTCTGAGAAGTGAGATTTTGGAGCATCATCCGAGAAACAAAAAAACCGTAAAATGAAAAATTATGGCTAACTCATGTTACGCACCCGTCACCAGCGAACTGCGAAGCCGTGAAGCAATCCGGACATGAATTATTATCTGTTGCGTAACATGCGTTCGTAATTCGGAATTAATTTTACAAATGCAATTTTTTCTTCCTGAGGCATTTCAGCATCTATCCAGTGAATTGTGAAACCTCTCCGTTCCATTCCCCGAAACCAGGTCATCTGGCGTTTGGCAAACTGATGAATGGCGATTTCCAACTGCTCAAACATTTCCCTGTAACTTATTTTCCCAATAAGGTAAAGCGTAAGATACCTGTACTCAAGTCCATAATAGATTAAATCTTCCGAGGCGATTCCCGAATCCAGCAGTTTCTGCACTTCATCCAGCATTCCTTCTTCCAAACGGGCTTTCAGGCGGAGAGTTATTTTTTCCCGTCTTAATTTCCAGTCAATATTTATACCTGTAATTAAGCTGTCGACAGGCGGATATTCCTGTTTATCCAAATTTTGCCGGAGAGAATATTCCTCAATTTCTATGGCGCGGATGGCACGCTGTGCAGAATCGACATCCGTTTTATTGTGCAATTTCCTGTACGATTGAAGTATTCCGGTCAATTCATTAAGGCTTTTTTCTTTGAGGCTTTGTCGCAAAGCCGGATTTTCGGGAACATCCGGAAGTTGGTAGCCTTTCAATACGGATTCGATATAAAGGCCTGTTCCTCCGCAAAGTATGGGAGTTTTTCCTTTGCTTTTAATAATAGAAAATGCTTTATGAAAATCATGCTGAAAATGGAAGAGACTGTATTTTTCTCCTGCCCGACAAATATCAATCAGGTGATAGGGAATAGATTTGCCGGCAACGGTATAATCGGCCAGGTCTTTGCCTGTTCCGATATTCATGTCGCGATAAACTTGCCGCGAATCGGCGCTGATAATTTCCGAGTTGATTTCGTATGCCAAAGCTGCCGCAAATTTTGTCTTCCCTGAGGCAGTAGGGCCTAATATGGTAATCATAGATCATGTTAACCCGAGTTTTGGATAATCATGCTAAAAAATTGACAATTGATATACAAGTCTCGACGGGCTTATCTTTTATCTAAAACTCAGGCTACTGAATTTACGGAATAACTGCACTTGCGTGTTCCGACCAGGGTCCTTTTTCACCCGTAGTACTTTCCCAGCGAAGGCAAAACCAGATAGTTTTTCCGCGATCTTTATCGGCAAATTCAAATCTGAAGGGTGAACGGGTGTCGAACGATGAATTGATCAGTTCACTGATGTCTGTCGGCCTGGCATCAAGGATAGCCCACCGGATTTCCACACCGTGTACACCGTGTGGTTTTGCGTGCGATTTGGAATTCAGTGCGTAGAAATACAGTAGTAGCAGGCGTATTCCCGCCGGGAGGATGTGGAAGCCCGGATAGGTATTCGGTGGAGGATTGTGTCCGCCGCCACCTTTGGAAGTGTTGATGCCGAGTTCTACCAGTTCAGATGGTGTTATAAACGGACTGGCTTTTAACATTTGAATCAGTTTACTCAACAGAATCTCATAAGCATTGCGCGCCTGATTTTTGTTAAAAACAATGACTTTCGAACGATCATTCGGATCCTGCCATGCTGCCCATGCAGCTGTCCAAGCTGCTTTAGCCGGGATTATCTGCTCGTTAAACCAGGTTGAATCAATTTTCCATTTCTCTAAATTCAGCGCTGTCTTTGTCGTAATTACGTTTTGTACTTCGTCAAACTCGGTGTCTTTTCTTGGAATTGTTTGTGCCATAATTATTTATTTATTAATTAATATTGAATAAAAGATTTTCGTATGCAATCCCGCGGTGTGCGTATGCAATCCCGCGAAGCGCGTATGCAAATCCATATTGTTTTTTTCTGAAATCATCAATTATAAATTTAGTAATTCGAGATGCAAATGTAGAGATTATTTTTTTATAATAAAAAAAAATAATCTATTTTTTGATTATATTTTAAATAAATGCAAATAAAATTGTCGCACGACTGTTGCAAATTATGATGCATGGATTGCAGGATGATTTTTGTTAGCCATGTACTGTCCACACGGCTATAAATGTTATCTTGTATTCTTCCGTTTATTTTACAAAGAAAAGCATTATTCTTGTAAAATAAGACAGTTTATCTGTTTTTTTTTGTACTTTGCATTCTATGCTAAATTCCAAATATATTTAGTTAAAAATAATTAAAACTTATGCGGCAAATTTTCTTGTATTAACGTATGGAGATTTGCGGTTAATGACAGCAAACACACGAGCCAATAATTTACACCGAACATTGTTTATTACGGGCATTTCAGGTTTACCTTCAGCGAGTTTTCGCGCGTAGTAAGCCTTCAGTTCCGCATCGTGCCGCACGGCCACAATGGCGCACATATTAAGCAAACTTTTGAGTTTGAGGTCGGCAAGCGGACTGACTTTTGTTTTGCCTCTGACTGACGTTCCCGAAGTGTGTTCAAAGGGCGCAACGCCGGCATAACAGGCCATTTGCC
>JAIRNV010000013.1 GCA_031257875.1 Dysgonamonadaceae bacterium
ATGCTCCGCTATGCCGTATTCAAAATCTACTTTTTTCATCTTTACCAGGGGTTATAATTCACGATGCAAAGATAATACTTTTTTGAAACCTCAATAAGTTATTTATTTTTCATCCCTAACTTACCTGATTTAATACGTTTCTCAAGCCGCTTCAGACCTTTTTCACGATTGTGTCTGTCTTTTTTTGCCCTGTTTTCGGAGCAATCACAATCGGCTTTCCAGGTGAAAAAACGTTCACTGATTTTCTTGATGAAAGGAATGAGGGTATCTCCTTCATAAGTATTACCTTCGTAAATATCATAGCCCGACAAATAGCCGCCAGGTCCCGCCAAAAGCCCTGTCATTATTTGGGGACAGTGGGGTTTCCCATCCTTTGAAAAGCCCGTTTTACGCAAACCGTCCCCATCAGGTGCCTCAAAATACAGCGTTGTCATATCGTGGAAAACAACGCCCGCTGTGTCGCCATGATGCTTTTTTGCGTATTCAAAGGCAATCTTTTCGATAAAGGGTTTCAAACTGTCTTTCAATTTGTCTAAAAAGCGGTAAACACGGTCAATATCAAGCAATACGCCCTGATAACGATACAGATACTCAACTGTTTTAAGTTTGCTCAACGGAAAGGCCGGTCGGGAAACTGTCAAATGCCGAAACAGTTCCCCGTCAATCGCTCCGAAGCCGATAAAACCGTAAATTCTGCCGAAAACAGGTTCAGGCCCAACGGTTCCGATACTCGAATTGCTCAATGATTGCACGGTCAGCTCAACAGGTTCATCCTGTCCGGACAAAAACAGTTGCTTTTTTCCAAAACGCAACTCTTCCAACTCCATTTTTGCCTGAATTTTCAGAGCTTCAATCTGTGGACACATAGTGGCACAGCCCACAGTTTTGACTGCTTTGCACTTGCCATTTTGCCTGCTAACGATCTGAATACGAACACTTCCGGATCTGTTTTTGACTTCTCTCATAAACATATTAAAAATTTTGCAACACCCGTTTTGGCTGCAAAATCAATATATTTTCGCTGATTATTAATGATTTAACAGGGTGTTGCAAATAAAAGTGCGGGAAACAGGACCTCCGGTGAAAAAAGACAGGCAAAACGTTCTCAATTTTTCCATGTCTTTTTTCCCTGCACCTGTTTCAAAACGACTGTTCAAATCAACTCCAAACAGTTTCGGATTTTGTATCTCCAGGATTGATTCCGCGTCTTCCACTCCGATGCCCCCGCTCAAAATAAAGGGTGTCTCTCCCTTGTATGATGAAAGTATTCCCCAATCAAATTTTTTTCCCGAACCTCCATATTGCGGCGTTTTGGTATCAAACAGGAAATAATCGCAAGCATTTTCATACAAACCGCATCTTTCCAAATCGCCGGCTGTTTCAATCCGAAAGGCTTTAATTACTTTGATTCCCGATTTTTTTATTTCCCTGCAAAAATCAGGCGATTCATCACCGTGTAACTGGACGATTTGCAAATCATATTCCCGAATTTTAGCAAAAATATCTTCCTCCGAAGCATTGACGAAAACACCGACTTTTTGAATGTCCGGCGGTACAATCCGCAATTCGTCTGCCGGTAAATATCCCGCATACCGCGCCGATTTTTCATAAAAAATCAAACCCATCATATCAATGGGAAGACGAACCAACTCCTTAATATTATCGGGATATTTCATCCCGCAAACTTTTATTTTCATTCTATGAGTAAACGAGTAGACAAGTAAATGAGTTGACGAGTAAACAAGTTGACGGGATTGGGTTTGCAGGCTTCTCTCGTTTACTTGTCAACTCGTCAACTTATTTATAAATTCGTTTAATGTTTTCCCGGGCTGATTCGTTTTCATAAAGTTTTCACCCATCAGGAAACCTCTAAAACCTTTTTTACGTAAATCAATCACCGTTTGCGGGCTGGAAAGTCCGCTTTCGGAAATTTTCAGGAACGTATCCGGAATTTTATCGGCCAGTTCAACGGTATGCCGGATGTCGGTTGCAAAGGTTTTCAGGTTGCGGTTGTTGATGCCGACGACGTCAATAAGCGGTTGAATGTAAGATAATTCTTTCTCGCTGTGGATTTCCAGCAAAACTTCCATATCCAGTTCATGGGCAATTTCGGAGAAACGGACGGTTTCTTCTTTTGTCAAACATGCAGCAATCAGTAAAATCACGTCCGCTCCCATTACTTTGGATTGGTAAATCTGGTATTCATCAACGATGAAATCTTTGCGCAACAGCGGGATGCGGCAAATTGCAGCACGCGCTTTTTTGAAATCTTCAAATCCGCCTCCGAAAAACTTTTCATCCGTCAGGCAAGAAACCGCTGTTGCCCCCGACGCCTCGTAAGCCTGCACAATGCCCGTCACATTGGCGTCCGGATGAATCCAGCCTTTGGATGGGGAGCGCCTCTTAAATTCCGCAACAATACCCGAACCGGAAGTTGCCAAAGCCTGCTGGAAAGAGATTTTTTCCCTTTTCTGAAAACCCATCATGTACTCCAAAAAAGAAACACTTACCGCTTCTTTTTGGCGGGCAACTTCCAGTCGTTTGTTGTCGCAGATTGTTTGCAAGATATTTTCCATTTTAGTAATGCGAAATAAACGGGGTAATTCTTTTTTTGAGATGCTATTTTTGTGAGGAAATTGTCCGACAGGCACGCAAATTGCGCAGATTACGCAAATAAGCGCATTTCATAAAACAATACATTATTGATATATCATAAATAACAATTTGCGTAATCTGCGTAATTTGCGTGCCTACGGAGTTGATTGTTTGCAGGATATTTTCCACTTTAACTGTTGATTTCCAAAAATTTATCCAAAGTATGTTTTGCTTTTCCCGATTCCAGGGATTCTTTTGCCTTTGCAATACATTCCGGTAAATTTAAGTGTGATTCAATGGTTTGAATCGCTATCGCCGCATTGGCAATCACTACGTTTTTCTGGGCATCCGTAGCCCGGTTGTTCAGAACATTGTCAAAAATTCGCGCTGCTTCCGCCGGCGTACTGCCTCCGAACAATTCTTCGGGAACGGCTTTTTTGAATCCCAGGCTATCCGGCGTATAAATATTTTCACCCGATTTATTGATGATTTTGAACGTATCGGTCAAAGAAATTTCATCGTAGCCGTCGAGACTGTGAACAATCGAAAAATCATTGCCGCTTTCCTGGTAAATGTAATTGTACAGGCGCGCCATTTTCAAATCATAGACGCCTAAAACCTGCCGTTTCGGTATCAAAGGATTGACAATCGGGCCTAAAATATTGAAAAAAGTACGAACGCCCAAGGCTTTACGAACCGGAGCTACCGTTTTCAACGCCAGATTGAAAAGCGGTGCGTGCAAATAAGCAATGCCGGCGGCGTCCAAAGATTTTTTGTGTGTATCCGCATCCCGGGTAAATTTCACGCCGTGTTCTTCCATCACATTGGAAGCGCCGCTCACCGACGTTGCCCCGAAATTTCCATGTTTTACAACCTTGTAACCGGCGCCCGCAGTTACGAAACAGGCGGCGGTGGAGATGTTGAAAGTATTTTTTCCGTCGCCCCCCGTGCCGACAATGTCGATGGGATTGTAATCCCTCAGTTCGTCCACATTTACCCGCATTTCCAAAAGCGCTTCCCGAAAACCGAGGATTTCATCCACACTGATGCTGCGCATAAAATAAACGGTGATAAAGGCAGCTATCAGGCTGTCGTTGTATTTGCCTTCCGCCATACTGGTCAGAATTTCTTTGGCTTCTTCGCGTGTTAAGTACTGATGTTCGAATAGTCTGTTGAGTATTTCTTTCATGATGTTATATTATTTATTTCCAAATTGCTTCGTTTGGCTGGGGTATAATATTAATAATTTCGTGCAAAAGTACATGAAAATCCTGCGGTTTCCAAAATTTCATGTGCCTTTCTTCTATGAATTTTGAACAGAATTTTTACGGGTTTGGCATATGTGTGAATTTCTATGTATATTTGCGCCGTATTGTTATTTTTAGCGTCAAAAATTAAGATGTCAACTGTTTATTCTTTCTTGAAACTGAATCACTATATACGCAGCATCCGTGTCAAATTGTTTGGTATATGGATGTTGCACTGTATGGGACGGCGTTATTTCGGACTGTTTTTAGATCCCGTTCTTGCCTGTAACCTTCGTTGCCGGATGTGTTATTTCAGCGATAAAAACAAGCGTAAAAATATGAAAGGAGCGCTTAAGGAAACGGATTTGCCGTTGCTTGCCCGCGCGTTTTTCCATCGTGCTTTGAAACTGCAAATCGGGTGTGGCGCCGAGCCATCGCTTTTCCGCCATAACCGGAAGTTGATTGAAATGGCAAAATCCTGCAGAGTACCCTATATTTCAATGACTACCAATGGAAATTTATTTTCCCGTGCGGACATACACGAACTGGTTGCTGCCGGTCTGGACGAAATTACGCTTTCGCTGCACGGCGTAAGACGAAAAACATACGAATATTTCATGCCGGGTGCATCGTTTGACAAGTTTCTGTCAACGATGGAATGTCTGACTGAAATAAAATCCGGTTTTCCTTCATTCAAAGTACGTCTGAATTATACTGTCAACCAAGATAATTTGATGGAATTGCAGGATTTATTCTCAATCTTGGGGCAGTATAAATTCGATATCCTGCAAATTCGTCCTATTCAGCAAATGGGTGATACGAACTACTGTAATTTTTCCTGGAACGTGATATATGATGCTTATGACCGTATTTTGGAACCCTTGAAAATCAACTGCCGCCGGCAAGGAATTACGCTGCTGATGCCCGAAAAGGAGGATTTTCTAAAAACGGAAAACAAGGATACAAGGATTGTCGACGCCACTTATTTTTACGTGCGACAGGGCTATTTTTGGCAAGACGATTTCGATTTAAATACGGAGACTTACGAATCTTATGCCCACCGTAAACATTTAAGTTGGCGTTTGTTGAAATCGGTTTTTTCCAAACCGGCAAAAGCGGGCGAAAAACGACATTTGAATTATAAAGTCAATTAAAAAGATGAAACAATGGACTGGAAATTATTAGAAGCACAACAAAGCGAATATGCAAGACTGACTTACAATTCTACCAACCGGTTACGCCGGTTGGCACACCGTAAGAGGATAGAAAAAACGCTGAATTTTATTCCTGCAACAGACCCTTTGCGACTGCTGGATTTCGGATGCGGCGACGGGTTATTTCTCAACCTGTTCAATGAAATACGTCCGTCTGAATGTCTGCTTCTTGGTTATGAGCCTTTTTTGGATCAGATTCCGGGTAATTCGATACCGGTGGTAAAAGATTGGCGGGATGTTTTGAGTCGAAAACCGTTTAATTGCATTACCTGCCTGGAAGTGATGGAACATTTCAACCGCGATACACAATCCGGATTCATCGCTGATATCAGTTCGGTTCTTTCCAACGCCGGTTTCTTGATAATATCCGTTCCTGTCGAAAAAGGTTTACCTGCATTGGTAAAAAACATTGTCAGACGAATCAGAACACGTGACCGCACGCTGTATTCGCTCAAAAACCTGTTCCGTTCTTTTTGGGGTAAACCATTTCCTGAAATCAGAAATAGGGCAGGGTATATTTTTCAGCATATGGGATTTTACTTTAAAAATTTGGAACCGTTGTTTGTGAACGATTTTGAAATAGTAAAAAAAGTATTTACACCATTTCCCTGTTTGGGAAGCAGGTTTAATTCGCAAGTGTTTTATCTGTTAAAAAAGAAACCGCTGTGAACCCAATCAGGCATATTTAATTCTTATTTCCCCTTACAACAAAAACTTATGACCTTCAACAAGTTAACAGGAATATCACCAACTCGTTTACTCGTCAACTTTATTTAAAAAATTTTGCACAATTGTTCTCCCCTGAGGAGTCAAAATCGATTCGGGATGAAACTGTACGCCATGAACATCTAATGTTTTGTGGCGCAAAGCCATAATTTCTCCCTCGCTGTCTGTTGCGGTGATTTGCAATACTTCGGGAAATCCGCAACGCGAAGCAATCCAGGAATGATACCGGCCGGCGACTATATTTTTCGGAAGTCCGTCAAAAATAATGTGTTCCGCAACAATATCAATGGGAGTGGCGACGCCGTGATAGACATCCCTCAAATTGACTAACTTTCCGCCGAAACTTTCCGCAATCGCCTGATGTCCCAGACAAACGCCGAGTATGCTCTTTTGTGGCGCATAGCGTTTAATCAGGGACAATAACAGTCCTGCTTCGGAAGGGATTCCCGGTCCGGGCGACAGGATGATTTTATCGAAACGTTCGACTTCGTCCAAACTTATCCTGTCATTGCGATGAACTTCCACATCCCTGTAACCTGATTCTTTAACCAAATGAAGCAGGTTGTAGGTGAAAGAGTCGTAATTGTCGAAAATTAAGATTTTCATAAGTGTTGAGTAAACGAGTAAACAAGTTAACGAGTTGGCAAGTTAACGATATTTAAACGAGCTTTTCTTGTTAACTTGTCAACTCGTTTACTTGTTTACTCAATTTCAATTAATAATTTTTTCCGCAGCATCAATCGCTTTTTTCAAAGCCCCCAGTTTGTTATTCACTTCCTGCAATTCCGATTCCTCATTGGAACGGGAAACGATTCCGGCTCCGGCCTGATAATACAGCACATTGTTTTTGCTGACAAACGAACGAATGGTAATCGCCTGATTCAAATCGCCGTTCAGTCCGATATATCCGATACATCCGCCATAGGCGCCGCGGTTGTGCGGTTCGATATCGCGGATAAGTTCCATCGCGCGCACTTTCGGCGCTCCCGAAAGCGTTCCGGCAGGAAAAGTGTCGGCATACACCTTGACGGTATTGCTGCCTGCTTTCACATCGCCCGTCACCCGCGAAACCAGGTGAATGACATGGGAATAGAATTGAACTTCCCTGTAAAAATCCACATGCACATTTTCCGTATTCCGGCTAAGGTCGTTTCGCGCCAAATCGACCAGCATAACATGTTCTGCATTTTCTTTCGGGTCTTCCAAAAGCGCCTGCGCCAATGCTTTGTCTTTTTCGTCGTCGCCGGTTCTGCGGAAAGTGCCTGCAATAGGGTCGATGGAAGCATGTCCTTTCGATATTTTGCAATGGGTTTCGGGACTCGAACCGAATATCCGGAACGAACCGAAATCAAAATAAAACAGATAAGGTGAAGGATTGATGGAACGCAAAGCGCGGTACACCTTAAAATCATCTCCCGAAAAAGACTGCGCGAAACAGCGGGAAAGTACGATTTGGAAAACGTCGCCGCGCATGCAATGCCCGATGCCTTTGCTCACCATTCCTTTGTAGTCTTCATCGCTGACGGTGGAAGTTTCATCGCCTTTGGCGGAAAAATTATACGAGGCATAATTGCGGTTGTTCAAAAGCGCAAGGACTTCATCGATACGGCTTTCTTCGCCTTCAGGACGGTTTTCGACAACCGTCATTTCATTTTTATAATGATTGACGACAATGATATACCGGTAAAAAATGTAAATCATTTCGGGAATATCGCAGGAGCCGGCGTTGCCGGTTTCCGTTTCGACGTCTTCAAAATATTTCACGGCGTCGTAGGCAGTGTATCCGAAAAAACCGTTGAACGCCGATTCGTTTTTGTCTTCGGCGATTTCAAACGACCGGACAAACCGGTTTAACTGTTCAACAAGCGGTTCGGATGCGCTTATCTGCGTTTTTTTCGCCGGGCTGTCTGTGGAATTTGACTCATATTCCGTGGTAACAAAACCTTTGCCGGCTACGAAACGGGCAAGCGGATTCAGTCCGATAAAGGAAACGGAGTTTTCATTCCCGTGGAAATCGGAACTTTCCAGTAAAACCGATTCAGGGTATGCATCCCTGATTTTCAGATAAATGCCGACAGGCGTCTGCAAATCGGCCAGAATTGTTTTGCTTCGCGTGTGAATAACTGTTTTTTTCATATAAATATCAATTTATTAATAAAAAAAGACCTGCCGTGAGTACGACAGGCCTGTGTTTTCATAACCTATTTTAACCATATTTCCCCACTCACGACTTCTAAAGTTGCGAGCGCCACCACCATAATATATTTACTGTTGCTTTCATTACCTTTTATTTTTAACGGATGTATTTAACCGAGCTGTTTTTCAAACAAATTGTCGTATCGCCATTGCGGCCTGTAAAAAATTTATAATATAAACAGTATATGGGCAATTTCAGGTTTTGTTCCGCAATGACGACTTTCACGACAATTTGATATTATTAACTTTTAACGGGGACAAAGGTACAAATAAATTTTAAATAAACAAGGATTTTGAATGATTGGCTAAATCTTTTTTTGAGGTGCTATGAAAAAGAAATACAAGAGTGTACGTTTTTTCGGCAGATGTCTCACTGCGTTCGACCCGTTCGACTTCGCTTAGGGCAAGCTATTGCGATTATTAATTACTCATGTTACGCAGATGTAAACAAACGAACTGTTCTCAAGGCCGTCAATTAATAAGGTAATAAGGTTGGGAATAAGGTTTTTCCACATCGTGAATCAGGATATAAACCTTATTTTAACCTTATTTTTTCCAACAAAACAACCTGAGTAGCAATGAATGATGCTCATATTTCCCTAACCTTATTACCTTATTTATCTTAACTTAATGTCATTGGCGTCTCGCCACGCCGGGCAGGTTAATTCCGGACAGATCCGGCGGATCTGTTGAGAACCGCGGCCAATTCCGAACAGATCCGGCGGATCTGTTGAGAACCGCGGTCAATTCCGAACAGATCCGGCGGATCTGTTGAGAATCGCGGTCAATTCCGAACAGATCCGGCGGATCTGTTGAGAGCCGGAGCCGATTCCGAACAGATCCGGCGGATCTGTTGAGAATCGCGGTCAATTCCGGACAGATCCGGCGGATCTGTTGAGAAC
>JAIRNV010000027.1 GCA_031257875.1 Dysgonamonadaceae bacterium
AGCGGCTGTCCGATAAAATTTGTATTTTTGCCCATGGTTTACTTTGTTTTGTTGTGATTACAAAGAGAACCTCAGAGCGGGGAAACTCAAAATTCCCCGCTCTTTATTTTTTACCGGACAGTAGTGGTTAAAAATATAAAAATCAATACAAAATTAATATTTCTCCGTTCTTTCTTCGTTCTTTCTTCGTTCTTTCTTCGTTCTTTCTCCGTTCATTCTTCGTTCATTCTCCGTTCATTCTCCGTTCCTTCTCCGTTCTTTCTTCGTTCTTTCTCCGTCCTTTCTCCGTTCATTCTCCGTTCTTTCTTCGTTCTTTCTCCGTTCTTTCTCCGTTCATTCTCCGTTCATTCTCCGTTCTTTCTTCGTTCTTTCTCCGTTATATGAACGGAGAATAAACGAAGAAAGAACGGAGAAAGGACGGAGAAAGGACGGAGTAAGGACGGAATATCTTTTTTTCTAAAAATATATTATACTTTACGCAGTATGGTTTTGTACATTCGGATTTATCAAAAATTAATGATTTGTAGTGAATGGTGAACGGTAAACCGGCATCTCGCAGAAATGCAAAGCTCGGTAGAAAATAACGTTCTCCACATTCACCGGCATCCCGCAGAGATGCGGCATTTGTCCGCATAACTGACGTCATGCGGGGCACTGTGTAATCAAACATTTCTACCGAGCTTCAATCCCTGACGGGATTATTACCGGCGGGGTACCTGTAATGCACAAAACCATACCGCGTGAAGTATAAATAGCGGCAATTTGAAATTCACCCCACAGTTCGCGAATGTTTGGGATATTTGCCGTAAAACATTACTTTTGCAAAATAAACAAACTGCAACGAACCAATGACAAGTAACATAAAAGGTAAATTAACCGGTTTCGTATCGCCGAAAGTGATGGGTATTTTGAATATTACGCCCGATTCTTTTTATGAAGGAAGCCGTAAACAAACGGAAAAAGAGATTGCCGAACGGGTGGTGCAAATCGTCGAGGAAGGCGCCGACATAATTGACGCAGGCGGATATTCTTCCCGTCCGTCGGCGGCTTACGTGGATGAAGCCGAAGAAATGAGACGGCTGAAATACGGTTTGGAGATACTGTTCCGTGAAGCGCCGGATGCGATTGTTTCGGTGGATACGTTCCGTTCGGAAATAGCCCGTCGCTGTGTGGAAGATTTCGGCGTTGCGATTATCAACGACATCTCGGCCGGCGCTTTAGACGGACGGATGTTTGAAACCGTTGCCGGCCTGCAAGTTCCGTACATTGCGATGCACATGAAAGGAAGTCCGCAAACCATGATGGAACACACGGATTATGCAAATTTGACGCAGGAAATCCTCCTGTATTTTGCCGAAAAAGTAAACCGGCTGCATCAGACAGGAGTCAATGACGTCTGGATTGACCCCGGTTTCGGATTCAGTAAAACAACTGCGCAGAATTATACGGTTTTGGACAGGCTGGAAGAGTTTCATATCTTTGGTCTCCCGCTTCTGGTCGGTTTTTCGAGGAAAACGATGATACGGGAAGTCCTTGCGACCGCTCCGGCGGAAAGCCTGAACGGGACAACCGGCCTGAATATGTTTGCCCTGACGAAAGGCGCGCACATATTGCGGGTTCACGACGTGAAAGAAGCCGTACAGACGGTTCGATTGTATAAACGGATAAAAAATCAAAACTATGATTGAATTTCTATCAAAAATTCCAATAAAAGACATCATCGACATCCTGCTGGTTGTTTTTTTTCTCTACGAAACCTACCTTTTAGTGCGGAAAACAGGAACGCGGGCTATTTTTATGGGCGTTTTGGCGTTTGTTGCCATTTGGATTATTGTCTCCCAGGTATTTCAGTTGCGGATGATGGGCGCCATTCTGGACCGGTTTATCAGCGTCGGTTTTATTTTGCTGGTCGTTGTTTTCCAGAAAGAAATCAGGGAATTTTTGCAGGCATTGGGTTCCAATAAAGGCATCCGGTTTATAGCAAATCTATTTGACGCGAAAAACGGCAATACCGGCGAAGACCTCAAAGCGGTTATGCCGATTGTTATAGCGGCAATGAATATGTCGAAACGGAAAGAAGGCGCTCTGATTGCCGTCGAAAAAACCGTTTCGCTGGATACTTTCGTTGAAACCGGCGAAATATTGAATGCCGACATCAGCGCCCGTTTGATTGAAAACATTTTCTTCAAAAACAGTCCTTTACATGATGGAGCGATGATCATATCCGGGAAAAAAATCAAAGCGGTCGGATGCATCTTACCGATTTCGCAAGACCAGACGATTCCCAAACACCTGGGCATGCGGCACCGTGCCGGTTTGGGACTCTCGCAGGAAACGGACGCCAGGATAATCATTGTCTCCGAGGAAACGGGGAAAATTTCCATGGCGCACCAGGGGGAATTGATTTTGGGAATTAGTGTGGAACGGTTGCAGCAGGAATTGGTGGCTAAGGCATGAATAACTGTTGTCCTTCTTTAAGCGCCCAAAATATCATGTATTTGCCCGGAGTCGGGCCTCGAAAAGCCGACGTCCTCCAGAAAGAAATTCATATTTCGTCGTGGGAGGATATGCTGTATTATTTTCCCTACAAATATATCGACCGGAGCAGGATTTTCAAAATCAGGGAAATAGACGGAAATATGCCTTATATCCAGCTGAAAGGGAAAATCCGCCATTACGAGGCAGTCGGCGAAGGACACAAACGGCGCCTGACCGCCGTTTTCGGTGATGATACGGGGACGGTTGATCTGGTCTGGTTTCAAAACATTAAATCCATTCAAAATGCGTATAAACCGGGAACGGAATATATTTTATTCGGTAAACCGGCGTTTTTCAACGGCAGGATTAATATCGCCCATCCCGAACTGGAAACGGAAGACAGGTTTTTCAACGGCGCGGTAGGCGTTCAGGGACAGTATAATACAACTGAAAAAATGAAGAATGCGTTTCTTCATTCGCGTGCCGTCCAGCGCATCATTACGACTATCCTCGAAACGCTGAAAGAGCCGCTTCCGGAAACGCTTTCCGGCGAAATTGTCAAACGCGCTGCCCTCGTTTCTCTGGACGAGGCGATTCGCAACATTCATTTTCCCGCCTCGCCGGCTGCTTTGCGCAAAGCGCAGTTCCGCCTGAAATTTGAAGAACTGTTTTATTTGCAACTCAATATTTTACAGGTTACCAAATATCGCGAAAAACGTTTTGGAGGCTTCCGGTTTGCTGTCGTCGGGGATTTTTTTAACCGGTTTTACCGCGAGAATTTACCTTTTGAACTGACTGACGCGCAAAAACGGGTGGTCAAAGAGATTCGCCGCGATATGAACAGCGGACGGCAAATGAACCGCCTGCTGCAAGGCGACGTCGGAAGCGGGAAAACGCTGGTTGCCCTGCTTTCCATCCTGATTGCGCTGGACAACGGTTTTCAGGCGGCGTTGATGGCTCCGACCGAAATACTTGCCAATCAGCATTTTGAAACCATATCGCATCTGGTAGCGGGTTTGGGCATTGAAGTCCGTTTGCTGACGGGTTCTTCAAGGAAAAAAGAGCGGAATGCCATTCTTCCTGCCGTACAAAACGGTGATATTCACTTGCTTATCGGTACTCATGCTTTGATTGAAGATACGGTTGTTTTTTCCGGACTGGGTCTGGTTGTTGTTGACGAACAGCATCGTTTCGGGGTAGCCCAGCGGGCGAAACTCTGGGACAAAAACACGGTTCCGCCGCACGTTCTGGTGATGACCGCAACCCCGATTCCGCGCACTTTGGCAATGACTTTTTACGGTGATTTGGATGTTTCGGTCATCGACGAACTTCCTCCCGGCCGCAAACCCGTAAAAACGATTCATATTTACAGCGCCAAACGGAACAACCTTTATCATTCCGTCCGCCGGCAGTTGCAGGAAGGGCGGCAGGTTTACATCGTTTATCCCCTGATTGAGGAAAGCGAAACGATGGATTTGAAAAACCTGACGGCGGGCTTTGAGACTGCAAAGGAAATTTTCCCCGAATACCGCGTTTCGATGGTACACGGAAGGATGAAAGCGGCGGAAAAGGATGCCGAAATGCAGAAATTTGTTGCCGGTGAAACGCAAATCATGGTTGCAACGACGGTGATTGAAGTCGGGGTGAACGTTCCCAACGCTTCGGTAATGATTATCGAAAATGCCGAACGGTTTGGACTTGCACAATTACACCAGTTGCGGGGCAGGGTAGGACGGGGCGCCGATCAATCGTTCTGCATTTTGTTGACTAACTACGAATTATCCGAAAATACCCGCCGCCGCATAGCGATTATGACGGAAACCAACGACGGGTTTGTGATTGCCGAAGAGGATTTAAAACTGCGGGGACCCGGCGATATCGACGGAACCCAGCAGAGCGGGATTGCTTTTAACCTTCGCATTGCCGATTTGGCGCACGACGGGCAGATTCTCACCATAGCCCGCGACCTGGCCCGTGAAATCCTTGATGATGACCCGGCGCTCCAAAAGCCTGAGAATGAATTGCTGAACAGGCAGTTGAAGAAACTGAATCTGCAGAAGCAGGCGGGATGGTTTATGATTAGTTGAGGATTGAGAAATAATGACTGTTCTTACAATAATTGCAAATTGTCGCACCCTACAATAATTAAAGTCATGATAACATTTATTTTTTCATTATGCTTACTCATTGCCGGATATTTTGTTTACGGAAAAATAACGGAAAAAATTTTCGGTATTGAAACCGGCCGTAAAACGCCGGCTTTCACCAAACAGGACGGTATCGACTATATCCCGATGAAATCCTGGAAAGTCTTTATGATTCAGTTTCTGAACATTGCCGGGTTGGGACCTGTTTTCGGCGCCATTATGGGAGCCCAATTCGGCGTTTCCTCTTATTTATGGATTGTGTTCGGCTCCCTTTTTGCCGGCGCCGTTCACGACTATATGTCCGGGATGATGTCTTTACGCATGGGTGGCGCCGGGTTGCCGGAAATACAGGGGAAATACCTGGGGAATGGCGTTAAACGGTTGATGCCGGTTTTTATGATTGTGTTGCTGGTTTTAGTGGGAGTCGTCTTTGTTGTGGGGCCGGCCGGCTTACTGGCAAACCTGACTTCCGGTTATCTTCCGGCGCCATTTTGGATTTGTATCATTATCCTTTATTATTTACTGGCTACTTTACTGCCTGTCGACAAAATTATCGGCAGGATATATCCTGTTTTTGGGTTCTGTATCCTGGTTATGGCTTTGGGGATACTGATTTCCATTTTTGTTTACCAGCCGGCGCTGCCCGAAATCTGGCACGGCTTGGGGAATAAACACCCGCAGGCAGAGACAAATCCGATTTTCCCGATGATGTTTGTGTCCATTGCCTGCGGGGCTATTTCCGGCTTCCATGCCACGCAGTCGCCTTTGATGTCCCGCTGTATGACAAACGAAAAACAGGGGCGCCCGATTTTTTACGGCGCTATGATTTCGGAAGGAATCGTAGCCCTGATTTGGGCTGCCGCCGCTTCATACTTCTTTTTTGACACGGAAGAAGGGAAAAACATTTTTGGAACCGGTGCAAACACGGCAATTGTCGTGGACAATATCGCCCGGAACTGGATGGGCGCTTTCGGCGCTGTGCTGGTCGTTTTGGGCGTTATTTTCGCCCCGATTACTACCGGCGATACGGCATTCCGCTCGGCCCGCCTCATCATAGCGGATTTTCTGAAAATCGACCAGAAACCCATCTCGAAAAGACTGCTCATTGCCGTCCCGCTGTTTGTCGTTGCGGTTATTGTCCTCTTATACAGTTTATACGATGCAAACGGCTTTGAAACCATCTGGAGGTACTTTGCCTGGTCGAATCAAACCCTGTCCGTATTTACGCTTTGGGCTATAACCGTTTACCTGTCATTAAAAAAGAAACCCTACATCATCGCTTTGATTCCGGCGCTGTTTATGACCATGGTTTGTTCGGCATTTGTTTTTGTACAAAAAGAAGGATTTTTAGGACTGGATACGACCCTTTCGTACATTTTAAGCGGTGTAATAACCCTGTCTTCATGGATTGGATTTATCTTTTGGAAAAAGAAAAGATAAATGAAGTTTATCATATTAACCGTATGCTTTAGCTTACAGACTGAACGGTTGCCTGTCAGCCAAGTTCCACAGAGACAACACTTTATTAACCGTTATATTTTGTTTGTTTCGCATTACTTCATATGCTAAATCCTGCATGGAGTGGCCTTTGGGATAAAATAAGCGGAATGATATACTGACTTTTTTCATGACGCCTCAAAATAATTCAGTCATTTAGTGAATTATTTTTTATTTTAACAAAAAATAATATACCTTTGCCTCTAATATGTATAACGGAGATATGCTTACATATTCAATTTAATAACAGATGTTTAATTTAAAGTAAAATTCATGAAAAGAATGGTTTTAGTATTTACATGTTTTTTAATAAGCATGGGTTTGGCAATTGCACAGAACAAACAAGTCTCAGGGATTGTAACGGACGAGAACGGAGAACCTGTGATTGGCGCTTCGGTGATTGCAAAGGGAACAACAGTGGGTACTGCAACCGACGCGGAAGGGAAATTTTCTTTTTCCGCCGGGGAAAATGTAAGCACGGTAGTTGTAAAGTACATTGGCTCCGCAACGGTAGAGGCGCCGGTCTCTACAGGCATGAAGATCGAACTTCGTCCGGCTTCCTCATCGTTGAATGAAGTGGTTATCACGGCGCTCGGTATTTCAAAAGAAAAGAAAGCGCTGGGATACAGCATCACGGAAGTCGGCGGCAATGAAATGATTACTGCCAGGGGCGGGATGAACAATCCGATTAACGCTTTGCAGGGAAAGGTGGCCGGATTGCAAATCGCGAGCAGTAGCGGCTCCTTAGGCGGTTCTTCCAAAATCCTCATCCGCGGGAATCACTCTATTTCGGGAAGCAATCAGCCGCTGTTTGTAATAGACGGAGTGCCTGTCGAAGGAAAAGATTTCAACGGCTCGGAAACCGGCAGTTCCAGAAGTGTGGAAACCGCCCGGGGCGCCGGCGGTTATGATTACGGAAACCTGATACAGGACATCAATCCGGACGATATCGAAAGCGTATCGGTACTGAAAGGCGCCAATGCTTCCGCTTTGTACGGGTCGCGGGCAACCAACGGCGTGATTTTGATTACTACTAAAAAAGGGAAAAAAAGCGAAACGCCGGGTGGTTACGGGATTACTTTCAATTCGTCCGTCGGTTTTGAAGTTGTGAATAAACTCCCCAAGTTACAGCGCCTCTACGGTGGAGGGTTCGACTTTGAAGAGGTAACTATTAACGGGAAAACTTATCTTTATCCCGATTATGCTACCGATGAAAGCTGGGGACCAAAATACGAAGGACAGGAAATCCTATCCTGGTATGATTTGGCAAAATGGGAAGCCGCAGGGAAAACGGGAGATCCGACCACATCCCGGTGGGTAGCGCCGGCAAATGATATCGACGCTTTTTTTGAAACCGGTATCTCGTTTACCAACAATGTCTCCATTACGCAGGCGACCGACCGCAGCAATGTGCGTATTTCCTACACAAACAACGACCTGAAGGGATATTTGCCGAACAGCTCCCTGCAGAAAAACGTATTCAACATTGCCGCTTCTACCAAAAGCGCCGACAGCAAACTGGAAATTTTCACCAATGTATCTTATCTCAATACCGCCGCCAGGGGACGTACCGAAACCGGTTACGGCGACAACAATCAAATGGTGAAATTCGTACAGTGGGGGCATCGCGAACTGGATTTGAAAGAATCGAAAGATTTATACCTGATGCCCGACGGGACGCAAGCCACATGGAACCGCTCCGCATGGGACGATCCGGCGCCGGCTTACAGCAACAACCCTTACTGGAGCCGTTATATGAATTATGAAACCGATACCCGCAGCCGGATATACGGAAATGTTGGATTCAGCTACCTGATTCTGCCCGAATTAAAGTTCCAGTATAAAGCGAATCTTGATTTCTTTGAGGACAAACAGTTTGAAAGGAACGCGGTATATTCCCAGGAAATCTCCCGCTATCGGGAAATTTCCCGCCAACGGTATGAATTGAATAATGAATTTTTACTGTTATACAACAAAACTTTCAACAACTGGTCGGCAGGCGCCAATCTGGGCGGCAACCTGCGGACTGAAAAATATGAATACCTTCATGGCGAAACAAGCGGAGGGCTGGCTATCCCGCTGTTTTATAATTTGAAAAACTCCGTTTCTACGGCGCAGGCGTATAACAGCGTATCGGAAAAAGCCGTCAATTCATTGTTTGGAAACATAACGCTTGGGTGGAAAAGCCTGGTATATGTGGATGCGTCGCTTCGTAACGACCGGTCTTCCACTTTGCCGAAAAGGAATAATTCCTACAGCTATCCCGCATTGACCGGCAGTTTCATTTTTTCCGAACTTACGAGGGAAAGTCTTCCCTGGCTCTCCTTCGGTAAATTCCGCGCCGGCTATGCTTTTGTAGGGGGCGATACCGACCCGTATCAGGTATACGACACGTATTCCCAGTATACGAATATCGACGCCGCGACCGGAACGCCGGGATATATTCTGTCTACCAAACTTAAAAACAAAGACCTGAAACCGGAAAGAACCGGCTCATTTGAAACCGGGTTGGAAGCAAACTTCTTCAACGACCGTCTGGGTTTTGAAGTAACTTATTATTCCACCGAAACGAAAGATCATATTCTCGACCTTTCCCTGTCGGGAACAACCGGTTATCTTCAGCGGGTGATTAATGCCGGCCTGATAACCAATAAAGGAGTGGAGCTGGCCGTTCACGCTTCGCCTGTGAAAACGAAAAATTTTGAATGGATTACCAACTTTACGCTTACTTCGAATAAAAACAAAGTGGTGGATATTATCGACAACACGGAATATCTCCGCCTGGTGAACGCTCCGTTTAAGGTGGAAATAGGCGCCATGAAAGGCCAGCCCTACGGTATCATTATGGGTACGGACTATATTTACGACGATCATGGCAACAGGGTAGTAGACGAAGACGGTCTTTATCTTTTTACGGATGGAAATGTCAACCTCGGATCGATTTTCCCCGATTTTTCAGGCGGATGGAGTAATACGTTCCGTTACAAAAATCTGGATGTAAGCATCCTGTTGGATTTCTCCGGAGGCGGTCATTATTTCTCTACCTCCTATATGTGGGGTATGTATTCCGGTATGCTGGAAGAAACGGCTGCAAACGGAATCCGTGAAAACGGCATTGTTTTGGCGGGCGTAACAGGTGATGTGGAAACGCTTGCCGACGGTTCCTGTAAGGTTACGAATACGGCCGTAAATACAACAACGGTAGATGCGGAAACTTACGGCTCAAATTATTACACAGGACCTGCCGCACAAAGCGTGCTTAAATCGGATTATTTGAAACTCCGTGAAATTAATGTGGGCTATACTTTTCCATTGGCAAGCAAATATTTTGTAAAATCGTTGCGCCTGTCGGCCTATGGACGTAATTTGGCGGTGTGGGGACCGGATACGAAACACTTTGACCCGGAAACAATCATTACCAACTCCGGGAATATTCAGGGAATTGAAGGCGGTTCGATTCCGGGAATCGCTAATTTCGGTATTAACGTAAGTTTAAAATTTTAATTATAATGAAAACAAAACTATATCAATATCTTATTATATCCGTTATTGCTTCTTTTTCATTCTCATGTCAGGATTTTGAAGAGATCAATACAGACCCGAACAATCCGGCTGAAACGCCTTCAAACATGCTGTTTAGCGGAACTCAAAAGAAAATAATGGATTATGTTTATGACGTCTGGTTTAGCGGACGTCAAAGCCTGCTTTATGCGCAATACTGGGGACAGCGGAATTATACGGAAGAAGACCGTTATCAAATCCGCGAAAGTGTGAATAACAATTATTTCAATGTCTTTTATACTTTAATTGCAAATCTGGATAAAGTAATCGAATTGAATACGAATCCTGAAACAGCCGCAGTGTCTTCCGCGTACGGCAATAACAGCAATCAGATTGCCGCCGCAAAGATTCTGAAGGCCTGGCTGTTTTCCATCATGACGGATACGTGGGGAAATATCCCTTATTCCGAAGCGGGAAAACTGGAAGAAGGGATTTATTATCCCAAATATGACAGTCAGGAACTGATTTACGAAGAGTTGATAAAAGAATTGACGGAAGCCGCAGGCCTGATTGACGAATCGGATGTTGCATTTGTCGGCGGCGACAGGATTTATTTCGGCGACGCTTCCAAATGGAAAAAATTCGCCAATTCGTTGAAATTGCGTTTGGCTGTACATACGTCCAAAGTATCCGGTTCCAAATGGAAGGAACAGATAGCGGAAGCGCTGGCAGGCGGCGTGTTTGAAAACAACGGCGATGTGGCGGCCTACCACTACGGGTCGGCTCCCGAATACAGTTATTTTTACGAAGGTTTCTTTATTTCGGCAAGAAACGATTTCAGTGTTACCCGTCCCTTTGTCGACATTTTGAAAGGACAGCGGGATACGTTGAATGATAAAACCCACCCATGGGAAAATGTAGTTGACCCGCGCCTCCCCATCTATACAACCCCGCACAACAATGGCGAATATACGGGTATTCCCTACGGTATCTCGTCGGGAAATATGACGGCGGCGCTCCGGAATATGGCGCCGAATCTTTATGCCGCGCCGCCGGTAGTATTAAATCCCGATTTTCCCGTTCCTCTGATGACTTACGCCGAAGTTCAATTCATTATCAGTGAATACAGAGATTTCTCGGAAGACGAATACAGGAAAGGCGTAAACGCTTCTATCGAATACTGGGCGGGACTGGACGGAACCGCGCCGGATAAAACGGTAACAGACGGGTACATAGAAGCGGTAAGCCAAAATGTGAATGCGGAAACAGTCGCTCTGCAAAAATACATCGACTTGTATATGAACGGAATGGAAGCATGGACGGAAATCCGCCGTACAGGCTATCCCACCCAGTTGCTGCGTCCGGGCGAAATATCCGTCGTAAACGTCACTACCGAAAATGAAACTGAGGAGCTGAGGTTTGAACCACTTTCGGATACCAAAGGACAGATTATTGCACGGGTGAAATACCCGACCAATGAAAGTACTTTAAACAAACCGGGTTTTGAAGAAGCGATAAGTAAACTGGAAGACCGGACGAACAATTATTATACGCCGATGTTCTGGGATAAACGCAGAACGGAGGGGGCGCATCCGGCTAATAAATAACCGGTTTTTCCTCAACACTTTCAAACAAACACAGGGAATAAATAGTGAAGCCCACGCCGATAAACGGTGTGGGCTTCATTATATTATTCTGTCATGTAACAGAATGATTGAGGTGTATATCGGATTGTCGCGCCCTAATTATTTATTTAATTCCTAATTTGGTTTTTACCAAAGGAGTAGCATCTTGACTTTGCGGTGAAATATAGAGCATGATGTCTGCATTTACAATGTATGTAAATTGATTTTCAGCGCCTACTTCCTGCAATGCTTTCCTTATTTTCGCTTCAATCGGAGTAAATAAAGTTTTCTGCAAATCGTCCTGAATTTGCGCGGCTTGTCTCTGGAAAGTTTCCGTCGATTCTCTGATTCTTTCTATTTCTTTCAGTCGAAGCGCTTTGATGCTTTCGTTCAGTGTGGCTTGCTGTTCGGAAAAAGCGGTTACTTTTTTGGTGTATTCATCAGCCATCGTTTCCAATTCGGCTTGCAGGGCGGCTTCCGATTTTTTCAACGAATCCAGCATTTGCGTATATTCCGGCATAGCCGGAATTACATCACTCGACTTGAAATAAGCAATCTTTTCCTGTCCAAATCCCATTACCGGAATCAACAGAAGTGCAAATAATACGATTTTTTTCAACATGTTCATTAATTTATTAAATGATTGTTTATTAATTTTTCGGACACAAAGGTAAGTAATTATTTTGAATATCCCAGTTTTGTCAATACTTCATTGCTGATGTCTATTCTGGGGGATGCGTAAATAATGCTCATAGCCGAGGCTCTGTCCAGAATGACCGTATAGCCTTTGGCTTCCGAAATTTCTTTGACGGCGTTGTATATTTCATCCTGAATCGGACGAACCAGACTTTCACGTTTTTTATATAATTCGCCTTCCGAACCGAAATATTTGCGTTTCAATTTTTGCGCTTCCTGCTCTTTGGCAACGATTTCCGCTTCTTTTTTCGTTTTCATATCGGCAGAAAGAAAAACCAGATCGGCCTGGTATTTTTTATAAAGGTTTTGCGCATCTTGCTGCACAGCTTCCACTTCCGTTTGCCATTTTTTCGAGATGGTGTTCAATTGTTCGTTTGCCATTTCATAAGCCGGAATATTTTTCAGAATATATTCCATATCAATCAATGCAAACTTTTGTGCATTTACTCCCACAGTTCCTATAACCGTTAAAAGAGTTAATAAAATAATCTTCTTCATAATTTTTATGTTTTTATTTGTTTTATCGCTGGCTTGCCATCGCTCCGGCGGGATTTTTTGATTACGGAACTATTTGCAATACATCAAGATAAGTGATTGTTTAGTCTTAAAACTCAGGGACAAAGGTATGGTGTTTTTTCCGAAAAAACAAACTTTTTGAGGGCGTATTCAGGGCAAACGCATCTTATTATAACATATTTTAAATACTAAAGGATATCCTGTTCCGTTATTATACTAAAAAAGGAATGCAAACACTATTCGGTTATTTTACAGAATTGACCGATCCCC
>JAIRNV010000035.1 GCA_031257875.1 Dysgonamonadaceae bacterium
CCGAATCCAAAGAAAAAAGCCCCGACTTCGGAGTTTTTCGCTCCAAAGTCGAGGCTTTTAACCCTGCTTGCGGGGAACTATTCCCCGTTATACAGCGGTTTCCGCTTGTGTCCGGGGAAACGCTGTTTCAGTTCCTCATAAATAGCCTTTGCTCCGGGTACGTCGTGTGCGGCGGCGGCTTTCACCGCGTTGTAGAACACGAGCGCCGCCTGATACGATTCGCTGCCCGACAGCATTACGTTGTCGTCAAGCATTTCGTACACCTGACTGGCATCGTTGCGCACCGTCCACAGGCCGTGGGCATCGGAAAAATCCACGCCAAACGTCTGCATGTTTAAGTACGACGGCACAAGCGGGGGATTTTCAACTGCGAAATCGTAGGATTTTTCCACAAACGCGAGCGATTTTTCGCCCATTTTGGGCAGATCGCGGCGTTCGGTGGGCGTGAGCGGCGTTGCGTAAGGCAACAGCAGCGTTTTGACTTCATTCAGTTTGTCATGTACCTGCTTGACAACGTCAGCGGGGATGGCTTCCAAATGTTTGTTTTCCATAAAATTTAATTTTTATGTGTTATTGCCAATATTAGCGGTGCAAAGTTAATAAAATTTTTAAATATCAAATTTTTTTTTTGGTACAAATATTATGAAGATATCCACTTCACATGAGCCGGTCTGTATCTTGCGCACCAAATCCTACATTATTGTAATTCCGCATTAAAAAAAACCACCTAAATGTAGTTTTTCCGCTGAATAAATGCTATGGCAAACAATGTATATGTCATTCATTATTATAAGATTAGAAAGTTTGGTACGGTTTATGTTAGTGTTATACATCAAAGTGGGAACATCGAAGAGGGAACATGCACAAGGCATTTAAGATAACGGCAGATATTGAAATACGAAAAAACGGAGCGTTATTTTTAGACAGAAAAAGAATTGAACTGTTGCGGCGGATACGCTTAACGGGTTCCATTCTGGCGGCGTCGAAAGAGATGAAAATATCGTACCAGATGGCGTGGACATATATAAAAGAAATTAACGCCATTTCCCCCTTGCCGGTGGTCACAATGCAGCGGGGCGGAACAAACGGGGGCGGCGCAGGACTGACGGAATACGGGCTTTCACTTGTAGGGAAATATCTGTTTGTGGAACAGAAGCATCAGGAATATTTATCCGTACTGGAAGAGGATATGGATTTGTGTTTTTCCAAACTGAAGTAGTTTGGGTGATTTTTTTTTGTACGGCGTTATCTTTTGTATTTTATATTGATAAATATTTACGGACAAAATGGATAAGGAAAAAGTTTACATTACAGGCACGGGGCCGGGCGACCCCGACCTGCTGACGGTGAAAGCCCGCCGGTTGATTGAAGAAGCGGATGTGATACTCTACGATTGCCTGCCGGCGCAGCATGTGCTGGCGCTTGCCAAGCCTTCGGCGGTAGTAAAATTTGTGAACAAGCATCCCGACGAAGGCGAAGAGAAGGAGGATTTGCTTGAATATGTCAGGCAATATTATAAGGAAGGAAAAATGGTGGTGCGTCTCAAGGCGGGCGATGCGCTGATGTTCAACGGCGGCGATGTGGACGCCCGGCGGTTGCGCCACTGGGGCGTTCCTTTTGAGATTGTACCCGGTATCACCGCTTCGTGCGCCGCTTCCAGTATTTTTGCCATTCCCACTACGGAGTTGCATAAAAGCGATGCGCTGCTGAATCTCATTGCTTACGAAATAAACGACAATTTCGCGCATATCCGCGACGTCGCCCGCCTCTTCCGGCATGGCGACACGGTGGCGCTTTACATGGCCTACGACAATCTGGAAGCCATTTTCCGCGTGTTCAGGGAAGAAGGGGTGGACGGGAACATTCCCGTAGCAATCGCTTCCATGGTTTCGCTCAAAAATGAAGATGTTGCCCTGGCTACGATGGACACTGCTTTGGACAGGATTGCCGAACGGGAAATGCTCTCGCCTTTTGTCTTTTTTATCGGCAAGCACGTGGATGTATATGCCAAACATCAATTTTAATTTAGTAATGCGAAATCAACAAGACATGGCAGTTTTAAATTTTTCCTCCGTGTTCCTCCGTGAAAACAACTCTGTGAAACTCCGTGTTCAATTATTTTAACTTAACACGGAGTTTCACGGAGTTGTTTTCACGGAAAGACACGGAGTTAATTGTTGCATTTATTTATTTTTTATCATTTAATCACATATGAAAATTTCAACTTCTCTTTTCAGTTTGATGACTGCGGCCTGTCTGACGGCTTACGGGCAAACGGGAAACGATTCCGTTTCCAGAGTCAAAGTGTTTGAACTCGGCGAGGTGAGCGTAACGGGCCGGCCGGCAGGGAAAACCGCCGGCAACAGGGTAAACGACGTGCAGTTGCGCGAGTTCAACCGCGACAATGTAACCGAAGCGCTGAACCTGCTGCCGGGCTTAAGCATTACCGAAGCGGGCGCCCGCAACGAGGGGCAGATTTACCTGCGGGGTTTCAACCTGCTGCAAACGCCTGTTTTCTACGACGGCATTCCCATTTATGTGCCATACGACGGCAATGTCGATATCAACCGTTTTACTACTTACGACCTGTCGCAGATTACGGTTTCCAAGGCGCTGACTTCCGTTCTCTACGGCCCCAACACGATGGGCGGCGCTGTCAATCTGGTTTCGCGCAAACCGGTAAAACAGGCGGAAGTGTGGGGACTGTCGGGCTTAAAATTCGGCGACAGCGGTTTTAGCGGTTATAACACGTCGGTAAGCGCCGGTTCCCGACAGGGACGTTTTTACGCACTGGGAAGTATTTCTTTCCTCAAAAATAATTTCAGTTCCCTTTCGGGAAAATTTGTTCCGGGCGCGAACGAAGACGGCGGGCGGCGTGAAAACTCCGAAACCGGCGACCTTAAATTCAGTGCCAAAGCAGGCTATACGCCCAATGCAACCGATGAATATTCATTGAATTTTATCCTTCAGGATGCAAAAAAAGATATTCCGCCGGGCGTGGAAGGCAATCAGTTTCGCCGCTACCCTGAATACAACAAGAAGAGTTTGTATTACAAATCGAAAACCGCTTTCGGCTCCGCACTGACAGTAGATGCGACGGCTTTTTACGATAATTATTACAACATCATGAGCCAGTTTGACGACAAGACGTATACAACGCAAAACAAGGGCAGTGCATTCAACAGCATTTATGACGATTATTCGGCGGGAGGCTCGCTGAACTTTGTTTCAGGATTTTTCAAAAACAATATCCTGAAATTAGCCCTGTATGAGAAATATGATTCGCACAGGGAACACAACGCCGCAATCCCCGCCAGTGAAGCCGCCGGTCAAAACGAAAAAGCGGGCGAGCCGGTGCAGGAATACCGCGACAATACGTTTTCGGCGGGTTTGGAAGACGTGTTTTCCGTCAGTGAACACATAGATGTAGTGGCCGGACTGAATTACAGTTACCGCCGCAATATACGGGCGCAGGAATACGGGACGCATTATGATACGGGCGAAAAGAATGTCCTGTACGACTTCCCGTCCGGCTCCGACGATGCCTTCAACTATCAGGTGGCAATCCTGTTAAAGCCGGCTGCCGGTCACGAAATTTCCGTATCGGCCTCGCGCAAGTCCCGTTTCGCTTCGCAAAAAGACCGGTATTCGAGCAAGTTCGGTTCGCAGAGACCCAACCCCGATTTGAAATCGGAGTTCAGCTGGATATTTGACTTGACCTGCAAAGGCGAAATCGAATCTGTGTTTCAGTATGAAGTATCCCTTTTCCGCAACAACATCGACAATGCCATTTATCAGGTAACTATCCCCGGCGAATTTGCCGATGACGGCGTTACGTTGCTTAAGCAAAACCGGAATGTGGGCAAATCGTTTGCTACCGGTTATGAAGTCGCCCTGGGACTGAATCCTGTAAAGGAAATAAGCATCGGCGGCAGCTACAGTTATATTTACAGGGAAAATAAAGAAGACAAAAGCCTGAAGTTCACAGATGTGCCTTCACACAAGGGTATTTTGTACGGCAAGTTTGCTTTACCCCGCTTCCGCGGCGCTTACCTGCATGTGGACTGGGAAGTGAACAGCAAACGTTATCACACCAGCGACGGGAAAACCCTGCCCGGCTACGGGATTGTGAACGCCAAGGTTTTTGCCCGCGTATGGAACGGGTTTAGCCTTGAAGCAGGCGTGAAGAACATCGGGGACAAAAATTATTATCTCTCGCTCAACTATCCGAGAGAAGGCAGGACTTATTTTACATCGCTGGTATATGATTTTTGAATTAATTATTATGATTTGTAAGAGGCGGCTTTGCACTGCACTTTTTACGTTTGTTGTTGTGGGGGCGCTGGTGACGCTGGTGGGCGGTTGCCGGCAGGGTAGCCGCGCCGCAGGAAGCGAAAAGCGCACCATTACCGACATGGCCGGACGGACGGTGGAAATACCCGCCGAAATCAAGTCCGTTTTCACCGGACGGCACCCCGTTCATGCGGTTTATGCTTTCGACACGGCCATCACGGTAAACAATGTTTTCAATTATACGGAAACGGAGAAAAAATATCTTAAGAAATCGTTTTATGAAGGGAAACCTTTTGTACTCGAAGATGCAAGCGAAGAAATGATCCGCCTGAAACCGGACATTATCCTCTTTGCCGACTTCCTGACGCCGGACAATATCGAACGCGCCGCCGGCTTGCAGGAGAAAGTACAGATACCTGTGGTGTTGATGGATAATGATTTCCTGAATTATAAAAAGACCCTGTCTTTCCTCGGCGATTTGCTGCACAGGGAAGAAAAAGCGGCCGAACTGGTTGCCTTCGTTGAAACTTATATTGATCCGGCGCTGGAAAAAGCCAAAACCATTCCTTCGGAACAAAAGAAGCGGATTTATTATGCCGAAGGGATGAAGGGATTAAACACCGACCCTTCCGGGTCGGTACACAGTCTGCTGATTGACCTCGCCGGCGGCGTGAATGTGGCGCAAACCGACATCCTGCCCGGCAAGGGGATGACCGACGTTTCTCTTGAACAGGTTTATCGCTGGAATCCCGACCTGATACTGGTGTGGTCGGGCAATTTCGATAATATGTATTCCTACCGCGAAATCCGTACTTCCCCGGCATGGCAAAACCTGGATGCGGTGAAACGCAGCGCCGTCTGTCAGGTTCCCTGGAAGCCTTTCGGGTGGATTGACCGCCCGCCGGGGCTGAACCGTTTGATAGGTTTCGTCTGGCTGGCGAATCTGCTTTATCCCGACATGTTTCCGTATGATATGACGGCTGTCGCCAAAGCGTTTTTTCTTAAGTTTTATCATTATGACTTGACGGACGAAGAAGCCCGCGAGATTCTGAACGGACAGCCGGAAATATGAGTGATGACAACAGTAGCGTTACATTATATATGATTATAAAATTAACAGGTATGAAGAAGTTCTTTTATTGGGTGATTATCTTGTTTTACGGCAATTATGCGTATGCGCAAAATACGGATGAGAATGGAGATGTGAGAGAAATAGCGCTTGAAAACGTGGAAATCGTTGCACATCTGTTGAAGAACATTTCATACACCGACAGCATCATAAACGTCGGAGCGTGGAATAATCTTCGGTTGCTCGACGTTCCCCATTCCATTTCCACGCTTACGTCCGACATGATGAAGAATTTGCAGGTAAGCAGTTTGAACGAAGTTTCCAAATACATGCCTTCGATGCAGATAGAAGCGCGCGGCGGGCTGGAAGTCGGCCGTCCGCAAACGCGCGGGTTTCAGGGTTCGGTGGTCGAATGCAGCCGGCTCGACGGGTTGAATATTGTCAGTACAACGGCTTATCCGATGGAGCAGTTCGACCGTTTTGAAGTGCTGAACGGTATTGCCGGTTCGCTGTATGGCCCGGCAAGTCCCGCAGGTTCGTTCAATTATTCGTCGAAACGGGTAAAGAACATTCCGGCTGGCGACATAAGCGTTTCGTACCGGACTCTTGGCACCGGAACTTATCATGCCGACATCAGCCGCCGGTATTTTATCGACGGCGACGCCCGGAAAAGTTTCGGTTTCAGAGCCAACGCGCTTTATGCCGACGGCGAAGGTTTTACCGAATACAGCAGTTTGAACCGCACATTTATTTCCGGCGCTTTCGACGCTCAATACGGCGGTTTAGTTATCGAAACACATTTAAGCCGCTATAATTACAGGCAGTACGGTTACCCCGGAGGGTTTTCTTACGGGAAAAATATGGAATTGCCCCAAGACCTCGACCCCGTAAAAATCGGATACGGACAGGAATGGGCGGGCATGGATTTGAAAACCGTTACCGCTAATGCAAATATCAAATACACAGTCGGAAAATGGCAAATCACCGCCGGCATATTGAGCCAGACGGTAGACAGGGGAATGCTCAATCCGGGAATCAGCCTCACCGGCGACGATTCTATCAGTTACACGCTCAACGCCTCGTCGGCTGCCGGCCGTTTCAAGGTGCTGAGCAACCGGATAGCCATCAACGGCACATTCAACACCGGCGCTGTTCTGCACAATGTAGTGTTCGGGACAACAGGATTTGTGTGGGACATCTACAGTGCCAACAGCAGCCGGAATATCCCGCTCGGAAAGGCCGGAATATATACGCCGCAGACATTCCCCCTGCCGGCGCAGATTCCTCCTGTGGACGGGCATTATAAAGGGTCTAAAAATACGCAGCAATCCTTAAACATAGGCGACAACATCACTTTCAACAGACATCTGTCGGCCATGCTGTCGTTGAGTTACAGCCGGATTGACAACGAAAGTTATTCGCGTACAGGCGAAATCGCTTCGGAATATGGCGACAACGGATTTTGCCATACCGCCAGCCTCCTGTATAAACCGGTTGACAACATGACTGTTTACGGAACATACAGCGACGTCATACAGCAGGGTTCCGTCGCCCCGAAAGGCGCTGCAAACGAAGACGAACTGCTTGAGCCTTACCGTTGCCGGCAGTATGAACTGGGCTATAAAGTATCGTTTACGGGCATTGGCGCAGGGCTGGCGATATTCGACATATCCCGTCCGTTCCCGTTTGTCGATTCGGAGGATAACGTGTACAAACTGCAGGGCATACAGGAAAATACGGGCGTAGAAGTATACGGGGACGCGGTATTCGGACGGCTGCACGCTATCGGCGGAATCACGTTTCTCAATCCCAAACTGAAAGATACCGGAATCGAAGAAACGTCGAATACGGACGTCGTTGGCGTTCCCAAAACGCAGGCTAACCTGTTTGTTGAATATACACTTTCCGCTTTGGGCGACCTGTCGGTAAACGGCAATGTGCATCACACCGGCGCCAAGGCTGCAAACGATATAAATACCGCAAGTATCGGCAAATATACAACCTTCGATTTGGGATTGCGTTATACGGCTTCGTTCATGAAATACCGCATTATATGGAACTTGCAGGCGACCAATCTGTTCAACCGGAGATACTGGGCGTCGATTTTTCCCGGCAGCATCAATGGAAATGGAAACAGTTACAGCGCTTTTCTCGGTTCTCCACGCGAAATAAAAGTAGCGGTAAGGCTGGTATTTTAAAGGAGAATGGAGAATAGAGAATTAAAAATGGAAAATAAAGAATTGATAACGAAAAATAAAAACACGAACCCGCATCTCGTAGAGATGCACAGCTCGGTAGAAAACAATGCCCCGTCCCCCAACCCGCATCTCGTAGAGATGCAACATTCAATACAGGTAACCTCTGTTGGTGCGAGGCTGTGCCTCGCGCCGGCTATTCTGACAGGTTGAACCTGTCGGGATAGTATGATTAATGATTAATTTTTGTGTATACGGTTTTTTAAACATTAATCACTAATCATTATTTATTAATTTTTTAATTTTTACAAACATGAGTAAATTAAGTACTTTTATTTTAGTCGCCTGCATGGCAAGCGCAGGCGCAATGACGGCACAGGAACCAAAAACCGTGCATGTGGAAACAGCAGGTACCTTGAGTACGCTGCTGACGGAGACTGAGAAAGCGACCGTTACCGATTTGACTGTTACGGGGAATATCAACCCCGCGGACATTTATTTTATGGCGTCGTTGACGTATGCCAACTGGCCGGAAGGGGAGAGAACGGGAAGTATAGTACCGAAAAATCCGAACGGCGTACTGCTAAACATTGATTTTAGCGGAGCAACCGTATCGGGCGATTCCATTCCCAACGAGGCATTTGCGTACCGAAAAATTGGTCGAATTACCGTTCCTAATTCTATCTCGGTTATCGGCAGCCATGCCTTTCACAGTGCATCTGACGATGTGCTGTTTGAGTTCAGCTATCCGACCGGGTTGAAGGTTATCAGGATGGGCGCCTTTTGGAGCTGTGGAAATTCTTCCCTTTTTGATTTTCCGGAAGGGCTTGAAACTATTGAAAGTTCCGCTTTTGACAACTGTGCGCAGAATGTGTCGGAACCTCTTATTGTCACCATCCCTTCTACCGTAACAAGCATAGGAGATTACGCTTTTTACTACTGTAGCAGGGTGCAGGAAGTAAAAATACTTTCGTCGGATTCTTTAACGATAGAAGAAAGTGCTTTTTGTGATATAGAGAGTTTGACGACTGTTACGCTGCCGGCAAAATTAAAAAGCCTCGGAGATGATGTTTTTCACAATCACAATGATTCGGAACTGAAAAAGGTGTATAACCATAGCGAGAATCCTTTGAAAATATCAAAAAATGTATTTTCTGGCGCATTCTTTAAAGATGTTACTTTATATGTGCCGGAAGCATCGATTGATGCCTATAAGGTTGCCACCGGCTGGAAAGAATTCGGTGCAATCGAAGCCATTAATGCAACTGCCGTTCCCGCCGTGAAAACGACAGGAACAGTTTATTGCTATGTCGCAGACAATGCCCTGACGGTAAAAGGCCTGACCGGAACCGCCGCATTGACGCTGACCGGTTTAAACGGAAAAACACTGCTCCGCAAAGCGGTTTCCTCCGATGTTTCCATCCCGTTGAACGGCTTGAGCAAAGGGGTTTATGTAGTGAGAATCGGAGATAAAACGTTTAAAGTGATAAAGAAATAAACGAGTTGACAAGTAGATGGACATTTCTCGTTAACTCGTTAACTTGTCAACTAAATATAAAAAAATATGAAAACAAAAAAATTATTTTTAGGAATCGCATTGGCGATAGCCATGCTTCCTTCGTTGAGCAACGCTGACAGCAGAACACTTACTGCAGACAGGGACAACACGATTTATTACAACCATGATGAAGAGTCCTATAGCGACAGTTTAAGTAACGGAAGCGGTGGGAGTTTCGTAGCCGGAACTGTAAATACGCCGAACTATTACCGGAGAGCGTTGATTCATTTCGATCTGTCAAGGTTGGCTGGCGGAACCGTAGATTCGGTAGTGTTGAAAATTCACGCTCAACAAAATGCAAGACATGATGAAACCGCCCGCCATTTTACGCTGCATAAACTCAATCAGGAGTGGAAGCAGGGAGATTCGGAGGCCGCAGACCCGGGCAGAGGAACGCAGGCTCAAACCAACGACGCCACCTGGAAATGGAGTGTTTATCCCAATAGTTTATGGACAACCGAAGGAGGAAACTTTGTCGAAACGGCAAGTGCAACTACCGGTACATTGACTGATGATCTGTTAGATGTAGATGTATTTTGGCGGTCGTCCGTTTCCGTGAATGAACAGATGAAAACAGATGTGCAAAACTGGATAAATAATCCATCTACAAATTTCGGCTGGCTTATCAAAGGCATCGAAGGAACAGACTTGCGCAAAGCGACCATGTTTTACAGCCGCGAAAGCGCCAATAAGCCGACATTGACGGTCTATTATCACTGAGCGGCGGATATTTCATGAGCACGCAAATTATGCGAATTACGCAAATGCTTATTTATGAAATTGCGCTCATTTGCGTAATTCGCGCAATTTGCGTTCCGATACTAACACAATAAACAAATGAAAAAGATTACCATAATTATTCTGTTTCTGACGGTTGCCGCAACCCTCCCCGCCCAAATCGAGCGGGGAACGGTAACCGACGCAGACGGCAACATCTATCCCACCGCCAAACTCGGCGACTACTGGTGGATGACCGAAAACCTGCGGACAAAACATTTCAACAACGGCGATGAGATAACGCTTTATCCCGACACGCTTTTCCCCGATTATGCGCTCAATACCAGACTGTTGGATACGATTTTCACTACCGGAGGCTCCAACTACGACGGCTGCAAGCATTTTACATATCCCAACCGCGACCCCGGCAACGAAGCGGTTTATGGATTAAATTATACGTGGTGGGCGGCCATGGACGCGCGCGGCCTGTGTCCCGAAGGCTGGATATTGCCCGATACCAACATTTGGATAAATATGGCCGCCTCCACCGGATACGGATACAGGGACTTGTATCGTACAAGATATAATGGCGAATTGTATGCAGACATCGGCAGATATTTGCGTTCCGCTCAATTCTGGAAAGAAGATGATACTTCTATTGCCGGTACGGACGAGTTCGGATTCAACGCTTTGCCTTCGGGCTGTTTGGAAGCGGACGGTTATCTGGCATTTGGAGAAGAAGCCCGTTTCTGGACGCCACACTATGTCATGGCCGACGGTTCGGGTATGGGACGCCGATACGTTACGCTGTCATACAACAATGATCTGATGGATTTCGGGAGTTTCCGCAGCAACAGCACAATATGTATCCGCTGCGTAAAACTGGCGGCGGAAGAAACCGCCGTTCAAGCGGTAAAACCCGCCGCACCCGATGCGGTCTACACCCCCGCCGCCGGCAAACTGTTGCTGAAAAACATTCCCGCCGGAACAAAACTTTCGGTCTATTCCATCCACGGCAACCTTCAAAAGCAACTCTCCGGAGAAAACCCGCCCGAATCATGGGATGTTTCCGGTCTTGGACGGGGCGTTTACATCCTGAGCATTCAGGGAAATTTCGGCAGCAAACAATATAAATTTATAAAATAACAGAAAATAGAAAATTAAAAAAACTCTCAATACATAGAGTTTTAATAACCCCCAATAAAGCGAAGCGATTGGGGGCAGTCAATACAGGTAGCCGAACGTAAAACATCCGGTAGATGCACATCTCAATAAAAAACAAACCAAATAAATGAAACCAATAAAAATATTTACCACCCTTGCCTTCCTCCTCTTCTTTTTTGTTGCGCAGGAAAGCAGGGCACAGGTTCGGAAGGTGGACGTCAACGGAACGGCAGTCGCCATTCCCGGCAGCATCAACCGTATTGCCGACGCCTGGCCTGCTCACAATATGGTGGTGTATATGCTGGGATATGGCGACAGGATTGTCGCCACGAGCCTCAACAAACGGATGTGGCCCTGGTTCTACAAAATCAATCCGGCAATGGAAAAAGCCGTCACAACATTTGCCCCTTCGGGAGATAAGTCGATGGAAGAACTGATAAAGGCTAAACCCGACATCGTGTTCCTCACGAAAATACATGCCAATGCCGAAGCAATCCGCAATCTCGGATATACGGTTATAGAACTGTCGTTTTCGGATTTCGACGGGATGCGGAAATGTGTGCTGACAACCGGAGATGTGCTGGGTGAAAAAGCAAAACAGAAAGCCGTAAAATATGTCGAATATTTAGACAGTAAAATCAATAAGATACAACAGTCGCTTGCCGGCATTCCGGAGCGTGAAAAGCCGAAAGTCCTGCACATAACCGCCATGTCTCCCCTTACGGTCAGCGGGCGTAACATGATTATGGATACGTGGATAAAACTGTGCGGCGGTATCAATGCGGCGGCTTCCATAGACATGAGCAAACAGGTCTCGCCGGAACAGATTCTTGTCTGGAATCCCGATATAATCATATACGCCGGCGCTTCGACCGTGATAACAGAGCAGGATGTCCTGTCGAATCCCGCTTTGAACAAAACAAAAGCAGGAAAAACAGGCAGGATATATCTCAATCCGAAAGGACTTTTTTCGTGGGACAGGTACAGCGTTGAAGAAGCATTGCAAATACAGTGGGCGGCGCAGAAGTTTTTCCCCGAACGGTTTCGCGGTTTCGACATCGTAGCCGAAACAGTTTCGTTTTACCGTGAATTTTTCGATTATCCGCTCACCGGCAGGGAAGCGGAAATGATTATTAAAGGAATACCCCCTGATGAACTATGAAGAGGAATGAACTGAAAAGTCCGGATTTTCAAATCCCCTGCCACGGCCCGGCAAAGAGCCATAAACGCAAATATATGGATGAACGAATGATACTTGAAATAAAAAATGCAGTCTTGGGATACCGCGGCAAAGCCGTCCTGCAAAACGTGAACTTCACGATAGAAACAGGGCGTACCATCTGTGTGATAGGCAAAAACGGCGCCGGTAAAACAACGCTGTTCAAGTCGATACTCGGCATTCTGCCGTTGCTGCGGGGCGAAATCCTGCTCGACGGGCGAAGCATTGAGCGGTGGCGGCAGCGCGATTACGCCCGCGTTATCGCCTACGTCCCGCAGGCGCGGACATTGCCCTTTCCGTTTACGGCTTTCGATGTGGTGCTGTTCGGGCGCACGGCGCATCTGTCGCATTTCGCCTCGCCGGGAAAACGCGACCGGCAGATTGCAGACGAATGTATGGAAAAATTACAGGTAAGCCACCTGCGCAACCGCATTTTCACGCAACTCAGCGGCGGCGAACAGCAGATGATAATCGTAGCGCGCGCCCTGACACAGCAGCCGCTGTTCCTCGTGATGGACGAGCCTGCTTCAAACCTCGATTTCGGAAATCAGGTACGGATTATCTCACAGGTCAACCGCCTGAAGGACGATTCGCTCGGTATCCTGATGGCTACCCATTCGCCCGACCATGCGTTTATGTGCAATGCCGGCGTGATGGTTGTCCACAACGGGAAGATATGGAAATCGGGCGGCTGCAACCGGGTTATTACCGAAGACGTTTTGAAAGAAATATATGGTGTGGATGTTTGTATCTGCTCCATGAAAGGGATTAAAACTTGTATGCCGGTGATTGGTAATTGATAATTAATGGAAAAAATGGAATGATGACAGTGGGGCGTGGAAAACTGGTTTTAGGCATTTTGGCGATTGTATTAACAGTCGTCGTGGTGTTTTCGTTCACGGTCGGCCGGTATTCGATTCCGGCGGGCGACCTGTTGCGGTATCTCTTCACAGGGGAATATACCGACGAAAACCTGCCCATCCTGATTATGCAAATCCGTTTGCCGCGCATCCTGATTGCTGTTCTTGCAGGCGGCGCCCTGTCCGTATCGGGCGCGGCCTATCAGGGACTGTTCCGCAACCCGATGGTCAGTCCCGACATTCTGGGCGTCAGCACGGGAGCCGGATTCGGCGCGGCGCTGGCCATCCTTTTTTCCGCGGGACTGCTTGGCATACAGCTGTCGGCATTTGCAACAGGCCTGCTTGCCGTGTTCATTTCTTTGACAATAAGTAAAATAATCGCCATGAACCACGACCGTATCCTTTTGCTGGTATTGTCGGGGATGATTGTAAGCGCTATGTTCAACGCACTGATTATGCTAATGAAATACATTGCCGACAGCGAGTCGAAACTGCCGGAAATCACTTTCTGGCTCATGGGAAGCCTGACAAACGTGACGCTGCATGAAATCAAATACGTCCTGCCCGTCATCCTGCTTTCCCTGATACCGCTGTGGCTCAATGCATGGAAACTGAACATCCTTTCCTTCGGCGACGAAGAAGCGAAAGCTTTGGGCGTCAATACCGGACAGGTGCGCCTGATAATCATCGGATGCGCATCGCTGCTGACGGCGTCGGTAGTGGCGGTTACAGGCATTATCGGCTGGATAGGCTTGATAATCCCGCATTTTTCCCGTTTCATTGCAGGCCCCGACCACAGGTGGCTGCTTCCCGCATCGTTTCTGGCGGGCGCCGCCTTCCTGCTGCTGGTGGACGATATTTCGCGGTCGGTTTCCACGCTTGAGATACCGCTGGGCGTTATCACTTCGCTGGTTGGCGCCCCGATGTTTTTGCTTGTGCTGAAAATGACGGGGAAAAGTTAATTACGAATGATGAATTACGGATTGCGGATTACCCGTAATTGATAATTCGCAATTCATAATTTCGTAATTCGTAATTAACAAAAAGCGTTCTTTGACGTATTGATTTGTGCGAAAAAAACGATTTGGCCGCTAATGCACGGATTGCTGCAAATTTATTTGCGTTCATCCGTGTATTAACGGCAATGATCCGGTTACAAATGGCGAATGACGAATTGCGAATTACAAATTACGGGTAATTCGTAATTTGTGATTCGTAATTTGTAATTTACAAAAGCCCATGCAATGATGCGTGGATATTTCAATCTCACCGCGTCATTGCGAACGGGCGCATTTCAAACTGTCGCGCCCTGTCATTCCCGCGAAAGCGGGAATCAAGGCGTTGCAACAAGGTTCTACCTTGTTGCAATTATCCCGACAGGTTCAACCTGTCAGGATAGACGGCGCGAGGCACAGCCTAATGTCGTCAACTTAAGGCTGAAAGCCTTGTATCCATTAGCGTAGGGCAACGCCCTACGGACAGGAAATGCCGGCCAGACGCAAGCCCTGAAAGGGCGATATCCCGGTTGATTCCGCCCTTTCAGGGCTTAGTGATTGACAATCGCACATCCCGTAGGGCGTTGCCCTACGCTATTGATTATGCCCTTTCAGGGCATGGGATTCCTTAAGTTGACAACATTGGGCTGAGCCTCGCGCCGTCTACCCGACAGGTTGAACCTGTCAGGATAATTGCAACAAGGTAGAACCTTGTCGCAACAAGAGGCTTCACCCTCGCAATGACAACTGCGATTATTCAACCTCGTTGCGTCATTGCTTCACTGCGAAGCAGTGAAGCAATCCGGAAAATACTTAAAATAACAGGAATGAAAAAAAACAGACTTTTATGGGCCGACGATGAGATTGATCTCCTGAAACCTCACATTTTGTTTCTGGAAGACAAAGGTTTTGAAGTAGTTACCGTTTGCAGCGGACAGGACGCCATCGACAGTTGCCGCGAACAGACTTTCGACCTCATCTTTTTAGACGAGAACATGCCGGGCTTGAGCGGTTTGGAAACTTTGGCGCTTATCAATGAAATCAACCCCGAAGTCCCTGTGGTGATGATTACCAAAAGCGAAGACGAGGGAATTATGAATCAGGCGATTGGAAGTAAAATTGCCGATTATCTGATTAAGCCCGTCAATCCGAATCAAATCCTGCTTTCAATCAAAAAGAATCTGCACAAAAACGAAATCATTACCCAAACAATGACTTCCGGCTACCAGCAGGATTTTACCAGAATCGGTATGCAAATCAATGACTCTTTTACCGTCGATGACTGGAAAGAAGTCTATAAAAAACTGATTTATTGGGAACTGGAACTGGAAGAATCGCAGACGGGAATGCTGGATTTACTGCGTATGCAAAAATCGGAGGCAAACAGGCTTTTCGGTAGATTCGTGAAACGCAATTATATTTCGTGGATTTCCAGTCCAGACGAACGTCCGCTGATGAGTCCCGATATTTTCAAGAAAAAACTTTTCCCGCTGCTCGACAGCGGCGAAAACCTTTTTTTTATCCTGATTGATAATTTCCGCCTGGATCAGTGGCGGGAAGTCAAAGACATGCTGTCCGATTTCTTCACATTCAACGAAGATTTGTACTGTTCCATTTTGCCGACGGCGACGCAATATGCGCGAAATGCGATTTTTTCCGGCCTGATGCCTGCACAGATTGAGAAAATGTTTCCCGAACTTTGGGTGGACGAAGAATCGGAAGAAGGTAAAAACCTGAACGAAGCGCCTTTAATTAAAACGCAAATTGAACGTTTCAGGAAAAAATATACTTTTTCCTACAACAAAATCAACGATTCGACTTACGGTGAAAAAATACTGCAAAACTTCAACCAACTGGATAATTACCAGCTGAATGTCATCGTTTTAAACTTTGTGGATATGCTTTCGCATGCCCGCACCGAGTCGAAGATGATACGGGAACTGGCCTCTACCGAAGCGGCTTACCGTTCGCTAACCCGCTCCTGGTTCAGACATTCCGCGACACTCGAATTTTTCAGGAAAATTTCGGAAAAGGGCGCCAAAATTATCCTCACCACCGATCACGGGACTATCCGCGTAACCGAGCCTGTTAAAGTGATTGGCGATAAGAATACCAACACCAACCTGCGGTACAAATTAGGTAAGAACCTTGCCTACAATCCGAAAGAAATCTTTGAAATCAAAGAGCCGGAAGCCGCAGGACTACCGTCGCCCAATATCAGTACGCGGTATATTTTCGCCATGAACAGCGACTTTTTCACCTATCCCAATAATTACAACTACTATGTTCAGTATTATATGGATACGTTTCAGCATGGGGGTATTTCTTTGGAGGAAATGCTGATACCTGTTATTACTTTGGAGCCGAAGGCTATATAGGTTAATTACAAATTACGGGTAATTCATAATTCGTAATTCAAAAAAAGGTATCGTATCTTTGTATGACAAACCATTAAAAATGAAACTTATGTCAAACAACAGGAAATTGCCCGTCGGTATGCAGGATTTTGAAGATATGCGTACGAACGGCTATTTATACGTAGACAAGACGGCATATATTTACAGGCTGGCGACAACCGGCAAACCGTATTTTCTCTGTCGCCCGCGCCGTTTCGGCAAAAGCCTTTTCCTTTCCACGCTCAAAGCCTATTTCCTTGGGAAAAAAGAATTATTTACCGGTCTGGCGATTGCCGGTCTGGAAAAGGAATGGACAGAGTATCCGGTGTTTTATTTTGATTTTAACGTGGGAGTTTACGCCGATGCACAATCGCTTCGCGACACTTTGCATACAAAATTACACCGACTGGAAAAGCAATGGGGCAAAGATGCCGAAGAAAAAGACATTGCCAGCCGTTTTGAAGCGCTTATTCGCCGCGCCCGTGAAAAAAGCGGTCAAAAAGTTGTCGTGCTGGTGGACGAATACGACAAACCTTTGATCGAGACAATGGACTGGCCGGACATTAACGATG
>JAIRNV010000036.1 GCA_031257875.1 Dysgonamonadaceae bacterium
TCCCTTTTAAAAAATTATATTTTATTGTATTTAAAATTTGCCCCGCCTTTAAATCCCCGTTTTCCGGTTATTAAAACCCCGCGACAATTTGAACAATGATAGTGGAGAAGATTCCGGTATGCATTATCACAATAAGAAAAGGATAAAAAAGCAAAGAGTAGAAAATAAAAAGCAAAAGGCAAAACGCTCTTCAGTTCTTCGCCTTTTACCTCTTGCTTTTTTCTATGCAAAAACCATTCCGCGCATAGTTTAGTAATTTAAACTCTTTTTTCTTTGATTCTTGCTTTTTTACCGGTTAATTTACGCAAATAATACAATTTGGCGCGGCGAATTTTACCTACTTTATTCAAAACAATACTATCAATAAACGGTGAATTTAACGGGAAAATACGTTCAACACCCACGTTATCCGACATTTTCCTTACCGTAAAACGTTTTTGATCGCCATGGCCCGCAATTTTAATCACTACACCGCGATATTGCTGTATACGTTCTTTGGTTCCTTCTTTAATCCGGTAAGCTACCGTAATCGTATCTCCGCTCTTAAACTGGGGAAATTCCTGTTCTTTCGGGTTTGCAAAAGTTTGTTCTGCAACTTTAATTAAATCCATGATTAATAGCTATTTTTATAGTTTTAAAAACCCAAACGCAACATTCGCGAGCCACACTTTTTTCTCGCCAGCGGTTACGTAAAGCGGGTGCAAAGGTAATTATTTTTTTGTAAAATCAAAAATTATTTTTCCGGCAGGATGTGCACGCAGATTTAATTTCCACTTTCTTTGTGCAACCGATATATTTTTATACTTTTGCAAAAATTTTTGAATTAATCTACAAAAACAGACTACTCTCATGAGTAATTCCGCTTTATTCTTAGTCGTTTTAATTACGGCTATTTTTATGGTAGTGGCTGCGTTGATACTTGCCATACTGGTAGCGCCGAAATCTACCAATCCCTTGAAAGGCGAGCCTTACGAATGCGGGATTCCTACGCGGGGACCTTCATGGGCTCAATTCAAAGTTGGGTATTATTTAATCGCCATTCTTTTTTTAGCGTTTGATGTGGAAACCGTATTGTTATTTCCCTGGGCAACCATTTTCAGAAGCGCAGGCGTGGACGGACTGATACTGGTATCGTTCTTTCTGGCCGTTTTGGCGCTCGGACTGGTTTATGCATGGAAGAAAGGAGCATTGGAATGGAAGTAAAAAACATCCGTATTCGCAATATGAAGACCGGGGATTTCAAGGAAAACGAATACCTCGAAGAATATTTGAAAGAGTTGAGAGCAAACGGCGTCAATATTGCCGTCGCCAAACTGGACGACCTGATTAACTGGGGGCGTTCCAATTCGGTTTGGCCTTTGACTTTTGCTACAAGCTGCTGCGGCATTGAGTTTATGTCCCTGGGGGCGGCGCGTTACGACTTTGCACGTTTTGGCTGGGAAGTAACCCGCAACAGTCCGCGCCAGGCCGACGTGATTTTCTGCTGCGGTACGATTGTCCACAAAATGGCGCCTGTCTTGAAACGGCTCTACGACCAGATGGCCGAACCCAAATATGTGATGGCTTTCGGCGCTTGCGCCATCGGCGGCGGGCCTTTCAAAAGCTCCTACCACACGGTGATGGGCGTCGACCAAATCATCCCGGTGGATGTGTATATTCCCGGCTGTCCTCCTCGCCCCGACGCCATGATTTACGGCATGATGCAGCTGGCGAGGAAAATTAAGATGCAGGAGTTTTTCAGCTTATCAGAGGAACCGGGTTTAATGGATTTTAAGAGGATTAAGGCTAAAGCTTTCGAGGCTATCAAGGCTCTCAAAGATATGAACCCTCTCAAAAAGGATGAGAAAGGGGGCAAACGATGAAAGATATGGAAAATTTGCAAGCCTTGTTGCCCTTTGCCGCCATTGAGCAAAAAGAAAACACTTGCAGCCTTGCTGTTCCCGGGAAAAACAGCTACGAAGCCGCTTCATTGTTGAAAAACAGCGGCTTTGATTATTTGCGGGACATCATCGGAATGGATTACGGCGATACTCTGGGTGTGATTTACAGTTTGTCTTCTTCGGAAAATCCTGAGATTATCCTTTTCCTGAAAACCGCGACTTCCGACAAAGCGGCGCCGAAGTTTGATTCGGTTATTGATTTGTGGGATTCCGCCGACCTTTACGAACGGGAAGTGCATGACTTTTTTGGTATCTGCTTCGTGAACAGTCCCGATATGCGGCGTTTGTTCCTGCGTCAGGACTGGCGGGGATTTCCCCTGCGGAAAGATTATGATGCCCGTCCCGAAATCAATCCGATTCCTTTGGGAAATGAAAACCTTGCGGAAATGGAAACACTTCCGGTTCTCGACATAATGAACGCGGACGATAAATTTGAAGCGCATGAAACGGTTTTTGATCAAAGCGAATACGTGGTGAACTTCGGTCCGCAACATCCGGCGACGCACGGTGTGCTTCATTTGCGGGTTTCGCTGGATGGCGAAGTGATTAGGAAAATAGATCCGAATTTCGGATACATTCACAGGGGAATTGAGAAAATGAGCGAGGCTTATACTTATCCCCAAATTCTTCATCTGACCGACCGGCTCGATTATCTTTCTGGGGCGATCAACCGGCACGCGGTTTGTCTGGCAGTCGAAAAAGGTTTACAGCTGGAAGTTCCCGAAAGGGCGCATTATATAAGGACAATTATCGACGAATTGACGCGTATTGCTTCTCACCTTTTGGGTTGGGGGGCTATGTGTATGGATATGGGTTCGATTACGGCATTTGTTTACGGGATGCGCGACCGCGAAAAAATCATGGACATTTTCGAGGAAACTTGCGGAGGCCGTCTGATGGCTAATTATAATGTAATCGGCGGCGTGATGGCCGATATTCATCCGAATTTTCAAAAGCGGGTGAAGGATTTTATCCCTTATATGCGTAAGATGTTGAAAGAATATCATTTGCTGTTCACCGGCAATCCGATTGCACGCGGACGTATGGACGGAATCGGTTATCTGAGCCGGGAAAAAGCGATTGCTTTGGGCGCGACGGGACCGGTCGGCCGCGCTTCGGGCTGGAGTAACGATACCCGGAAAATTGATCCTTATGCCGCATACGCAAAAGCCGGGTTCAAGGAAATGCTTCGCACGGGCGGCTTGACTTTCGACCGTTATATTATCCGTCTGGACGAAGTTGAAGAGTCTTTGAAAATCCTTGAACAATTGATAGATAACATTCCAGAAGGCGGTTATGCCGCTAAGACCAGGGCGATTATCAAACTGCCGGAAGGCGAATATTTCCAGCGGGTCGAAGGCGCTCGCGGCGAATTTTGCGTGTATATCAACAGTCGGGGGGATAAATATCCGTACCGGATTAAATTCCGTTCGCCGTCCATGACTTTGGTGAATGTGTTGAAAGCCATTGTTCCGGGTACGAAAGTTGCGGATTTGATTATGCTCGGCGGGTCGCTGGATTATGTGATTCCCTGTATTGACAGGTAAACGGGAAATAAATAAAAAAATGACGGTAAATAGAAACGGTATGAAAACAGTATTCGCAAGAGAATTGAAAAGCAATTTTCCCGATATTATGCAAAAAATAGAGAAAGGTAGCAGAATCAATATATTGCATGACCAAACAGGGCAACCGTTGGCTGTTATCGTACCTTATGCTGCTGAAAAAACGGCAAAACGAAAAATAGGTCTGCTCGACGGCAAAATCAAAATAGAGTTTAAGGACGATTTTGAAATGACAACGGAAGAATTGCTTGCAATACAATGAAAAAATTACTGTTGGATACGCATACTTTATTATGGGCTATCGGTAAAAGCGACGAGCTTTCCCAAAATACCATCGAACAACTGCAAGATACAAAAAACAAGGTATTTGTAAGTGCCGTATCGTTATGGGAAATTGCTTTGAAGCATAGTTTGGGTAAACTGGTTTTAGATGCTTTTAGTGTGGAAGATATTCCTGTATATTGCGCGAAAATCGGATTTGAAATGCTTCCGTTGGAACCGTTGGAAGCTTTGGGTTTTCACCTTTTGCCGGCGAAAGAAAATCATAAAGACCCATTCGACCGGATGTTAATTTACCAATGTATTCGAAATAAATATACGCTGGTAAGCAAAGACAGTAAAATGAGATTGTATGAAGGAAATGGGCTGAAGTGTATTTGGTAGCAAGTAAATAATAATTTAACAAATGTTTTACTTTAAAGTAATAACCGATTGGGCGAGTTTGATTATGCGGCGGGGCGCTGGATTATGTGATTCCCTGTATTGACAGGTAAACGGATAAAAATAAGCAGGAATATGGATTTATTCAAAAAAATATATTTAATTGTCAGCGTATTGCTTTGCTGTATCGCATGTTCTTCTGTAGAAGGAATTGAAAATAACGGTACAATTGAAGGGATTACTTTTGCGAATTATCCGCGAGTAGATGGCTCCACGTCCACCAAGCCGTTAAACGCAATGATTGCCTGTAAACTATTAAATATTCGCTACGAATGGGTTTCAAATATAGTAGGGGAATGGTCGTTGCAAGCCAATGAGGAAGATATTCCCACAGGGTATTCCGATTTTTTCGGCGAGCGGATAAAAGTTTCGCAAACGCACGGCGCCTTTATGAATCTGATTGACGGTAACACCGATATTATCCTGACACACCGGACAATCTCACCCGACGAAAAAGCCCACGCCGATGAAATCGGCGTATCGCTGATGGAAAATTCGATTGCGATTGACGCCTTTGTTTTTATCGTCAACAAGAATAATCCCTTGCGGTCGCTGACGGTTGAGCAAGTTCAAAGAATCTACACCGGCAATATAACCAATTGGAACGAAGTAGGTGGAACCGATAATGAAATTAAGGCATTTACCCGTCCGCGCAATTCCGGAAGCGAAGAAGTGATGCGGGAGTTGGTAATGGATGGCCTGGAAATGGCCGATTTTCCTGAAAGCAGCGAAATACCTTCTATGGCAGGCACTTTTACCGAAGTACGAAATAATATAAATGGTCTGTGTTATACCTTTAATTTCTATAAGGATGTTATGGTACGGATGCCGGATGAAATCGTACCGAAAATCGCCATTAACGGTATTTTTCCAAGTGAACATACAGTAAAAAACGGAACTTATCCGTTTATTTCCAAAGTACATGTGGCTATTCGTTCCGATTTAGACCATAATTCAACAGCCTGCAAACTATATGAATGGCTGCAAACGGAAGCAGCAAATGCGGCCATTGTCGAGAGCGGATATATTCCTAAAAGCGAGGCAACGTCCGGCACTGCAAAAATCAGCGCTGATCAACTTCAAGTTTATCCTAATCCCGTCATGGACTGTCTGTATTTTTATCCCGCTCACTCAATTATAAAGGCGGAAATTTATAATCAGGCGGGGCGGTTGGTTTTTTCTGAGTCGGGGGTAAAAGAAAAAATGGATGTTTCGGCGCTGTCGGCGGGTATGTATATTTTAAGGTGTGACGGGGTTGTAAGTAAATTTTTAAAGCATTAAAAAAGATATGGAAACTCGTAGCGAAATAATCGGTAAATTGCAGGAAATTAAACCTGTTCTCCAAAAAGAATGGGCAGTGAAGACTGTCGGTTTGTTCGGTTCTTTTGCTGATGAGTCGAATACTGCAAGCAGCGATATAGATATACTGGTTGAATTTAGCAGTCCTGTGGGATGGCGTTTTTTTTCATTGGAAACCTATCTGGAAAAAGAATTGAATCATAAAATTGATCTGGTCACAAAAAATGCATTGAAAGAACAAATCAAACCCGTGATTTTAAATCAGGTGCAGTATATATGAAAGAAAAGGGCGGGGCATATCAAATGTATCTTGACGATATTATCACAGCGATGGATCATATTTTTGAATATACGCAAGGCTATGATTTTGTTAGTTTTAAACGTGACTATAAAACGGTTGATGCGGTGATACGCAATTTTGAAATCATAGGTGAGGCTGCAAAGAATGTACCCGCCGAAATCAGGGAACAATATTCTGATGTGCCATGGAACGAGATGTATTCGTTGAGAAATCGTATTTCTCATGCTTATTTTGGCATTGATTACGAAATTATTTGGGATATTATTGTCAATTATCTTCCTTTTAATAAAGAGCAGATAGTGAAAATAAAATGAATATTGTAGAACAAAATATTGCCTTTGTTTCGGAACTTTGCAAACAGCATCATGTTAAAAATATGTATCTGTTTGGTTCTGTTCCGACCAACAAATCTACACCGGAAAGCGATGTTGATTTGTTGGTGAATTTTGGCGATGTTAATTTGTTTTATTATTTTGACAATTACATGGAATTGAAAGAAGGGTTGGAAAAACTGTTTAATCGTCCGGTTGATTTAGTGGAAGAAAAAACGGTAAAAAATCCTGTCCTGCGGCGTTCAATAGAGCGGGATAAAAAATTGATATATGGATGAAAGGGTAGAAAAATGGCTGTATGACATTCGGTTTGCAATAGATGAAATAGACGGTTATTTCCTTGAAAGAGAGAAAAACTTCCTGTTATTTCAGCAAAATCGGATGCTCAAGCGCGCCATTGAACGAAATTTGGAAATTATCGGTGAAGCTACAAACAGAATTTTATCGAAAGAACCGGATTTCCCAATAAATAACGCTCGTAAAATTGTCAATTTGCGCAATTTTGTTATTCATTCGTATGACAGTATTTCAGATGAAAATATTTGGGCAATAATTATTAATAATTTGCCTGAATTAAAGAAAGATATAGACAAACTAATTTAATATATGTTTCATTTTAAAGTAGTAACCGATTGGATAGATGAATTTCTTCGCACGAATTTGGGTGAAGGATGGACGCTATTGATAGGTTTGTTCCGGGGACAAAGATTGCGGATTGGCGGGTAGCTGGATTATGTGATTCTCTATATTAGTAATATGGAAATAAATAATACAAATAGTATGCTTGATAAAGAAACATCTGATAAAGTCGGTTTTATAAGTTATATAATTCCAAAATTTGCGGATGAATACAAGATGAGAGCGCAGGATGCTTATTTGTATTTGAAGAAATATGGGGGATTGGATTTTCTCATGGAACATTGGTGGGCATTGCATACGGATAATCCTTTTTGGGCTGTTCGCGATTTGTATGATATTTGTTACGAAAATGGAGGAATGAGATAATGCAGGTTTATCACGGGAGTTATATTGCCGATAAGGACACGGATCTGTATCTTAAACCTCGGACGGAAATTTACGAAATGCTTAAAAAAGAAATAGATAAATAAAATATGTTTCACTTTAAAGTAGTAACCGATTGGATAGATGAATTTCTTCGCACGAATTTGGGCGAAGGATGGACGCTATTGATAGAATTTATATTGATAGGCATAGCGGTTTTAGCGGTTTATGCAGTGTTGGCGTTGATACTGATATGGGCGGAACGGAAAGTTTGCGCCTTTTTCCAGTGCCGCCTGGGGCCGACGCGCGTAGGACCTTGGGGCCTGTTCCAGAGCGTAGCGGATATGATTAAGATACTGCTGAAAGAAATCATTCATCTGAATCATGTAGACCTGCGCTTGTTCCGCATGGCAAGTTTCCTTGTGATTATCGCATCCTTGTGCACATTCGGGGCGATTCCTTTCGACAAAGGTTTACACGCGATAGATTTCAATATGGGTGTGTTTTATTTGCTTGCCGTTTCGTCGCTGGGAGTAGTCGGTATCCTTTTGGCGGGTTGGTCGAGTAACAGTAAATATACGATGATCGGCGCGATGCGTTCCGGCGCACAGTTGATCAGTTATGAACTGTCGTGCGGACTTTCATTGCTGACTATCGTTATCCTTTCGGGGACGATGCAACTGTCGCAGATTGTTGAAATGCAGGCGGACGGATGGTTTATTTTCAAAGGCGGTATTCCGGCGATTATTGCGTTTGTCATTTACCTGATTGCGGGACATGCCGAAACCAACCGCGGCCCTTTTGATTTGCCGGAAGCCGAGTCGGAATTGACGGCGGGATACCATACGGAATATTCCGGTATCCAGTTCGGGTTTTTCTATTTGGCGGAATACATGAACATGTTTATCATTGCGGCGATTGCTGCTACCATGTTCCTGGGCGGATGGATGCCTTTGCACACGCCATGGGAAGGGGTGAACACAATTATGGATTACATTCCTCCGGTGATTTGGTTTTTCGGAAAAACTTTTTTCTGCGTTTTCCTTGCTTTGTGGGTACGCTGGTCTTTCCCGCGTTTGCGTATCGACCAGTTATTGAAATTGGAGTGGAAAATATTGATGCCGATTAGTTTGCTGAATATAATATTAATGGCTCTTTGGGTAATCTATTTATAATATGGCACATTTGGAACAATTGAAAATAACCAATTTCAGAGGATTTGATTCTCTTGAAATAGACGGTTTGTCGAAAGTAAACCTCTTTGTGGGAAAAAACAATTCGGGAAAAACTTCCATTCTTGAAGCTTTGTTTCTGATGTCGGGGATGCCTTACACGGATTTACCTTCTGTTATCAACTCATTCCGGGGATTCGGAGAGGCAGAAGACGCATTGAAATACTTGTTCCACAATATGTCTTATCGAAACAAACCTTCCTTTTACGGCAAGTTTGGCGATGGCAGTGAAAGGTGGCTTGATCTGGAGGCAATATTTCAACCAAGAAAAAATTTAACGATTATATCAGCGCCGCAAATTAGTGGAATTAAATTTTTGTTTTCTTTCAAAAATTCTTCGTTACAGGAACCGGAAAAATCTTCTTTGATTTATGATAACAATCATTTTTCTCTGAATTTTGACGCATCCGGAGGAAGTCATAGAGCGCTCAATGCAAGTTTTATTTCTGCGGACAAAAATGAAACTGAAATGCGGGCAGTGCTTGCGAATATAATGATAAGAAAAGAAGAGGGAACCATTATAAAAATGTTACAGGATGCTTTTGGCGATGCTATTATTGGAATTCGTGTGGTGAGCAATGATGTTTATTTTGATATGAAAGATATTGGAGAACTTGTTCCGGTTAACATCATGGGTGAAGGCGTCAAAAGATTTTTGAATATTATTTCCGTTGTTTTGGAAAAACCGGCTATAAGTATCGAAAGTGGAGCTGAATGGCTTAAGGTTGATCCGGTTATAAATTCAAAAGCATTTGTGTGCATTGATGAAATAGAAAACGGCTTGCATTATTCGGCACACAAAAATCTTTGGAAAGAATTGCTGTCTGCTGTTTTGCAAAGTGATATTCAGCTTTTTATCACTACGCATAATATTGAGGTGCTTTCCTCATTGAAAACCGTTTTGGAAGAAGATTTCACTTCAATGCAAAATGATGTAATGGTTTTTGATATTGCAAAAACAAAGAAAGCCGGATATAAGTCATACCGGTTTTCTTATGACGCTCTTCAGGATGTCATTGAGAATGAAACCGAAATACGAGATTGATTATGAGTACCGTTAAAATTTTTGTTGAAGGAATCGCCGATGAGAAATTTTTATTGGATTATATTGAGCATATTTTACCGGAATCGGCAATTAAAAATTATACTATAATCAACGCGGAAGGATGGGGAATCAATAAGAAAACCCAGCAAATAATGCAGCGGAATACAGATGAAGGAGGCGTTAATCTGGTTGTTTTTGACGCTGACATTGATTTTGAAGACAAGAAAAAAGAAATCGAAAAATGGAAAACTGATTTCCATCTTTCTTTTGAATTGTTTCTTTTTCCCAACAATAGAGACAACGGCACTTTAGAAAATCTTCTTGAAGAAATTATTCCCGAAAAAAACCGTCCGATTTCGGATTGTTGGGAAGGTTACGAAAAATGCCTGAAAAGCAAAACAATAGAAGGGCGTGAAAAACCGCTTACTACGCCGGCGAAAAAAACAAAGATATACGGTTATCTGGAAGCCTTGTTGGGAGACAGCAAAAGAGAGAAGGTAAAAATCAAAGAGAAGGAAAGAGATTATGGGAATATTGATCATTGGGATTTAGGGGCAGCATATCTGAACCCGTTGAAGGAATTTCTTGTACAACAATTAAGAACCCGTTAATACAATATATCAGCATGATAAATTATATAAAAAATATATTTTTAGGAATCTGGCGATTGATGCAGGGGATGTACATCACCATACTCAATTTTATCCGTCCGAAAGTTACGGAACAATACCCCGAAAACAGAGGCAAGGTTTTTCCGGCCGAACGGATGCGTGGCGAATTGGTTATGCCTCACAATGAAGCGAATCGGCACAAATGCACAGCCTGTGGAATTTGCGAATTGAATTGTCCGAACGGAACGATTCGGGTCATCGGCAAGAAAGAAACGGATGAAGCAACCGGCAAAGAAAAGAAAGTGCTGGATAGATACTTATATGACGTCGGGAGTTGTACGTTTTGTTCGATTTGTACGGTTTCCTGTCCGCAAAATGCCATTGAGTGGTCGAATAATTTTGAACATGCGATGTTTACGAAGGCTAAACTGGTTCAGCGCTTGAATAAGGAAGGATCTTCGCTGGCCAGGAAAGAAAAGGTAATCAGCGAATAAATTAAAGTTGTATTTTTGTAAGATAAAAGTTTATATGATAAACAATATAACAAATACAATTCGTTCCAAGAGACGGGAAAAAACAAAAACGGGAACTTCATCTATGTTAATTCCTGTTACTTCTAACGACAATAAATGTTGGAAGACAGACATGGAATGGACTGCCGAGGAAGAAAAGGCTGCATTTCTTTATATAGGTAAAATCAATTCTGCAAAAATATTTGCCAAATATTTAGACTAATAATGAAATACTTTTGTAAGAAAAATGATATAAAGTTTCTTATTGAAGAGATACTCAACTATTGAAGCAGGAAAATTAGAGTTTGAAGGAAAAAATATATATGGTAATGAAAATTGTTTCTGTCATCAGTTATAATTGAGGGGATAAAAGATTTTGTTGATGAATTTTCTAAAAAAAATATCATTATGAATAATATATATTTGCGAGAAGTAGAGAAATTTATTTCTTATTTAAGCAATTTGCCGGAAGAAAAGATTGTAAAATTACAAAATGGGGTTTGTAATATTAGATTTGTATACAACGAATTAGATATAAATATTAATGATACAGATAGTCCCATTGATGTAGATTATATCATTCACGAATTCCCGAAAATGAAAACCAGAAAAGAAGGCGAAGAGTATTTGTTATCTCGAAAATTAAAAAGACTTGATTTGGAAATTATACTTCGCAAATTAGATATCCCTTTTCAGAAAAAAGATAGCATAGAAAAACTTAGAGATAAAATTATTGAAGGCACAACTGGATTTAGATTACGTTCGCAGGCAATACAGGGAAGTTAAACTAATAAAATAACAATTTTATGGATATTATTAACTCATGTTACGCAAACGTAAACAAATGAACCGTATTTATCCTGGATTGCTTCACTGCTTCGCAGTTCGCAATGACGCGGTGAGGTTCAATAACCGCAGCCGTCATTGCGAACTGCGAAGCAGTGAAGCAATCCAGACATGAATTATTAATTAATGCGTAACATGAGTTATTAAAGAAACAGTTGTTTACCGAATATTTGGCGAACTTGACAGGGGTTGCGGCGAGTTCGCCAAGAGTTTCGGCGAGTTCGCCGGGAGTCTCGGCGAACTCGCCGGAGATTGTGGCGAGTTCGCCGGAGATTGTGGCGAGTTCGCCGGGGGTTGCGGCGAAATTGCCGGGAATTGCGACGAGTTCGCCAAGAGTCGCGGCGAACTTACCGGAATATTTTTCGGCAACCGCGAAACATATATTTGAATAAAAAGACGTCATGCGTTGATATAAGATTGTCATTTACTAACTCATGTTACGCAAATGTAAACAAATGAACCGTATTTATCCTGGATTGCTTCACTGCTTCGCAGTTCGCAATGACGTGTGCGGTATTTCAACCCCGCTGCGTCATTGCGAACTGCGAAGCAGTGAAGCAATCCAG
>JAIRNV010000110.1 GCA_031257875.1 Dysgonamonadaceae bacterium
ATACGGGATAACAGGTTGCCGACCGGTTCCTTTCCTTTTGAATTTTATGTTTTTATAAAGTTTTATCCCCGCAAAGTTACTCCTTTTTTTATTTTCCTTTCTAAATGCAAATCTAAGGTACGGGATGCCGGTTTGAGAAGGGAACGCTATTTTCTACCGAACTTTGCATCTCTACGAGATGCCGGTTCACCGTTCACCACAAATCATTAATTTTTGATAAATCCTGATGTACAAAACCATACCGCGTAAAGTATAATCCTTTCCTCCGTGTCCCTCCGTGAAATCCACTCCGTGAAACTCCGTGTTGTAAAAATTATTAAACACAGAGTTTCACGGAGTAGATTTCACGGAGGGACACGGAGTGGATTGTTACATGTTATTTATTTTTTATCACTTAACAACAAAAACAACCTTGGTAGCAGAGAATTGTTCCATCTACAATCAACCTTATTACCTTATTATATCTTAGTTATTTTAATTGATAATTGAGAATGAAGAAAATAATTATCAATTGTCAATTCTCAATTTGAAATATACCCTTTGCGCAGGATAATTTTGTGCATTTATTAAGTTATGGGTTACGCGTGTCATTTTCCTGCATTTTTGTAGATAATACAATTTTTTTCCTACATTTTTGTTAGTCATCCGGCTCATTATAAAAGCGGATTTTATAATGGAATTTGTTTTTATTTAATTTATATATAATAATTTATAGATTATACCACTTTCGCTTTGGTATATTTTTTGCGTGTAAATGCTGTAAACTTTGATAACATGAACAACGATGTATGGATAATAGATTCCACCCTCCGCGACGGGGAACAGGCGCCCGGCGTGTCATTTTCCCGCAGGGAAAAATTAAAAATAGCCCGAATGCTTGATGAAACGGGCGTAGATGAGATTGAGGCGGGCACGCCGGCGATGGGGACGGACGAAAGTGAAACCATTCGCCGGATGGTCGGTATGCACACGGAAGCCCGCATTTCGGTGTGGAGCAGAGCCTTGCCGGAAGACATCGAACAGGCGGCGTATACCGAAGCGGAGGGCATACATATCGCTTTCCCGCTGTCAAACATACAGTTGTCGGCCATGGGAAAGAGCCGGCAATGGGTGGAAGACACGCTTCCGAAGGTTGTAGAATGCGCGCGGCGCTGTTTCAAATATGTTAGCCTCGGCGCTCAGGATGCTTCGCGATGCAACAGGGAAGATATTTTCGGATTTATAGAGATAGCCGACAGCCTGAACATTTTCCGCATCAGGCTTGCCGATACGGTAGGCGTCCTGTCGCCGATGGAAACCGCCGCACTGATAAAAAGCATCAAAAGTCTGTACCCCGATATGGACATTGATTTCCATGCCCACAACGACCTGGGTATGGCTACCGCCAATGCCTTTACCGCCTGGCAGTCGGGCGCTTCGAGTCTCAGCCTGACGGTAAACGGTCTGGGCGAAAGGGCCGGGAATGCGGCGCTGGAGGAGACGCTGATGGCGTTGAAACTGACCGGCAGGAAAAACAAATACAATCTTACTGCATTATATTCCCTTTGCCGGTATGTTTCGGAAGCATCGGGGCGGCCGATAGCCGAAAGCAAGCCTGTGTGCGGCAGGATGGCGTTCAGCCACGAATCGGGAATACATGCCGCGAGTACGCTTGTCGATACGCTGGCTTTTCAGCCGTTTGACGGCAGGGAAGTCGGACGCGAAAGTTTCCACAACCTGTTCGGGAAACATTCGGGCAGGGGAATGTTGCGCCAGTTCCTGAAAGAACAAAACCTGCCCGTTGATAAACACTGTGTTGCCGATTTGAAAAAAAAAATTGCCGAGATGGCCCAGCAAAACAAACGGAACATATTCCCTTCCGAAATCGTGGAATATTATAAGCGTATTGCCGGTGAAGGATAATTACGGATTACAAGTAGCCGGATTACCCGTAATTCATATTTTGCAGTTCGTAATTGACCTAAAATATATCGAAAAGATAAATTTATTTTAAAAGATATAGCATAATCACACAAAAAACATTACTTTTGCAGCATAAATTAAGCGATTGAAATATGTTTTGCGAAAAGTACAAACGGGTGTGTTACGCCGACAGCGACCTGAACTTTCTGGTGGATATCAGCAACGTTATCAGCCACAGTCAGGACATTTACAAAGATTTGGAACGGGTACTGGAAGAGTTGTGCGAATATTTAAAGGCACAATACAGCATTATCACCATTGTTGACCGCAACTGCGACAGAATCATGATAAGTTCGGCATACGGGCTGACGGAGAAAGAGAAAAAGAAGGGCATATATAAAATCGGCGAAGGGGTTGTCGGAAAAGTTGTAGATACGGAGCAACCGGTTGTCATTCCCGATATTGCCGGAAGCAGTGAGTTTTTGAACCGGACGGGCATTACATTTGACGGTGATAAACCTATGGCTTTCCTTTGTGTTCCCGTCATTATCAAAAACGAAATAACCGGAACGCTAAGCATTCACAAAACACATCCCGGCATCACCGACTTTTCGGCTGAAATTAAATTCCTGAATATCGTTGGCATGTTGATAGGACGGAACATATCCGTCCGCAGGAAACAAATCGAAGAACTTGACGAACTGCGTAAGGAAAATATGCGTTTGAAAGGCGCAAAACTGTTCAAGCCCGAAAACATCATCGGTAATTCCTCGCTGATGAACGACCTTTACAATATGATAGAAAGAGTTTCTTCAACCAACACAACAGTAATGATACGCGGAGAAAGTGGCGTAGGCAAGGAACTCATCGCCGAAGCCATACACAATGCAAGTCCCCGCGCTTCCAGGCCTTTTGTGAAAGTCAACTGCTCCGCATTGCCGGAAACCCTGATAGAGAGCGAACTTTTCGGACATGAAAAGGGCGCTTTTACCGGCGCTAACGCCATGCATACGGGACGCTTCGAGGTGGCCAACGGCGGTACGATATTTCTGGACGAAATCGGCGACGTGCCCCTGTCCATGCAGGTGAAGCTTTTGCGGGTACTGCAGCAGAAACAGATAGAGCGTGTCGGCGGAAATAAAACCATTGATATTGACGTCCGCATCATCACCGCAACCAACCGGAATCTGGAAAACATGATTAAAGAAGACACTTTCCGCGAAGATTTGTACTACCGGCTCAACGTGTTTCCCATGTATGTGCCTGCCCTGCGGGAAAGGCGGGCGGATATTCCCATGCTGACAGACCATTTCATTGACAAAGTGAACAAAAAAAACGGAACGAAAGTCAAACGGGTAACCAGCGGAGCCATGGACATGCTGATGGTATATTCGTGGCCGGGCAATATCCGGGAGCTGGAAAACGTCATAGAACGGGCGATGATACTCACCTCCGACAATGTGATACATTCCTACAACCTGCCGCCGACTTTACAGACCGGTTTTTCGTCTGATACCATCGACAAAGGCACCCTGAGCAATGTGCTGGAGAAAGTCGAAAGACAGATGATTATGGATACCCTGATACTGACAGGGGGAAATATGGCGAAAGCGGCAGTACAGCTGGGCATTACCGAGCGCATGATGGGACTGCGCATTAGCAAATACAATTTAGCGCTTCAAAACTACAAACAATTATCTAACGAAAAATCCTGATTCCCGCAATCACATAATTCATCATGGAATACAAAATAAATAACATGTAACCATCCACTCCGTGTCCCTCCGTGAAATCCACTCCGTGAAACGCTGTGTTTAATAATTTTTACAACACTGCAATATCTTGTTTATTTCGCATTACTTAATGAAAATAACATTTAATATTCAATACGATACAACGTGGGGACAAACGCTCCACATCGCCGGTTCTTTGCCCGAATTAGGCGCCTGGAATAATGCCTGTGCGAAGGAAATGCACTGTACGGAAGCCGGCAACTGGTTTTTGGAAATCGAATTGCCGGATGCGCCGGTAGATTTTGAATACCGGTACTTCCTGCGTTCCGGCGTCCGTATGATTTTTGAGGAATGGAAGAAAAATCACCGCTTATCCATTGCCGACACAACGGAAAATTATTATGTAATTGACTGCTGGCAAAATTTTCCGAAGAATATACCTTTTTATTCGTCGGCTTTCGCCAAATGCTGGTTCGCCCGTACGCCACGGAAAGTACAGACTAATCGCAGGGAGAAAATCCAAATCAGCGTATCGGCGCCGGAAATAATCGGTAATCAAACGCTTGTTATGGTCGGAAATCAACCGGAACTGGGGAATTGGAACCCTGCGCAGGCCCTGGTTATGGACGATGCAAATTTCCCGGAGTGGTCTTGCCAAATCCCGCTGAGTGAGCCTTGTCGGACTCATCCTGTCGAATATAAATTTTGTATTATCGACAAAAAAGACAAATCGGTAATTCGGTGGGAAACAGGCGAAAACCGGATTTTATCCCTGCCCGACCCGAAGAAGAACGAAACGGTTATTTTTTCCGGCCTGCAATTCAGGGACGAAGGTTTTGAATGGAAATGCGCAGGGACAGTCGTTCCGGTTTTTTCACTCAGGTCGGAACACAGTTTCGGCATCGGCGATTTTGCCGACCTGAAGGCTTTCGTTGACTGGCTGAGCCTGACTTCCCAGAAAATCCTGCAAATTTTGCCGGTAAACGATACAACCCAAACACACACTTACCTGGATTCGTATCCTTACAGTGCCATTTCGATTTATGCCCTGCATCCGGTTTATTTGCGACTCGATGCGATGGGCAAACTGAACAGTTCCGAACGGGATGTTTTTTACCGGAAAAAACAAAAAGAGTTGAATGCCCTGGAAGCAGTGGATTATGAACAGGTGGAACAGACCAAATGGGCGTTTTTCGGCGAAATTTTCAATCAGGAAGGAGAAAAAACCTTAGATTCCGAAGAATTTATCGAATTTTTCAACAATAATAAGGAATGGCTTGTGCCTTATGCTTCTTATTCTCACCTTCGGGATAAAATTTATCCGGTAGAACTGTATTATTATCTTCAGTTTCATTTGCACAGGCAATTGTCTGAAGCGAAAGATTACGCTCATTCCAAAGGCATTGTACTGAAAGGGGATATACCTGTCGGCATCGGCAGAACAAGCGTCGAAGTCCATACCGCGCCTGAATTTTTCAACATGCAATACAGTACCGGCGCTCCCCCCGACGATTTTTCGGCGACCGGCCAGAACTGGGGTTTCCCGACCTGCAACTGGACGGAAATGGAAGCCGACCAGTTCGGCTGGTGGAAAAAACGTTTCGGCAAGATGTCGGATTATTTCGACGCTTACCGTATAGACCATATACTGGGCTTTTTCAGGATTTGGGAGATTCCCGAAAGTTCGGTGCAGGGACTTTCCGGCTGTTTCAGTCCTGCTCTGCCCCTGTCTGTCGAAGAAATCCGGCATGCAGGATTCAATTTTCAACCGGAACGCTATACGCGCGCCCGTATCAATGAATGTTTTCTGCCCGAACTGTTTGGCGATTATACGAAGGAAGTTTGCCGGATATACTTAGACAGGTCATCGGCGCGGCATTTTGCTCCAAAAGAAAAGTTTAACACGCAATTGAAAATAAAAACATGGTTTTCCGGTAAAGAAGACGATGAAAAAAACCGTGTCATTCGCGACAGCCTTTATGCCGTTTGCAACGAGGTGCTGTTTATCGAAGACCGGCAGGAACACAACCGTTTTCATCCGCGAATCGTGGCCTCTTCGTCTTTCATGTACAGGGAATTAGACAGTTCCGACAAATATGCTTTCGACAATTTGTACCGGGATTATTTTTACCGGCGGCACAATATTTTCTGGGGCGAACAGGGATACGGAAAGTTGTTGCCGCTCATTTCGTCCACCGACATGCTGGCTTGCGGCGAAGATTTGGGGATGATTCCCGAATGTGTTCCGGCGGTTATGAAGCAATTGCAGATTTTCAGCCTGGAAATCGAACGGATGCCCAAAGACCCCGGTGTGGAATTTACCTGTTTGTTGAATTTGCCGTACCATTCGGTGTGTACGACTTCCACCCACGATATGGCTACGATTCGTATGTGGTGGAAAGAAAATCCGGAAAAGACGCAAAGGTATTACAACGATGTGTTGCACCGCCGGGGAACCGCGCCGGACGAATGTCCGGCGGAAATCTGCGGGCAAATTCTTTTCAATCACTTGAATGCGCGTTCCATGCTGACCATTATTCCCCTGCAGGACTGGCTGTCTGTCGACGACCGGATTCGCCGGGCAGATACAAACAAAGAAAGGATTAACATTCCTGCTAATCCTTTTCATTACTGGAAATACAGAATGCATCTCACCATAGAGGATTTGATGCACGCCGTGAAATTAAACGCTCGAATAAAAGATTTAATCCGGGATACCGGAAGATAAACGTCAGCTAATCATTCTGCAAGTTCCGTTGAATACGGCGCCGGCTTCAATCTCAATGTATTTGGCCGCTATTTCTCCCGTAAACCGGGCGGTGGATTTCAAACTTGCCGTTTCATAAATAGTAATATTGCCTACTATCAGTCCCATTAAATCGGTGTTTTGACACTGTATATTCCCTGTAATTTCAGCTTGCGGTCCAACAATGATCTTTCCTGTACATTCAATATCTCCCTCCAATTTTCCGTCGATGCGGAAATCTTCTTCCGCGCTAATGTTTCCTTTTACATAAGTCCCTACGGCTAAAGCGTTATGAGCAATTCCGGAAGAAACCGTTTCTTTGTTCCATTTCATATCTTTATATTTTTATTTGCCGCTAATGCACTGATTTTATTTGTGTTTATTCGTGTATTAAAGGCGGGGGTTAATTTTGATTTAATTGAATGCAAAAATACAATCATATTTGTTAAAAAGCAAACTAAAACTTACTTTTGTAAAAAAAAATTAATTTTGTTATGGACTGCATCGAGTTGAAAAACATGGTATTTCATGCGCGTCACGGGGTTTTGGAGCAGGAAAAAACGGTGGGAAATACGTTTACCGTTAGCCTGAAACTATACCTTGATTTGAGTATTGCCGGACAAACCGATAACCTGAAAGATACCCTTAACTATGCCGATGTTTTTGAAATTGTCAAAAGGGAAATGGCCATTCCGTCCGGTTTGCTGGAACATGTTGCAACCCGCATTATCTCGGCAGTCGAGCAGGCATTTCCGCAAATTATAAACATCCGGATACGTTTGGCAAAAGTTCGACCTCCGGTTAATGGGGAGGTGGAAGAAGTGGCGGTGATTACATCAAGAAAGCGATACAGGCATATTTGCAGGAAATAAAAGATTTCGGATACAGTTCGTTCGGCGTCCTCTTTCAGGCAGCCCTGAAGTACTGAAACTTCCAATAATTTGGATATGGCCGTAATTTCATTCGACTTCATACTATCAACACTTTTTCCCCCTGCTCGTTAATAATTACTTTTCCATCATCAAATTGCGTTACCAATGCAAAACCGTTATAAAACGGCTCTATGGCTGAATAACGCTCTGAATAAGCGGCATTTCCCTGTTTATCAATATGAAACCAACCGTCTTTGTCTTTGGCAGTTCCGAAATTCTTGTGAAACACGCCTAAATCTAAAAACTCCTTGCTGTTGATTGGATTTCCGTTTGTATCAATGTGTTTGCAAAATCCGTCCGACTGTTTCACGCAAGCGATACCGTCTTTGTAATCGCCGGCATACAAATAGTTTTCGGTATAAATTCTTTTTCCCTGCAAATCAATATGAAAATAATTGCCGTCGAAATCTCGAACCGTGCAAATATTTTCCTGAAAGTTGCCTGTCCAAGCGTAGTTTTGCAAATATGCCCTTTCGCCCTGCTCGTTTATATGAAACCGGGTTTGCCCTTGAATAACTGCGGCACGGTTGCAGTAATAGCCGAAAGTTCGGTTGTATCTTTCCGAATACAGAGGCTTACCGTTACTGTCAATATGATATGCGCCTGTTTCATCTTTTACGGGCGCAAGTCCGGGTATGTGATATTTCAGGACTTCGATAAAATGTTTATCGAAAATCGGCTTGCCTTCGTAAAGAAAGTGCGTGTTGTCGGGGGATACTTTTATGTCTTGCCAATTCATAAATGATATAATTGATTATTAATGATTACACCTTGTAAATTCATTCGTTTCGCCGACTGCATTGCCTGTTCCGGTGTATGCACAATCGGTTCGCCCTGCGCGTTAAATGAGGTATTTATCAATGCCGGAATGTTGTGATTTTTATGTAGATAGTCAAGCAAACGAAACATAAACGGATTATCGCTTTTGCTTGTAATTGTCTGTATTCGTGCTGTTTGATTTGCATGAATACCACCGGCTAAATCATTTTGAAATTCGGGTTTTACATTGAAATCCAAGAGCATATATTTTGCCAAATGATGCATTGGCTGAACAGTAACTTGTTTTGCAACTTCATCCAGCATAATCGGAGCAACAGGGCGGTACCATTCCCGCTTTTTCACGTCCATACTCAATTTTCGGGCAATTTCTTTATTGTTAGCCAACGCAAGCAAACTGCGATTTCCCAACGCTCGCGGACCAACTTCGGCATTTCCGTTACAAATGCCTATAATTCCGCCATTCAGAAGTATCTCAGCAGTTTGTTTTATCAATCCATTTGAAATATCCGCTGTTTTTTGGTTGGGCAGTCCGATATTACACAAATACGGCAAATGAATCCGAATGTCATTACCTTTCTTCCATTCTAAAAATGCTGCTGCACCCAAACTCAAACCGCTGTCGTTGCAGCAAGGCGGAATAAAAACGTCTTTGAAAAGATTTTGAGAAATCAGTTTGGTATTTGTAACGATATTCAAGGCACAACCCCCCGCATAATACAAGTAGTCGGCGTTGACTTTTTTCTGCAAATCAGCGATTTTTGCAATAAAATCACGTTCAAAAATATGTTGAAAAGCGGCTGCAATATCCTGTAAAAATGAAATTTTATTGTCAAATTCATTTATTGTAATCCCGAAATTATCTTTAATCGACTGAAATATAACATTTTCTTGTTTCCAGTGATTCTTGAAATATTCGTTTGCTTTGAGCCATAATTCAATATCTTCACGGTAATTACCCCACGAGGCATAGCCCATCAATTTGCCCGGAACGCTGCAATGGTCCTCTTTGATTGCATTTAAGATGCCAAAAGTCAGTGAGTTATCATTAAAAAATTTCGACAAATAGCCAAGCTCCCAATGATATTCAAGTGGCTTAATTTGTTCGTTAATAAAATGCCACGCCGAAAAATTACACAAACTCGAAGCTCCATCAAATGAAACGAGCAGACTGTTTTCTTTGAACTTACCCCAAAACGGCAGACAAGAAAAGATATGAGCCAGCTCGTGCGAACATTCATACGCATTGATTTCTTTGCCTTTCCAATTTTCTGACTGAAACCACGCTTTTGCTTCATCAAAGTCGGCTTTCAGTTCCTTTTGCAAATTGGACTCTACTCGCAATCGGCCCGATTTTGAAATGAACGAATTACCTGCAAAGACATTCACATTTACCAAATCAAAATCTTCCGGCAAATCAAGTAATTTATTGTCAATCAAATCTTCGATAAATTCATCTAAACGATTATCGTATTTTCTGCGAGTAAAACGATCTAATTGCAGATATTGCAATATTTTTCCGTTTTGCATCAAGCACAGATTATGGTCGTGAACAAAGGTTGGTCTGTCTGATTGAAAACGGTCTTTAATACCAAAAATGGCAAGTGTAGGTTTAGTGTTTTTCATATTTCAAATGTTGTTTCCAATGATTAATTCTTTCTTTATTTATGCCACAGTTTAGCAGAAATTTTTCTATTCCACCTTCTTGTTCAATAATTTCTAAAAAGGCGTTCAAATTTTCTAAATCAGTATCCGCTTCACTTTCCAAATAGTCCTGCCGTATTGTTTCCTGACTTTCGCCAACTAATAATTCAATAATAGCAATAACACAACCCGTCCTGTCTTTTCCTGCGTGGCAATGAATTAGAAAAATATCTTTTTCCGGGTCTATTTGTTCAAAAAGTGATTTGAAAAATATTCTATGTGCCAATGCAATATGCCTATACAATTGCATCATTGGCGATTCTGTTTCATATTTTTGTCTTACTTCTTCAACAATATAATGCGGGTCAATAACTAAATTCAAATGTTCAAATAATTGTAGCGTTTCATCAGCATAAGGACTTTCGGAATATTCATCAGCAGGTCTAACATCTACAACCTTGTTAATTTTATAGTGTTTAATACAATCAGAAAACCAACGTGCGCTTTGAAAATCAGAGAGTAAAGAAGAACGATAAACAATTCCTCTTTTTATGTTATGGGTAATTTTTGCAACATCTCTAAAATTTCTAATCAATTCGCTTCTTGCCATATTTCTTATATGTTTCACTCTAAATCTGTCGTTACAATATTTACAAATTGAGGCGATTTCCTTATTGCCCAAAAACATTTCTTTTTTCTCACGAAATCCCTCAAAACTCATTTCCTTAATGTTACCAAGATTGTTCAAACCATTAATATCATTAGAACATACTTGTAATGAGCCATTTGTATCTATGTAACTGTTTATAAAGAAAGTTCCACAAGACAAAATTTTTCCTTGATAATTGTCTTCATAAAGTTCATTTGCTCTATTATGTATTTGCTTGAAAACACTTCAAAACCTTTACTTTGTAATTCATCAATCAAAGCAAATGGTACTAACATCGAATCATCATATATCAAATTAAATCTGATCTTACCATTGGTATCGCCACACATTGCCACATATTTTGCAATATCTGCGACTTCATCACGCAACAAGATGCTGATTTGCAAGCGTTCAAGACCTGCCCCAAAAACTTGTTTTATTATTTCTGCGGTTAGCAGTTTGCCGTTGGTTAACAAAGAAACACCAACGCCTTTCATAGATAACTTGTTAATAAATAACAATATATTATTGTGCAGTAACGGTTCGCCGTAACCTGCAAAAAACACGTTGCAATTGTGTGGTAACCAATCGCAAACTTTTTCAAAAGTTTCAATCGACATATCACGATTTTTGCGTTGAAAATTTTGACGCGGGCAACAATAACATTGCTTGTTGCACCGGGTTGTTATTTCCAAATCAAACAACTGCCGGCTATTCAATAATCTTTTTTGATTTTCTATTAAACGAAGTTCATCCATAGTTATAATTTCTTTAATTTGTCTTTTATGTGTTCAACGTGAAAGTTCCAATTATTGCGAACTCCGATTTTTTCATCTTTGAAGTTTGGATTTTTTGCAAAATACACAAGAAAACTGATATAATTATGAATGTCTATTAATTTTATAATTTCAATATCAATAGTTCTGTTAGCCATTGGTTCATAGTGTTTTACAATTCTTTTCCAGAAATCTCGTTCCCCATCTTCATACGACACTATTTTTCTGAAATCAAAATTAAAATTATAAAATCCTCCATTTCCAAAATCAATTACACTTTTTAATCTGTAATTATCGTCAACAAAAAAATTATCGTAATAAAAATCATTATGTATTAATACTTTATCGTCAATAGTAAATAATATATCTGTGCATTGAACAATTTTTTCTCGTTCTTCAAAAGAAAATTCAGTCGACAAATAAGTTTCTAAATTGTACTTTATAGGATGGATTTCTCGAAGTTGAGTATCAATTTTGGCTATTTCAGAAGAATGTAATTCCGCAAAGAATTTTGCACAATCATAAGCAAGAGCATCTTTTTCTCTTTCAGTTCTATTAATATACTCTTTTCCACTCCAATATTTGCCTTCAAGTTTTTTATGGATAGTATGAAAAAACGGCGTTTCAATTATTTTTACATTTGGAATTGCAATTGAGATTCTATCTTGTAAATAATTTAGAATTTTTTCTTCTATTCTGTAACCATCTGTTGCATAATTGTTTTTCGGTACTCTAACAATTTTACCACCAACCTCGAAAGCGTAAGACATTCCACCTTCCGCCAATATTTTTAGAGACAGATTAGGATACAAATCTCTGATTTCCTTTTCTATTTGCTGCTTTTCCTCCATAGTTTATCTATTTATTAAAAATTGCCTGTTTCTTTTATTCCACTTTACAGGCTCGTTTTCTGCCGACGTATTGAATAAGAAGTCGGATTTGTTATATGGAACAGGTTGATTTTCGTCGTGTTTCAAATAATTCATTCCGCAGTTCCTGCAAATCACATCGTTACATACAGCTTTGTCTGTCGGTGTTTTCCTTAATTTTATTGCATATTCACTGTTCCATACTTCTTTTGGTGTGTCTTGAAATATATTGCCCAAAGGGATATAATTATGGGTATGGCACGGATAAACCGCTCCGTCGGAATCAATAAACCATTCAGCCCAAAGTAGTCGGCATTTCTGTGCGATTAAATCCATTGTTGCATTGTTTTTTACTTCCGGCTCCGACAACTCCAATTCAATATCAAGTTGTTCGGCTAATTCTATAGCCTGCAAACGCACTTCTTCAAACTGCTGTAAATCATTGAAAAGTGAATATTTATTTATATCGTCCGAATAAGAATGAACGTGATATGCTTTTACTCTATCAACTCCTTTGTCTTTTGCAAAGCGTATTAAATCAGGAAGTTCTCGAAAATTGAAATTAAAAACAGTCATTTGAAGCGTAACAGTTCCTTTCGATTTTTCCGTTTCACGCAACCGCAAAAGATTGTCAATATTTCTTACCACTACGTCATAATCAGCATTTTTTCTAATTCGCTCAAAAGTATCTTTTTGCACACCGTCAAACGAAATCTTAATATCCAAAAGATTGGGCAGAATTTTGTGAATTTTCTTTTCTGTTAACAGCGTTCCATTGGAAGTAATATCAAGCAATACACCGTATTCTATCGCTTTGTCGCACAGGTAATCAAACCATTCCGAAATCATCGGCTCGCCAATATTTGAAGGGTGAACTTCCACAAGATAGGGAAATAATTTATCTGCAAACAAATCAAAATCGGCTTTTTTCATTGATTGAAGTTTGTGCTTATCCCGTTGCGAATGTATCTGACACATAATGCAATTCAGGTTGCAAAAATCCGTTGTCTGAATGGTTGCCCGCAAAGGATATGTTGGCAATTCAGTTGCATTTTCGGCATACAATTTCTTTACAAGTTCGTAATTTTCTTTTTTCAAATTATAGAACTTGTTGTCGGTTGGCAACTTCGCAAAAGAATAATATTTTTCAAACACATCAATGCAACTCATATTTTTCCCCGTTTCTGATTATATAAACCAGATTGTTACTTTCAATGAATGAAACGCCATCTATGTAGTCAATCCAATGTTCGTGATTAAATTTTTCGCCTGTGTATTGAAAAATAAAGGGCGCAATAATGGCATCGTGTGAAATGAATACCAACAGATTATTGGGCTTATTGGCTTGTAATTCAGCCACAATATAGTTTTTCAACATCTCACTGCCTTCTTCAATCGGACGAATACCCGCTAATTGTTTATGGGCAATTTGAATTTCTACCACTGCTTTGCAAGTCATTTTTATAAAATGCTCTTTTGCCACTTCACAGTCAAAAACAAACGGTCCCGGTTCGCCAAGCAAGTTTGAAAAGCCTGTCTCGGTTAGCATATCAAAACCTTTCATAATGGCGTTTCCGGTTTGCACGCATCTTTCAACAGGACTTGAAATAATTTTAATCCTGTCGAATTTTCGTAACTTTTTGCCAAGTTCAATGGCAATCATTTCGCCTTGTGCATTTATAGGCGTAACTATGTCGTGAACGCCGTCCGGAATATGATTGCGTTCCGAATGACGAATCAAAATCGCCATATTTGCGTTTTTATCTAAAAATCCTGTGTCGATCATATTCCTTATTTATTTGATTAAACCCCAAAATCTCATTAGTTTATCTTTATATTCTTCCGATAATGGGTTTGGCTCTTTTACGGAAAAAGCATAGATCAGCATTTTGGCGTAATGTTCCATTCCTTCGAGCCGCAAAAATGCGCCCAACAAGTCTTTCTCATAAGCTACAACACCATGTCGCTGCAATATTCCCCAATTGTAATCCTTGATAAATGATTTCATTTTCAAGTAACTTTCTTCGGACGATGGCATTGCAAATTCCGTTATCGGAATCGGTGAAACGGTTGCGTACAGCGTGTTTTCAATGTCGATATCCAACATCGACAGCGCAACGCAGTATGGAGCATGAGCGTGAATAACAGCATTCACATCATCCCGCTCTTTGTAGATTTGCGTGTGCAACACCTTTTCGGAAGTTGCACGTTTTGTACCGTGAAGTAGATTACCGCGTAATCTGTAACGACAATATCCTCTTCGGTCAGAAAGCCCAGCCGAGTGCCGGTCGCGGTTATCATCAACTCTTTGCCTGGCAGGCGAACAGAAATGTTGCCGTCAATGGAAACGTTGTATCCCTTTTGATACATCAGTTTTCCTGTTTCAATGATTTCCTGTTTAATTTTATCCATCTGATTTTAATTTATGGGTTTATATTATTCTTTAGAATTTTTCCATACACAATGCTTATAAGATTCATCTTTATCAACATTCAGGTTTCCTCATATTACAACTCTTACACAACTCAATACCCTTGTAGTTTTCAACAAGCCCTCTGTAAACCGGACTTGCCAAAACGCCCTGTATCGTTGTCGTTTCAATATTCCCAAAATCACCGAGCGACTGCCGCAAGTTGTCGGGGGCACAGCAGGGCGAAATTTTTCCTGTCGCTGAAATCCACAGTTCGCGTTCCAAAAACGGACATTCGTAAGTTTCGGGAACTTCTGTTTTTTCATTATCGGAAAGCGGTATAATGTTTTCCAGCAAAACTTTGTCGCCGTTCGGCTTGCGGTATTTTTCCTGCGCTTCATACGCCTGTTTTACATACTTGTTCCACTGTGCGACACTCTTTTTCGTGGCTTTCATCGACAGGTTTTCAATTTCAGAAAAATGTGTCCAAAGGTGGTGTCCCTTCATTCTATCAACTCCTGTTTCGGCAGCAAGTTTCACAATATCAGCCAATTCGTGCATATTGTTTTGCATAAAAGCAAGTTGAAAAGTAATGCGGCAGAAATATCCTGTTTTCTTAAAATAAGCATTTCGGAAAGCAACAAGTTTCTCTATGTTTTCCAACGCTTTATGAAAATTTGAGTTTGTCATTATCTTTTCCGAAGTATCGGCTGTTGCGCCATTCCAGGAAATTTTCATGTCGGTTGTGTTTGGAATAATGATTTTTGCCCATTCTTCTACTGATTTTTTCGGAAAAGTGCCGTTGGTTGTAAGATTTATTTTGATATTGAGCTTTTGCGATAAATCAAAAATCTTTTCTATTCCGTTGTACAACAGCGGCTCGCCCATCGTTGAGGGGATAATCTCTTCAACGCCTGACCGGGCTGCTTCGTCAAAAATCCGTTCTACGAGTTCAAACTTCATCAGACGGCGTTTTATGCCTGTTTTTTTAAAAAGTTCTTCCTTAAATTTGCTGAACGGACTGTGTTCTTCGCACATGATGCAGTGCAAATTACAGTCTTCGGGATTGGTGTCAAGCGTGATACGCCACAATTTATTTTGTTTTGACATTTTCAAAAATTTTTAAAAGTTCAACACAATGACTGTCAATATCAGGCACTTTTCCATCTTTGGAATAAAGATAGCCGCGATTGCCGAAAGTTTGCATTTCTTCGGGGTGTTCGATTGCCCACTGCATTTGTTCTGCCAACGAATTTATATCATGGAGTTTGAACAACAAGCCATTAACTTTATGATTTACATATTCACACATTCTGCCGTAATCTGCCGTAATCACAGGCACTTTGCACTCTTGCGCCTCGTGAATAACGAGCGGTGAATTTTCCGCCCAAATTGACGGTACAACAACGCAATCTACATTTGCAAAAACCGTATTAGCCAAATTTTTATTCACATACTCGCCGCAAAATTCAATCGGATTACGCGAGGTTTCAGCCATTTTTTTCAGTGCGTTTGTGCTTTGTCCATTCTCGCGACCGAAAATTTTTAGCGTGGCGGATTGTTCTATCCGCTTAAATGCTTCAATTAGCAAATTAATTCCTTTTGCAGGAATATGCGTACCGATATAGCCGAAAGTAAAATTTGTTTTCTCTTTTGATTTTTTAGTTTGTGTCAGATATTTAGTTGGAAAGCCGTAATCCAAATAGATAATTTTATTTGGGGGTATGCCAAAGTCAGTAACAAAGCGGTTGCGCAAATATTGAGATGGAGCAATAAATAAATCAACTTTGCCGATAATCGCCTTTGTTTCAATCATTCGACGATTAACCCAATTACTCCAACCTGTAATATTCTGTTCTCTTTCCGTTTCTTTGCCACTAAAATAAACTTCGTAACAGTCGCAGGCACATTTGCGGTCGCTTTGTCCGTTGCAAACCTGAAAATTATTCGGTTTCCCTATACTGCGGGTTAGGAATTGCCCACGCGGACACATCAGCCAATAGTCGTGCAGCATAAAAACGATTGGTATTTGTTGTTTGTTCAATTCGTCAATCAGTCCTGTTGAAAGGTGGTTGAGGTGTCCGATACAGGCAATGTCGGGTTTTATCTTACTCAACAATTCAGCAAAATTATCGTCCATCGGCTTGTGTCGGTAGCCGTCTTTGCCTTGCGGATTATTTACAATGTACAAATCCAAATTTCCGCTCTGCTTTTCGTGGCGAATGGAGAAATCGGGGGCATACAAATTTTCTTCCCGCATGAAAACGGAAATCTTGTGCCGTTTAGACAACTCGTTGCAAACCGACTGACTGTAAACTTCCGAGCCGGCGTTATAATTGGGAGGATAGCCGTGAATGATTTTTAGGATGTGCATAAAATAGCTTCGTTTATTACGGCTGCAAAAGTACTCAAAATCAGGTAAAGAAACGGCAACTTCTTACGATTAGAATCAGGCATTGGTTGGCTATCCCCGCCACTCCCTGATTTCTGAAAAACGAGGGCATACAAAAACAACCTGTTTTTTTGTTTCTCGAATCTGCGACAAACGGATAAACTTTTGACAATATCCCTCTGTCAATACTTCTGTCCCATTGTCGGTAAAGAGCGTGGTCTGTAAAAATGAAATTATTCATAACTGTTTATTATTGTATTTATAATGGTTTCAGGTGATGATTCGTCTGTATCAATTACCAAATTGTAATTCGACTCATCTGTAAAATCAACATGGTATTTGTCAATAAATCGTTGTTTCATTTCTTGATTTCTTTGCCTGATACTTCCGGTATCTACAAACTCAGTTTTTCTATTTGCACTCTGAACTCTTTGTACGGACACATTTTCAGAAACCTTTAAAAGTATATTAAAGGAATTTTCAATGAAATGAAAGCCTAATCTGTAATCGGCGACAATATTGTCGTGTTCGTTGCAATATTGCTTGAATTTTTGGTCTATCAAGTCGTCAAGTTCAGGTTGTTGTTTGCATTTTTCTTGAAATTCGTTGATTGTCAAGCCAAATTCTTTTTGAGCAAATTCTCTTGAAAAGTTGCCCACAGATATAAACTTGTATCCTGATTTTTCGGCTAACAGTTTGCCGACTGTTGATTTTCCTGTTCCGATGTTGCCGGATAATGTAATTTTCTTTGTATTTTTAATACGCAAAAATGAGCAGTAAAAATTTATTTTACGAAAGTGAGCCAAATTACAGACAGCTGGTTATCAAAAGATTAATTCAATACTTAAAAAACCCCGGAAGATTCTCCATTTTGCTTTCAGGTAAAAGAGGAACAGGTAAATCACATTGGTTACAACAGATATACACCGATCGTGAAGATATTGAGGCCTGTGATTGTTTTTCTACAATACATACTGTCAATGGCATCATAGCAAAAGATTACGATGAAAATAAATGGAAGGAACAATTCAAAAAAGCCGACAATGGGTTATTAGTTATTGACGAAGTTGAAGAAATCGGTAAATCGTCTCAAGCAATTTTGTTTGAATTTTTATCCACAACTGACGGACAATACGGTTGGGAAACGAAAGAATATAATTGCAGAATTGTATTTACTTCAACTTTTGAAATAAAAACGTTACGAGATACAGAACAATACTTATCTCACAAATTTTACGATAGAATCTCTCAATTAGTTGTACAAATGCCTTCTTTTGAAGACAAAAACAAAAATATTGAGAAAGATTTTGAAACAACTTGGCGAAAAATGAATTTCCCGAAAAAAGAGTTGCCAAAAGATAAATTTGAATCTTGGTTAAAAGAAAACTCACATAAATTTCACGGCAATTTTAGAGATTTGAATAAACTCGCAATAAATTGGCATAACTGCAAAATTAGTAGTATTGATGACGATACAACATACGAGAAAGTAACGAAAGAATTCTTTGAAATTTACCATTTTCCGAAACACAATTCTGAAAATGCTAATGCTTTTTACATCGGTCAAGAAAGTGATAATTATAAAGACAACTTGAATAAATTTAAAATGCAATACAAAGAATGGCTGAAAGAGAAATATGGCAGTATACGCAAGGGAGAAAAAATTGCTGGCATTAGTTATCGAACGATGGATGGATGGTAAAAACCGGCAAACGCCCTTTCGCGCCAATTTTTTTTTATAAAAAAAATTTTTTACCTTTACAGCGTTTTTCAATGTTCTTTGACATGTTTATATACTAACAGTTGCGGATTAACGGGTTAACGAGGCGTTTCAAAGCGTTCCGAATCGTTTTGAACACACTCGACGAGTCTCCGGGCATGCTCGAAACCTTTTTGAGTACGCTCAAAATCATTTTGAGCACGCTCGAAATCATTTTGAGTACGCTCGAAATCATTTTGAGCATGCTCGAAACCTTTTTGAGCACGCTCGAATAAATTATTATTATTTTTTTAACTTCTTAAAATTATATGCTTATGGCAACATACTATCTAAACGTACCGGACGCGGCATTCCTCAATTTGGCGAATGCCGTGTACAATACGGCGGAAGCAAACATGACCGGGTGGGATATTCCCGCCGGGGAACTGGAAAAAATTCTGCCGAAGTTGAATGATTTCACCGCAGCGCTGAGCAAACTGAATGCTCCCGGCGGGCACACGCCGGAAAATACGCAGGCCAAAAACGACGCCCGTCACGCCCTGACTCCCGTATTGAGCAAATTCATCCAGCGATACATATACATGAACGACGCGGTAACACGTGCCGACCTCCTGCATATGGGGCTGCCCCTGCACGATACGACGTCTACCGTCCATCCGGCGCCCGTGAGTCAGCTCATGCTCGAAGTGATGATTGTAAATAGCCGGCACACCGTAACGGCTATCGACATGGTGTCAAAATCAAGCCGCAGACCCGCCGACGCATACGGCTGCAAGTTTGCCTGCAAAGTTTGCAAAGTCGGCGAACCGGCGCCCACAAACCCGAACGACTTCGGTAACACCGTCTTCACCCGCAAAACTTCCGCCGTCTACGACCATCCGGAAGTGGAAGAAGGCTCGGTGGCTTACTACGCCGGACGCTACGAAAACGCCAAGGGCGAAGCCGGCCCGTGGAGCAAAATCGCCAGGGTAATCATTTCGTAATGAATGGTTAATACAATTACAAATTCCTGCATTAACCGTTAATCTTTAACTCGTAACTGTTGGACAGACATGTACATGCAGAGAAAAGGGCGGACGCCGGAAACGTTCGCCCTTTATTTTTTACGCCGGGGAGCCGTTTTTATACGCACCGGCACACCCGGCGGGAGCTTTAAGCGCGCAAGAATTTTGCCGGGAAAAAACGGATATGCCCGAATTTGGAGGTGTGCGGGCAATACTTGCAACTTCCGTTATATACGTCTTGCGAATCATACTCAAATCCCTGCTGCAAACAGGCAATTTTACCTCGAATGCAATATCGTAATTATGTCTTTAAACTGCTCCATAACTCAGGCGCTGAAAGATAATGCAATTTCGTACCCTGAAACGGCGGTTTCGTACCGAAAACAATGGGCTTTTGTTCAATATGTGAAAAATGATTTGCCGATGCCGGTTGTTGTCTGTAACTTTGTATAATAAATAGCTCGATAAACACTAAATTTCTGTCAAAACAGTATGAATCGGATAATAATATACGCGGAGACAAGACCGGAAGATAACACGCCTGCTATTCCCGATATGGATTTGCCGGGCTATGAGGTTTCAATTAAAAATCCTCACGATACTAAGGATGTAACACCCATGGAAGCGAAAGAGGCAAAACGTCAATTGCTTAATATGGGGTTCTGCAATAAACCGGCTTATGAACTTTAATTGAAGAGATCAAAGCGCTTTGGAAGTTCAATTCCGTTAAGCCGGCTCAACCGGGTGAGGAAAATCCTTGCCTGTTTAATAATTTAATTTTTTATAAAAATGAGAAAGATTTTTCAAAATTTACTCGTTGTAGCCTCGCTTTTTATAGGGGGTAATGTTGTTCAGGCAGCTGACCATGACCACTACATCCCTTATATTGAGTTGCACTACAACTCATTTAAGGTAGGTGAAACCGGGGTCGTAGTTGGCCCTAACACTGAGACGGAAAAACTTAAAGCGACAAGCTGGGCAGATTCTTTAAAGCTTGACACAGTAAACTTGAAGACTGGGGCTGAAAAGGCACCGACTGCGTATTCAAACGTTCAAATCAGTCATGATTCAAGGAATTTCATTAAGACTGCGCCAAACCAGTTCGACAGGGGTATTGATACTTACACTGCTGTTGTAGGTGACGACGCCCAATCGATTGTATTGTCGGTATCCTGGAAGGGATTAAAGGTTGGATCATCTGCAACTTCCGACCTTTTCCCTTGGGTTAAAGTAACAGGAAAGTTAACCGGTAAAGAGGATATCTATCTGAGTCCTTATTATTACCGGGAGAATGATCAATCTGATGGCGTTGACACCCTGAAGATCCATCCCTTGATAGCCAAGGGAGGTGTCGCTTCTTCGGATAAGAGATACTTCCAACCGAGTTATAGCGACACCACACTCTATTACATCTTCAATTTTCAAGGTGGTTTAGAGTTGACCGGTAACATTGAACTGATTTATCCTGCCGGTCACTCTGCCGGTAAGCAAGGTGCCGAGTTCTCTGAAACATACTCGGTAACACTGACAAAGAACGAAGACTTGTACTCTTCTTCAATTCTCCGGTTTTTGAAGTTTGCTAGAACTGACAATGCTCATGATGAAAAGTTTGAAGACTTGTTGCAAGGTTTCGATCCTGCCAGGACCAGCTACTCGGTTGAGTTGGATAAGCATCAAGACTACTTCTTATTCTTTGAACCGGACTTGTCAAACGCTGATTACAATGTCAAAGTAAATGGCGTTGAAGTAACACAGAAAGGCGGAAAGGAAGAATTCTCCGGTGCGTTAAGAAGGGTAAAGATTCCTTTCAAGGCTTCTAATACTGTTGAAGTTACTGTGATTTCTCCAAACAAGTCGTCTGAAACGGTTTACACTTTGAAAACAGTTTCAACCTTGCCTGAGAAAGCTCCCGGTTCTGACAAAAATGACCTGTCCGAAGCTCTTCATTCAAGGATCTATTTTACAGATGGATCTAAAGATGAAAATGGCAATGATGTAGAGTATGAAGTTTACAGAGTTTTCAACAGTGCAACTACAGATAATGGTGAGAAGACTAATGCTGCTAATGCTGCCGTTGTTTCCAACGACTCTGTACTCCCTGCTGCCAAAGCCGGTGCATTATTTGACGGTTTTGTGTATGGTAAAGCAGGTACCAAGGGTTATGCTGAATATGACACTGAAGCCAATACCTACAAGGCAGGTGTGCCTAATCCTGCAGCTTCCAACTTACAGTTGGCAACTGCATTGTTCCCCGAAAAGTTGTACACTTGGAACTATAACAACTACCGGTTGTTTATTGACAAGACTACAGGTCAGGGTATTACTTGGACCGTGTCGGTTAAAAAGCCGAAAGCAAACGTGACAGATCCGGACCCGTTGAATGAAGCTCACTGGGAGCCTGCTTATATAACAAGACGTCCATTAGGTGGTGTCGGAAGTCATAACGATAGCAGTAAAGTTAAAACTCATGATAAAAAGGACTCTATAGAAGTTAAGTACATCATTAAGTTATTGAGCAACAATACGGAAATCAATCCTGTTGAAGTGCGTATTGACTCTTTGACCGGCCCGGCTCTTCCTTTAGTCCCGGCTAAAGATATAGAAGGGAAAGAAATTGCTAACGAGTATGAAGTGAATGCTCCGATTGATCATGCATTAAAGATAGTCTTTGCAACAGCTACTCCGGTAGATTCCAAGTCAACCTTGGAATTTGAGATTACCGGTCAAAATAACGCATCTGCCAAGTTAGAAAAGGTTACCCGGTTTGCTAATAAGAATTATGAAAATACCTGGAGAACTGCAGGGAACTATAGTACTGCTGTTGATTCTTGGCCGACCGGTGTAAGAAAACAGTTAGTTGCTGTTGTAACTTCCGAATACGGTACGGTTAGAAGGTATCCTGTTGCATTAACCAAAGACTATAACCTGCTTCTTCGTGAATTAACCGTTAAGTCTGGTGCTACTATCTTGTTTGAAGAAAAGGACGCTGATGTATTGGCGGAAAAGTTTGACTTTTCAGTTAACCTGCCTGCTGATTTTAATACTGACGAAATCCCCTTCCTGGATGGTAATGCAGTGTTGTTTGACCCGGCTACAAAGGCAATCATTCGCCACGTGCCCGGATTCACACACACAACGTCAATCAGGTCAACTCGCGGTACCCTCAGGTATACGGTTAATTTCTTACAGGCAAAAGCCGACACTGACCTGGAATACTTAACAACTATTCCTGCCGGGTTAATTCCTGAATTTAGCAAGGATGTCACCGAGTATACTCTGCCTGTTGCAGAAGATGTTTCCTCCGTTCGTGTAATTGGCGCTACTTCCGACCTGTATGCAAGTGTAGTTGGTTTTCAGGCTTATTCGATTGTTGACCGTGAACTTGAAATACCCGTCACGGTTACAGCAGGGAATAAGAAGGATAAAAAGACCTATACAATCCTTGTAAAAAAACCGGTTGAAACCGGCTTGGCAGCCATTTCTTCCAGGGCTAACGCATACAGCTTAAACGGTGAACTCGCTGTCACTTCTCCGGTTGCAGAACGGATATCAATCTACTCGATCGATGGTAAGAAGATTGGTGACTTCAACAAGCTTGCCGGAACGAAGTCAATCAAGTTGAACTCCGGCATCGTTATTGTGAAAGGCTCAACCGGCTGGGTAGCAAAAACGATAATTAAATAGTTCATATTAGAGGGCAACCCGGACAATGTATTGATGGTTGTTCATTAAGGGAAGAGGCGGTCTTAAAACGACCGCCTCTTTTTTTTAATTTTCAGGCGGCCGGATTAAAATTCAGGAAAGAAAAATATTTTTCGGAGAGATGGATATCGGATTTGAGTTCGCCCCTTCAACTCATCCTGTTTTTATAATCCTCATACCCGAATCTCCGGAAAATTTCCAAATCCCCGTTCTCGCGCAGCAGGCAAAGGTCGGGATGCGGAATCCCGTTGAACATCGTCGTTTTCACGACAGTATAATGCATCATGTCCTCAAAAACGATTTTATCGCCTGCCTTCAAAACTTCATCAAACGACCAGTCGCCTAAATAATCGCCGCTGAGACAGGAATTTCCACCCAGGCGATAGGTCGGTTTACCCGGAACAGGCACCCGGTAAGCGCCGCGAACTGCCGGTTTATAAGGCATTTCCAAACAGTCGGGGGCATGACAGGTAAATGAAATGTCCAAAATAGCCGTTTTAATTCCTCTGTTTTCAACAATATCGACAACCGACGAAACCAGTACGCCGGTCTGCCAGACAAAAGCGGCGCCAGGCTCCAAAATAATTTCCAGTCCGGGATATTTCTTTTTGAAATTCAACAATAATCGAATCAAATGTTCGACGTCGTAATCTTCACGGCTTATCAAATGTCCGCCGCCCATATTCAGCCACTTCACTTGCGGTAACAAGTCGCCGAATCTGGCTTCGACATGTTTGAGCGTATTTTCGAGGGCGAAGGATGACGACTCGCAAAGCGTGTGGAAATGCAAACCTTCAATTCCTTCCGGCAAATCTTTTCCGAGCGCTTCCCTGGTCATGCCCAGACGCGAACCCGGAGCCGCCGGATTGTACAAATCGGTTTCCACTTCGGAATATTCGGGATTAATGCGCAGTCCGCAGGAAATCTTTTCCGGATGATTCAGTACCGCCGGATAGAAACGTTCAAACTGAGCCAAAGAATTGAAAGTAATGTGCGAACTGCAAGCCATGATGGCAGGGAAATCCTTTTCGGTATAAGCGGGGGAATAGGTATGCGCTTTGCCGCCCATTTCTTCCGCAGCCAAACGTGCTTCCCAGAGGGAACTCGCCGTAGAATACCGGACATATTCCCTGATAATCGGGAAAACTTTCCACATGGCAAACGCTTTGAATGCCAAAATAATATCGACGCCGGCGCGTTCTTTGACGGATTGTATCAAAGTCAAATTTTTACGAAGGAGGGACTCGTCCATTACGTAAGCCGGAGCAGGTATTTCTTTTAAATTTGTCATTTTTGTTTATTTGGGAATGGCAAATATATAAAAAAAGTCCTCACATAAACACAGATTCAGAGGAATAAATAGCTATAAATTACTAAGGTAACGAAATTACCATTAGCGGTTAACAGTTAACAGATCCCTGAAAACCAATCATTAATCATTAATCATTATTTATTGTCCTTTGGCAAATTCAAAAATTTCATATACATTTGCACCCGCATTGACATTAATTACTCATGGATATACTTCAATTTTTCATTGATTTCGTTTTACATATCGACGTACATTTAGCCGAACTGGTTCAAAACTACGGCGTATGGATTTACGGAATACTTTTTCTGATTATTTTCTGCGAAACAGGTTTGGTAGTTACTCCTTTTCTTCCCGGCGATTCGCTTTTGTTTGTGGCGGGTACATTAGCGGCATTAAGTTCCAGTCATATCAATGTTCATTTAATGGTACTGCTGTTGATTGGGGCGGCAATACTGGGCGACGCGAGCAATTATTTCATCGGTAAATTTTTCGGTGAAAAACTTTTCCGTAATCCCGATTCTAAAATATTCAAACAGGCATATTTGAACAAAACCCATGAATTTTACGAAAGACATGGGGGTAAGACCATCATTATTGCGCGTTTCGTTCCCATCGTCCGGACATTCGCACCTTTCGTGGCCGGAATGGGAAAAATGACTTATACGCATTTTTTCAGTTTCAATGTAATCGGAGGCGTATGCTGGGTTCCCTTATTTATGTACGCCGGCTATTTCTTTGGAGAAATGGATTTTGTGAAACACAATTTGAGTTTATTGATTATAGCGATTATTTTCGTTTCCCTGCTGCCCGGGATTTTCGAGATTTTGCGGCAGAAGATGAAGCGTAAAAAACAAATTTCTCGCTAATCAGTTTCCTCAATCTTTTCAAAAGCAATTTAGACGGCTTTTCGTTCAGGAATGATTCGATATGCCGTTTCTTTTTGTCCTCAAAAATATCATAAATGTCAATGAGTATGCCCGTTTCCTCCACATCGCCGAAACCCTCGTTGACAGATGTTCCGAAAACGCGCATACTCGGCGAAAGATTCATGTAGGCGCTCACCAGCGGCGGAATATTGATATTGTATTTCCGCACTTCGGTATTCAAAATCCTGTAATCTTCCTTGTAAGACTTGCCATTGAACAGGCTTTGCATTTTTGCGGTATCCATTCCCGTTTCCAAAGGATGAACCGGATTTACCAGGACGTCAGGGTCTTTGAAATATTTGTCGAGGAAATATAAAATCATGTTTCGCGCGTCCGGATTATAGGTGTTATACATGGTAACTTTCCCGAAAAAATAACGGATATTGGGATCAATCACCGACAAAGCGCCTAATCCATCCCACAAATTATCCAGGGCAAACAAACCTTTCGAACCGTACTTGGTGGATTGATAATCCAGTGAGACAAAAGAGCGTCCAAGTTCCACCATGCACGGAGCGTATTCGTCGATAAAGGGTTGGGAAAACCGGAAAAGTTCGGCTGTGGCAATATTATCCGGTTGTCCGTTCCGGTCGAAAGTCAACTCGTTACCACAGCGAAAACGGTAACCGCCCAAAATTTCTTCTGCCGAAGGGTCCCATACAATCAACTGACGGTAAGGAACTTCCATTGTATCAAATTCATCAATATCCGTCGGTTTTCCGGTGCCGCCGCCATAATAACGAAAAGCGAGTTCACGCAAACGGCCGATTTCAAGCATTAAATTCGGAGCCGTATGGGCCGAAAACAGGTAAATTTCATTCCCCGACTTATTCGTTTTGCGGAATAATTTATCTGCCGTTAATTCTGATTTAAGGATTTCCCTGTCAATTTTTGGTATAACTTCTTCCATATTAAGTATAAATCATTAAACAGTTTATATTATTTTTTTAGTAAACAAGTAAACGAGTAAACAGGTTGACAATACTCTTGTTTACTTGTCAACTCGTTTACTCGTTTACTCGTCTACTTGTAACTTGTAACTCATTCATACGATATTATAAACAGTTTGTTTAACCCACTCCGCCCATTCCTGCGGACTTTTCGACGAATCAAATGTTTGCCAGGGAATAGGTTTCCCAAAGCGTATGGTGAAAGTCGAACCTTTTGCTTTGAAAAGTTCGCGGGATAAAAATAACATCTCTATGTTGAATTTGATGCCTGAATTTTTGCGAATATTGGCCAGATTGTAAAACAAATTGGAAATTTTCCCTTCAAAATGAACCGGAACAATATCCCGTTCATATTCTATAGCCTTAACAATGAACATTTTTTTCCATTCCGGATCGCATATTACGTTTTTTGTTTTGCGGGAACACAAGCCTGCCGGAAAAGTGATGATTTGGTCGTCGGAAGCCAGTACCTCATTCAAAATACGGGTAGCTGCACGATTTTGCGCACCGTGTTTGTTAATGGGAACAAAAATATCCCGGAGCGGTTTTAGAAAATAAAGAATATCATTGACTAAATATTTGATTTTCCCGTGGTAGTGATTTCCCAGATAAGAAGACAGACACACTCCGTCCAGTCCGCCAAGCGGATGATTGGAAGCAAAAATACACCTGACACTGCTATCGGGAAGATTATTTTCTCCGGTTACTTGCAGTTTAATATCAAAATATTTCACCGCATTGTTCATAAAATCGACTCCCCGTGCATTTCCATTGTATTCCAGAAATTTATTCACTTCATCCTGCCGGATAAGCTTTGCCAGGCCTTTGACAATAAATTTCGGAATTTTCTTTGCTGCTTTGGGCGCTTTTGTCTCAATTATTTCCTGAACATCAATATGAAAAATTTTCGAATTGTCCATAAATATCTTTAAATATGGCGACAAATGTACAACATTTCCCGGATATTTTTATGTAACATGAGTAAATAATGATTAATGATTAATAATCGCAGCCGTCACCAGCGAAGGCGAAGCCTGAAGCAATCCGGAGTTATTTTTAAAATATTCCTGGGTTGCTTCGCTGCTTCGCAGTTCGCAATGACGTAGCGAGGTTGAAATAATGATTATCCGAAAACCAACCATTAATCATTAAAAATAATCCCGTCAGGGATTACAGCTCGGTAGAAACGTTTGATCGCACAACGCCCCGCATGACGTCAGTTATGCGGACAAATGCCGCATCTCTGCGAGATGCCGGTGAAGGCGGGGGAACGCT
>JAIRNV010000067.1 GCA_031257875.1 Dysgonamonadaceae bacterium
CCCTTTTTTTAGGTCACGATTTCTTTTTCATTGAAAATACAAAAGGAAGCACTGTTTGTGTTTTGCTTATATTAACACTGTTGCTGGAATAGTGGGGTTTTCGGACAGACACTAAATAAAAATCCCCCTGCAAACATTAATTTACAAGGGGGGGGGAGAGAGTAAATAATCGACAGTACTCGGAGCGGGACTTGAACCCGCACAACCACAATGGTCACAAGATTTTAAGTCTTGCGTGTCTACCATTCCACCATCCGAGCAGACCATTTTTGATGTATATAAGAACAATCGGGAGCGAAAAACGGGACTCGAACCCGCGACCCTAACCTTGGCAAGGTTATGCTCTACCAACTGAGCTATTTTCGCATTGCGGGTGCAAAGATATAATTTATTTTCGTTTTTACAAAAGTAAACAGGAAAAAAACAGAAGTTAGTGATTAGTGATTAGTGATTAGTGATTAGTGATTAGTGATTAGTGATTAGTGATTAGTGATTAGTGGTTAATGATTAATCATTAATTTTCAGGTAACTACTAAACATTAATCATTAATCATTAAAGCGACCCGATTTGATAAACGGCAAAACTCATCAGCCATGCCAAAGCCGTTGTATAAACAACCACAAACAAAGCCCATTTCCATGATCCCGATTCGTTTTTAATGGCTGCAACCGTCGCAATGCAAGGGAAATAAATCAATACAAACAACAGAAAACTTGCAGCAACCAAAGGGGTAAAAACCGGATTCCCGTCAGGCGACCGTTCCGTTTGCAACCGTTCTTTCAAAAGCGTATCGTTATCGCCGTCGCCGGTATAAATAATTCCTAACGTGCTGACAATTATTTCTTTTGCAGCCATCCCGGATATCAGGCTCGCCCCGATTTTCCAGTCAAAGCCCAGCGGTTTTACGGCAGGTTCAATGAAATGCCCGATTTTCCCGATATATGAATTTTCTTTTTGTTCTTCTTTTTTCAGCTTGTTCAACAACGCAATCTGCTGTTCGCCGGCTTCGGCGGAAAGGGTTTTGCCGGTCATTATTTCGGATATTTTTTCATCGTAAAAATGATTCCGTTCGGTGTTCTGCGGGAAATATTCCAGAAACCAGACAATAATGGAGGCTACCAGAATAACGCCGCCCATTTTTTTCAAGTATTGGGAAGTTTTGTCCCACCCGTGGCGATTCATGGCTTTCAGCGTTGGCATCCGGTAAGGAGGCAACTCCATCACGAAAGGCAAATCTTCGCCTTTTACCAGAAATTTTTTGAAAATGCGCGACATGATAATCGCCAGCAAAATCCCCGTAATATACAGTCCGAAAAGCGCCAACCCGCCGTGTTTCGGGAAAAAAGCGCCGACCAGCAGCAAGTAGACCGGCAAGCGCGCCGAACACGACATCAGCGAATTGACCAGTATCGTAATCAGGCGGGTATTCCGGCTTTCGATAATCCGGGCGCTCAGGATGGCCGGCACATTGCAGCCGAAGCCCATCACCAGCGGAATAAACGATTTCCCGTGCAGACCCATTTTCTGCATGAATTTATCCATGATAAAAGCAGCCCGTGCCATGTAACCGGAATCTTCCATAAACGAAATGAAAAGGTACAAAATCACGATATTCGGCAGGAAAACGATTACCGCGCCGACGCCGCCAATCACTCCGTCGATCAGCAAACTTTTGAGCGGGCCTTCGGACATCAGCCGGTCGATAAAGTTCCCGAAAACTGCGACCAGCCGCTCAATCCATTGCATGGGATAAGCGCCGAGGATAAAAGTCCCTTCAAACATCACAAACATAAACAGGAAGAAAAGCGGGAAACCCAATATCTTGTTTGTCACAAACTTGTCAATTCGATGCGTAATTTTCAGGGAATCTTTTTTGCCCGCTTTGAAGGTCTGCTGCAAAGCGCCGTCGATGAAGCCGTAACGGGCGTCGGTAAAAGCGGTCTCAACGTCTTCCCTGAAATCGTCGCGAATGTACTGTACATGAATATCCCTTTCCTTGAAGATTTTCTTTGCCCCGGGAAGTCCGGCAACCATCTGTTCGCCCACTCCATCGCCTTCAAGTAAAAGGATACTGAGGTAGCGGAGGGAAGTATCAATTCCGAGTTGGTCTTCTTCTTTCAGCAATCTTTTGACATGCCGGATTCCGGTTTCGATTTCTTCGCCGTAATTGATATGAATGTGACGGGCAACCGGATTTCGCCGTTCGTATACTTCAATTACCCGTTCGAAAAGTTCGGGAATCCCTTTCCCTGATTTGGCAACCGTCGGAACAACCGGATAACCGATCATTTCCGCCAGAGATTGATAATCAAGTTTAGCGCCCGACTGTTCCAATTCGTCATACATATTCAGGGCGATGACCGCTGTCGCATCCATGTCGATAAGTTGCGCCGTCAGGTAAAGATTCCTTTCCAGATTGGAAGCCGACACCACATTGATAATAATATCCGGCGTACCGTCGCAAATGTGTTTGCGGACATACAATTCTTCGGGAGAATAAACGGATAGGGAATAAGTTCCCGGCAGGTCAACCAGGTTGAAAGTATAACCTTTGTACTTGAATTTGCCTTCCTTGGCGTCTACGGTTACGCCGCTGTAATTACCGACACGTTCATGAGTGCCGGAAGCAATATTGAAAAGTGAAGTTTTACCCGAATTGGGATTTCCGACCAAAGCCACATTAATGACTTTACTTTGTTCGTTGGCCAATGAAAGCAGTTTATCCTCGCTGAGTACCGGCGGCAATTTTTCGGATTGGCTATCGCCGATTTTCAATTCACCGGATGGCAGAAGCTCTTCGCCGGTAACAATTTCGATTAGTTCGGCTTCGCTCTTCCGCAGGGAAACCTCATAGTCCATTATTTTGTAAACGGTAGGGTCCTGCAAAGGCGCTTTCGTAAGCATTTCCGCCTTTTTCCCCTTTATGAATCCCATTTCGATGATTCTCCGGCGGAAAGCGCCCCGTCCCGTTACTTTAGTGATAACCCCGCTTTGCCCCGGTTTTAATTCGGAAAGTTTCATTGTTGTCTCAGTGTATATTTTTGTGCAAAGGTCGGCAAATTCCCGTGAAAAACAATCGTTTTCCGTAATTATTCCGAAAACGCTTTCGCAAAACGGAATCGCTTCGCTCTCCCTTTCAGTTCGGCTTACGCCTCACGGAGACAGTGAGGTCTCACCGTGTATACTTTCGTAACAGCATTAATTATGCCGGCATAACAGCATTGATTATGCCGGCCTTCCTGCGCCTTCTGTCGGTGAGAATTGCAAATTACGGGTTATGAGCGACGGCACAGGACTACCTGACCTCAACTTACACATTGGACGTATTGCTGTACGATTTTGTTGTTGCGGTCTTTCTCTAACCTGTCGGGAACAAGCGAGCCGTCGCAGCTGTATATCAAAGATTGATGCCAGTCGCAGACTGAAACGGTAACAAAGCCCTGCCGCACAAACGATAAAATGATAAAACGTAAAAACCGGCAATCGGCAAAATGACAAAACGGCTGTATGTCCCGATGGACAGAGGTTGTAAACAATGAAAAAGCAAACTTACCCTGTGGGGTATGGCGAAATAATTAACTGTATGTACCAATTATACTATGCTCGGTTATAAATTACGTTATCAAATAATTGAAATTTCAAATTTAGAAGTGATTTAATATCTTCTTCACATTCCTTGTTTTTTATTTTGTTTAAGCAAGCGTCTATTG
>JAIRNV010000139.1 GCA_031257875.1 Dysgonamonadaceae bacterium
GGCTCCTATCGGAATTTATTCCGGTCGGGAGAAACAGTCAAAGACGTGATCTGCTCCGGCCCGAATTTGAAAGGTCATTTGGAGGTGGCGCGGCAGTTTTTTGAAAAAAGAAACAAATCGTTCCATATCGCCTCATGGAACAGATTATATCGCCTGTCGTTTTTACGCGACAACCGGATATGGAGCAATCCTACTCACTTGAATGAAGATACTGCGTTTTCATTTCAGGTATTTCTTAATGCCCGTTCCTGTTCTTTTGTTCCGGAAATTACCTATTTTTATTACGACATTCCGGATTCAATCACGAAAATGCAAAATAAAAACCTGCCTTCCCGGTTGGGACTCAACTATGCCGAAATGTGTTACTTTTACCGTGAATATGTGCAGAGATACCGCAAAGAAAACATATATGAAACCCTTTTGCAGTATATAGTTAATCAGGAATACTTTTACGCGATCAGAATTAACGACAGCGCAGCCATTACAAAATCCGAGAAAAAGAAATTTTTAGAAACGACAACCCTGTTTCCTGTCGGTTTTAGAGATATTGCGAAACTGAAAAGGAAAAAATTGTTTCTGTATCTCATGTGGGTTGTTTTTAAGATGCCCTGCAGGATAGCGTTGTTCAAATTAATCCTGCGGCTGTCGGAGATAAAGAAAAAAGTGGAGTTTAAGTCAAACAAACGGAAAGGAGGAAGTGAACGGGAAGACAGTGAATTTTGATACGCGGATTCGAGAATTTGTATGGCGATTGATGTAATCTGTTCCGCATTACTTAAATTAGTCCCATTTGTTTTAATCAATTTTTAATTTATAAACAGGCTGTTATGAACAGCTATTAATGAAAGGAAAAAATTATATGTACACGATAACTTACAAGGGAGCCCCTGCCATATGGACGGTTGCACACGGTAAAATCGCAGCGATAGGGCATTTGGATGGCTTTGCCGCAATAAACAAAGTCAAGGCGTTTTACGGAGAAACCGCACAGGCTTATGAATTTGAGTCTTTCGCCTGGTTTTTGCGCTTTGTTGATGCGTATTTGGGCACCGGCACGAAGTATTTCGATGCCGGCGGCGCCGTAAGAGATATTTATTCATAAAAAAAAAGAAACGGTTACTTCGTTGCACAAAACTTCATTGAAAGTCAGAGGCGGAAGAGCCATTGTTAAATATTAAATATAAACAAAATGAAAAAAAGAATTTCATTATTTCTAAGCATCTGTGTCGCCGCGTCGTTTTTTCAGATGCCGGCGCATTCACAGGGAAAGATTGTAGAAACAGCGCATTTTAAGAGTAACCCCGATTTGGGCGGGGATGTTGTTATCAACAGTTCGACAAAAGAGGCAACGGGCGATCGATCCCTGACGACTTTTGAAATTGAGGCCAAAGCGGGCGGAAGTTACGCTTTAAGTTTATGGGCGTCGCCGGTTCTGTATCCCGATGGCAACTATTCGTCGTTTGATGTTTACGTGAACGGAAAAAAAATAACCGGACAGGTTAAGTTTAGCAGGGGAAACTGGCAGGCAGTTACTTTTCCCGAAAAAATAAATATAACGAAGGGAATCAATACGGTTGCCTTTTCTGCCGGAAAGGAAGAAATCCCGGCAGTAGAATTTATCCGGCTGTCGACCGAAGCCCGGCGGGCAAAAATAGCTTCGGCGGCGTATGATGATCATTTGGCCGCGGCGAGGACCGGTTCTTTAAAGTATCAGGCAGGGCAAAGATATAAAAGCGCCAATGACTCCCTGATAAATTATCTGTATTTCGACAGTGTTCCTTTTTCCTACACTTATTACAACACCCGCTATTTCAACGGCGGCCAGCAGGTTTCCGTAAGCGCAACCACTCCGAACGACAGTATTTTCCTTTTCATTCATGTCTTCAGTTCTTTCGAACCGGAAAACTTGTCGTGGGCAACTGAGGCTCGACGAAATCCAAGTTTAAGCATAAACATCCCGGTTTCGGGTCATTATTATATTCTGGTAAGACCCTACTGGAACGGCGTATCAACTACCGCAACGGTAAACATCAACGGAACGGTCGAAAAAGATGTTCCGATATTCGGAACCGGACTGAGAGCCATACAGGACACTTTAAGGGTTTACAATACTTTCACCGTTCTTTCGGCAGGGAACCCGCGGATTTGGATAACGGAATATGACAGCGTCGAAAAAATAACACATTACAATGATGACTACTACTCGCATGGAGGCGAGTTTCCCTGGGGATTTAATTCCCGCATCAAGGAACGGTTTCCAAGACCTGTGGACGCGATATTGCTGTCAAGCTACGGTACATACAATCCGCAAGGCGCCGCCGACGTGTATGCAAAATGCCGGAACAGCGATACGACCGGTTTCCCCAATCTAAGGGCGGACGACGCTATTGAGTCCGACACTGCCTCTGTGATTTACAACAGCATCAGCTGGTCGGGCGGCATAACCGACTATTGGGAGTGGCCGCCTTTCCCGAGTTCTCACTATTATGTACCCAACGATCCGCTGGCTTCTTTTGATTTGTTTTACAGTTCCTGGCGATATCCCGGAAGCGCAGTTTTTACCAGAGAAGGGGCTACATTCGACAATAGCGTTGTCGATTTATGGGCTACGGAAGGCGTTGGGGGTTATGTCTACACCCATGCATCCATAAAAAAGGGTGCGGATAACCATCCGCACGGATACGACTGGGAAAGTAAATTCGGCGAGTTACAGAGAACATTTCATCCGAGAATGGCTTTGACAGCTTCTTCCTATGGCAATATCGCAAAATATTACAGGAAGGCATGGTCATGGCAACCCCGCACTTTGGCAGAGGCAATTGCAGACGGCAAAGCCGTTTTGGAAACCGTCGGGTTTAATGATGCGGAAATATCTCTTATAAAGAATGATATTGCAAATCTGCCGCCGGGTGACGTCAAGACTTTCCAGTCCCTGTTTGCCGCATGGCAATCAACTTTGAAATCTACTCCGTTCAATAATCCGTATTTGTTTAAAAACTCCCGATACGAGTCTTTGCTGGCATTTTGCCAATCAAAAAAGGATTTAACGTCACTTGTATATGATAAATTGAGCGAAGAGCAGTTTGCGGTTCTGCTGGTTGAAGATTTGACGCTTGCCGGCAACAGGCGGAATCAGTCCCTGCTGGAATCAGTCAAAAATTCCGACAACCGGATGAAAACGACAGGCAGCGGCGCTGTTGTCGTAAGCAGTCCCTGTTCCAACATGGTCAAATATGTAAAGGCGCTTTTGGCGGAACGCAGATAATTATGAATTGTACTTGTTCCGGATTGCTTCACTGCTTCGCAGTTCGCTGGTGACGCAGTGATGTTGAAATGTCGCAGCCATCACCGGCGAAGGCGAAGCCTGAAGCAATCCTGAAAAAAAATCAATGCATAAAATCATACCGGGCAAAGTATAATAAAATGCGTTAATTTAATATTTGCGTTGCATGTTGCAAGTCCCACGCAGGTTGCGGGAGACTTGCGTCGAGTGGTGCAAGTACTCCGCAAGGCCGCGGGAGACTTGCGTCGAGTGGTGCAAGTACTCCGCAAGGCTGCGGGAGACTTGCGTCGAGTGGTGCAAGTCCCACGCACGGCTGCGAGAGACTTGCGTCGAGTGGTGCAAGTCCCTCGCAGGCCGCGGGAGACTTGCATCGAGTGGTGCAAGTCCCTCTATTGCTCATAATGTTTAGAATTTATAATTGTTGATAGTATTTATACTTTGTGCTGTATGATTTTGTGCATTGTTTTTTTCTGGATTGCTTCGCAGTTCGCTGGTGACGCAGCAAGGTTTAAAATGTCGCAGCCGTCACCGGCGAAGGCGAAGCCTGAAGCAATCCTGACATGAATTATTAACTGATGCGTAATATGAGTTTGTAATTTGTAAAATAATAAAATACCTGTTTTAAAATGAGCGAAATAACAATAAAGAAGATTATCAAGGCATTTGTTCCTTATGGAATTATATGGTTGCATAGCGTGTACAATAGAAAAAAACAAATATTATTGCGCCGGAGAGAACAACGAACATTACAGCGTGTAGAGGTATATCTTGTGGATCACTGTAATTTGAAATGTGCCGGATGCGGTGTTTTTTCTCCGCTTGCCGGGGATAAATATCTTGATATTTCAATGTATCAACGTGACTGTCAGCGCCTTTCCGAACTAACAGGGGGGGGAATTGAAGTGATAAGGCTGGTTGGCGGAGAACCGACATTACATCCAAAACTGCCGGATATCTGTGCGGTAACAAGAGAATATTTTAAAATTTCTAAAATACAAATGGTTACAAATGGAATCCTGCTGTCTAAAAAAGAAGATGCTTTTTGGAAAATGTGTAAAGAGCATAAGATAGACATTCAAATTTCAGAATATCCCATAACTATAAACATAGCAAAAATACTGGAAAAAGCATCGTTGCATGATGTTGTTATTGAGTTTACCGGCACAAAAACAAACTCAATGTGGCGCATGAAACTTGATATCGAAGGCAAACAAGACGCGGAAAAATCATTTAAAAAGTGCTGGATGGGAAATACTTGTGTAACGATTTCCGGCGGCAGGCTGTATACTTGCGGTATCATGACCCATATCGAACATTTCAACAAATATTTTAATACGGATTTACAGGTAGGGGAAAGTGATTCCATAGATATTTATAAAGTAAAAAACATAAGGGAAGTACTCAAATTTTTATGCAAACCGATACCTTTTTGCAGGTATTGTGATATGAAAGGGATGTCATACGGGCATAAATGGCAAATATCAAAAAAGGACTTGAAAGAATGGACTTAACTTGAGCGGGGCATTATTCCATCCCCGGTTGCGACAGGGTTCTACCTTGTTTGCAACTATCCCGACAGGTTGAACCTGTCGGAATAGACGGCGCGAGGCACAGCCCAATGTCGTCAACTTAAGGCTGAAAGCCTTGTATCCATTAGCGTAGGGCAACGCCCTACGGACAGGAAATGCCGGCCAGACGCAAGCCCTGAAAGGGCGATATCCCGGTTGATTC
>JAIRNV010000206.1 GCA_031257875.1 Dysgonamonadaceae bacterium
TCCAGAATATCCACCCGGATATAGGCGTTGGCGTGCCAGTCGCAATGCAGAAATATGCTGCCCGTGGGCTTGAGGATGCGGTGCATTTCCGCAACCCGTTCTTTGAGCCACGCGATATAATGGTCAATGCCGCCTGCCCACCTGTCCTGAAAACTGCGGACTTCCCCCGCGTCTCCCCAGATAACTTCGTAGTTGCGGTTGCTGAAAAACGGCGGGTCAAGGTAGATAAGGTCCACGATCTCCGCGTCCATCGCCTTGAGGATTTCGAGGTTGTCGCCGAGGATGAGACGGTTGACGGTCATGGCTGTGTCTCTATGATATTTAGCTTTTGCGTAAAGATTTTATTTCGTTTACGCGCCCGCTCGTAAATATCCGTATAACGGATAATCTCAGAATATTGATTGGCGATAACCATGCCGGTATCAAAGTTATTTATATTTGCCGAATGTCTTACAAAACCTTCAATACCGTAAATTTTTCTAAAATCACCGCTTGGGCTATCGTATTTATTAAAATTATCGGTTATAAGATAGGTATAGAAGAATTCGATAGAAAATTCCGGTTTGATGAAATTTGCCAGAAGCTGTGCGTATCTGTCCATTTGATACACACCGGCTGCAATACCAACTTTTGGATCCTTTAATTCAATAATGATACATTGCCTTTCTTCGGGGAAGAACAGTAAATCTATGCGGTTTTCAAGCCGTTTTTTGTCAAATTCATTTAACATTTCTATTTCTTCTTCGGTTAAATCCCGAATGACTTTTTGTCCTTTAATCTCAATGTCGACAATAGACTGTTCGCTCGCTCCTTCAAAAAAAAGAAATAAATCATCAAACATCCATAAATTGGAATCTATAGCGTTATGTGATTTTTTCTGCATTAGTATATTATGAAAAAAAGACTCGTTGAATTCTTTTGATGTTTTATAGTATTCAAGGCCTTCATAAAAAACATCGAGTATGTATTTTCGATACATAATATAACTTGACAAATTAACCGAATTCTCGATATTAACCTTTTGGACAAGAGATTGCATCTCGGCTTCCAGTTTTGCATAGTCGATAGCAGCGTTTTTTGTTTTTTTATCATGTTTCAGTTCTTCGACAATAGCGTTTATTTGTTGAACGGTCTTTGCCTGTAATTCTTCATGAAAATTTCTTATTTTGTTTAGTACATCTTTTTCAGTATCATTAAATTTTATTTTGTTTAATAGTTGTTTTTTTGTATCGTCATCTGAGAGAATATAGAGATAGCCTTTGTTGTTTACTGTGCGGTTATTTTTGTCGTCCACCAAAACAGCACTGATTTTCTTTTCAGTTTCTTTCTCTAAAATGCCTAATTCATATTCAAGAAACATATTTATCTTTTCCTGAAAATGTTTTAATATTTTTTCCTCTGTAAGAAGAGTCCTGTTAGAACTTTTGTTTTCTGACGAGAGAGAAAGCTTTGTGCGGGAATCATTAAGAAATTTGCTGAAAAATTCTGACTTTAAATATACATAATAATTAAAAGTATATCCGGATGCATCCTCAAGCAGGCACGGGGGCATATTGAGCTTTTTTATTTCACCAGCGGATCTCTCATCCACCACATAAAACGCCTTATTGCCTTTGATGTTTCTGGTTTTAATATGGAGTATATCAAATACAACTTCTCTCATCTCATCAAAACCGAAAGGATCGCGTATAGTAAAGTTTTCTTTTGTGACCTTATCGGACTTTATTTTTGTGGTATTAATAATTTGTTCAGAAATTTTTCCACTGTCATCAATAATTTTAATCTCGAACTCTTTTTTTTGTTCAAGCAGAAAATAAAGGAAAATATAAAAATGATTCAGTATTTCATCTGAATAATACTCCAATGACTTCTTGGTGTCATCTCGAAAATCAGTTTTGATGTTTTTTAAATAAATTGTTGTCTCCGGTTTATTCTTATGGGCGGCTTCTTTCTTTGTATCCTTAATAATGTCCACGCTGAATTTGAAATTTCTGGAATAATAGACGTCATCTTCTTTAAAACAGCTTTCAATATGAACATCGCTGAAGACTTTGAGAAACGCTACCCTTCCTAAACCTTTTCCACCCTCGTGATTGGTCTTATAAATTGTTTTGGTGAACTTAGCAAAATTATCATTGGTAAAACCTGTTCCGTTATCCGTTACACTGACAGCGGTGATGAAATTTTCGTTGTCTTTGATTAGTTCATTTGCCCTGTATTCGCGTTTAAACTGAACGGTAATTTTGATGTCCTGATTATTGACACAGCAGTACAGGGAGTTTGAGACAGCTTCGAAAAGGCAAAAGAGAAAGCCATTCTCGTCACCGAAGTCGTAGGTTCTTACCACATCGTTAATGTCAACCTGATACATTGGCGTTTCTTCCTTCATATAGTATCGGAATCTTCAGATTCCAACTTCACTGTTCCAAACCCCGGCAATTCCCCAGGTCCAGGGCGGCAAACCACCGGGGCTTTTTACTCCGGTTTCCAGGTTCCAGCCTACGGCAATCTCCCCCAGAACCCCGGTGATTCCCTTCCGAACTCAAACTTTCTAGTTCCGAACTCAATCAATCTAGCTCGGAACTCAAACTTTCTAGTTCCGAACTCAATCAATCTAGCTCGGAACTCAAACTTTCTAGTTCCGAACTCAATCAATC
>JAIRNV010000210.1 GCA_031257875.1 Dysgonamonadaceae bacterium
GCCTTGCAATCTGAAAAATTTCACGTAATTTTGTCCCGCAAATAAAAAAATAAAATCATGTCAAAAGTAGTCATCATCGGCGCAGGAGGCGTAGGAACGGTAGTCGCCCACAAAGTCGCCCAAAATCATGCCGCTTTCACGGAAATCATGCTGGCAAGCCGCACCAAATCCAAATGCGACGCCATTGCCGACGTTATTGGAACCCGGTATGGCAACCGGAAAATACAAACCGCACAAGTCAATGCCGACAATGTCTCCGAACTGGTAGCGCTGTTCAAAAAATTCCGGCCGGAACTGGTAATCAACGTAGCCCTGCCCTATCAGGACTTAACCGTCATGGACGCCTGTCTGGAAGCAGGAATCAATTATCTGGATACAGCCAGCTACGAGCCTGAAAACGAAGCCAAATTTGAATACAAATGGCAATGGGCCTACCGCGACCGGTTTGAAAAAGCCGGATTGACCGCTATTCTCGGCTGCGGATTCGACCCCGGCGCATGTAGCGTTTTCACGGCCTACGCCGCCAAACATCATTTCAGCCGAATGGACTGTTTAGACATTGTCGACTGCAATGCCGGCGACCACGGAAAGGCTTTCGCTACCAACTTCAACCCGGAAATCAATATCCGCGAAGTGACTCAAAAAGGCCGGTACTGGGAAAACGGGAAATGGATTACCACCGAGCCGCACGAAATACACAAGCCTCTGACTTATCCGAATATAGGCCCGAAAGAATCGTATGTAATCTACCACGAAGAACTCGAATCCCTTGTGAAAAATTTCCCTACGCTCCAAAGGGCGCGTTTCTGGATGACTTTCGGACAGGAATACCTTACCCATTTGCGCGTGATTCAAAACATTGGCATGGCGCGTATTGATCCGGTACTTTACAACGGCATCGAAATCGTCCCCATTCAATTCCTGAAAGCGGTATTACCCGATCCGGGCAAACTGGGCGAAAACTATACCGGCGAGACCAGTATCGGCTGTCATATCAAAGGCCTCGACAAAACCGGAAAAGAAATAACTTACCGCATTTACAACAACTGCAAACATCAGGACGCCTACAGGGAAACCGGCGCCCAGGGCGTCAGCTACACAACGGGCGTCCCCGCAACCGTCGGCGCATTGATGTTTGTGAAAGGCCTCTGGCGCAAACCCGGCGTCTTCAACGTGGAAGAGTTCGATCCCGATCCGTTTCTGGAGCAGCTGAATATACAGGGGTTGCCCTGGCATGAGGCTTTTAATGCGGATTATGAGTTTTGAAATGTTGAAAGCAATCACATTTAAATATCCAAATTTTGATGTTGCAACACCTTAAGTTTACTGCCTTGTTTTTATCGCTTGTTGTGCCGTCTTATTCTCACGGACAGGAGCAGGCGCCGATTCAAAATTTTTTGCCGAAAGATTATCGGGCGGAAACCCAAACCTGGGCTATCTCCCAGTCGGCCGATAAAAGTATTTACGCGGCAAACAACTCCGGTCTGCTGGTTTTCAACGGTGTGCGCTGGAGGTTGTATCCTTCGCCCAACAGTACTATCATGCGCTCTGTGTTTGTGCAGGGCGAACGGATATATACCGGCTGCTACATGGAATTTGGATACTGGGTGCATGACGGGTGTCTGAATTTGAAGTATACTTCGCTCAGTTCCGCTATTAAGGATAAACTTTTGGAGGACGAACATTTTTGGGGCATATACAGCTACCGGCAATGGATGATTTTTCAGTCGCTGCACCGCATTTATCTGTATGACACGCAGAATCATTCGTTTAAGATTATCAACTCCGAACATAATCTTCCCAAAGTGTTTGTGGCAAACGACCAAATCTATTTTCAAAAGCTTAACGGGGGCGTTTTTGAATTGCGGGGCGGTGTTCCGGCGTTAATTTCCGATTTTCCTGTTTTCAGAAATAATGTCATCATTAATATTTTTCCGTTTGAAAGCAGTCTGCTTGTTCAAACTCAGGAGCGCGGTTTTTATGTGCTGGATAAGGGAAAAGTATCGCCGTGGAAGACAGACGCCGCGCCGGAAATTGACAGACGGAGTATTTACAGCAGCCTGCGCCTGTCTGACGGGAATTTTGCGCTGGGCACTGTCGGGGACGGACTTTATATCTTGTCGCCCGATGGCAAAATTATCCACCGTTTCAACAAGATAAACGGATTGCAAAACAATACGGTGCTTTCGATTTTTCAGGATGCCGGACAAAATATCTGGCTGGGGCTGGATAACGGAATCAGCATGATAAACTACAATTCCCCGTTTCGCAAGTTCACGGATGCGGACAACGTTTTCGGATCAGTTTATGCCGCGGCGCTTCATCACGGAAATTTATATTTGGGGACTAACCAGGGCTTGTTTTACCGGCCTGCTCACAGCAATGGCGGATTTCAACCGATACCCGGTACACAGGGACAGGTATGGATGCTGAAAATAATTGACAGCGAACTGTTTTGCGGACATACCGAAGGGACTTTTATTGTTTCGGGAACTCAGGTAAAGCCGGTTTGCCGCGAAAAAGGCGCCTGGGATATAAAGCCCGTGCCGCATCATCCGGAATTGCTCCTGCAGGGAAATTATCAGGGATTGAACGTGCTGGAGAAAAAAAACGGCCTCTGGCAATATCGCAACAAGGTGAAAGGCATTGATATTTCGAGCCGTTTTATTGAGTGGATAGACGACAGTCATATTTTTGTAAACCATGAATACAAAGGTCTCTATGAGCTGGAACTGTCGGCGGATTTTACGCGGGTCGTAAACTGCGAAAGGAATAATGATGTGCCGGTCGGCTCCAATTCGGGAATAGCCGCCTACAAAAACAAACTGCTCTATTTTGTCGATAAGGGATTGTATGAATACGATTTCACCGCGCGGAAATTCATCAGGAATGAAAAACTGACAAAACAGATTTTGTCGGACGACCTGTATGTTTCAGGGAAAATGATTAACGACAATGACCGGAGGCTCTGGGTTTTCACCCGGAACAACCTCACGGCCGTTACTGAAGGGACAATAAACAGCGAACCGCATTTAAACCGGATTGCGCTTTCGCTTCCTGTCCACGAAAGCCTGGCGGAATACGGGAATCTGCTGAACCTGGGCGGCGACACCTATTTATTGGGAACGGCCGACGGTTATATAACCTTCAACAGCGACCGGATGGCAGAAAAGGATTATCATGTGAAAATATTTTCCATTCAAAAGAGCGATAAAAAATTCAAAAAACAGTATCTCCCGGTTGAGACCCGGGATCAGAAACTCAAATGGAGTGAAAACAATATTCAATTCGCGTTCGCCGTACCTGTTTTTGATAAATTTTCGGTTGTCGGCTATCAGTATAAACTGGAAGGAATATACGATGAGTGGACAGACTGGAGCATAGAACCGCAGGCTGTTTTCGGGAATCTCCCTCCCGGCAGTTACACTTTTCGGGTGCGGGCTAAAGCAGGCAATAAAGTTTCCGAAAATATTGCTTCATATCATTTTTCGGTAGCCAATCCATGGTACACGTCGTGGTGGATGATACTGGTATATATCGCCCTGTTCGTATTCATTTTATACCTGATAAACCGCGCAAACAGAATAATATATGAAAAGAAAGCGGCACAGGACAGGCGGGAGAAACTTCTGGAGCAGCTGAAAAACGAACAGGATATCATCAGGCTTAAAAACCACAACCTCAACAGCGAAATCGAATCCGTAAACAGAGAACTGGCCGCCACCAACATGGCCGTGGTAAAGAAAAACGAAATTCTCAATGCGATTCGGTTGAAACTGCAACAGGGGAACAACAGCACAAACATTCAATCGGCGCTGAAAATCATTGATGATAATATGGACGACAATAGCCACTGGGCTGCCTTCGAGGAATTTTTCAATAAGTCGGACCGGGATTTTCTCAAAAAACTCAAGGAACTGCACCCTACGCTCACTCCAAACGATTTGAAACTCTGTGTTTACCTGCGCTTCAACCTGTCGTCGAAAGAAATTGCTCCCTTGCTCAACATATCTCCCCAAAGCGTTGAAGTGAAACGATTCAGGCTGAGGAAAAAAATGGAGTTGAACCGAAGCGATAATCTTACGGACTATATACTCGGTATTTGACGGGGGCAATTCATATTGTCGCACGGTTCGGAAATAGCCGCTTCGATTATTTATGCCGACTATTATTATATGGAGGCTTTTCGCCTCGACTGCAATAGTTATGCAAATCCAAGTCCCGCAGGGTAGGGTGTTCAAAGTCCAGTTTCCATTTTCCAAAAAACAATTAATTTTGCGCTTTTAAATTATTTATAATGAAAGACAAAATAGAGACAAAATTAGAAAGGCGCCAGTCAAAACA
>JAIRNV010000123.1 GCA_031257875.1 Dysgonamonadaceae bacterium
CTGCATCGACAAGTCTCTGAAGATGATATGATTGACCAAATGTTTGAGCGACATTGCAGACGACAGGCTGACATTAATAACGCTGGGGGGTAAACAAATTTTAATCTGTTAAAGTAGAAGTAGAAGTAGAAGTAGAAATAATGATTAATTTTTAATGATTAATGATTAATATTGCAGCCGTCATTGCGAACTGCGAAGCAGTGAAGCAATTCGGAAAAAAAAACACTGCACAAAATAAAACCGCGTGAAGTATAAAATAAGAGTGGGGATCAGGTTTTTCCCCGTCCGGCCCGGCGTCTCGCTACGCCGGGGGTTATTCGTTTTATTTTTCTGCTGTTGAAACCAATTTTCCCGCAATTGAAACCAATTTTCCCGCAATTGAAACTAATCTTCCCGCTGTTGAAACTAAAATTCCCGCTGTTGAAACCAAATTTCCCGCTGTTGAAACTAATTTTCCCGCTGTTACTTTAAAATTTCCGGTAACTACTTTTAATTTTCCGGTAATTACTTTTAATTTTCCGGTAATTCTACTTTAACAGATTGAAAAGCAGATGTCTCATATAACACTGTTGGAACCATTTTTTTTAATCTGTTAAAGTAGAATTAATTAATTTATAAATTTCTTCCTGAGCGCGAATTTCTTTCCCTTTTTCGGGAACGGGAAAAAACACATTATTCAAATTTTCATCTATCAGGCAAGCCTTTACATTATCATTCAATTGAATCCTCAGAATGGAAAGAACCGTCTTTTTTATTTTTTTGTCCAGCACGGGAAAAGCGGTCTCAATGCGCCGGTAGAGGTTCCGTTTCATCCAGTCGGCGGAAGTCAGGTACAAATCTTCTTTGCCTCCATTGTAGAAATACCAGATACGGGAATGTTCCAGATACATATCCACAAGGCGGATGATGCGGATATTCCGGCTGTAGGGCTGATTCGGTTTCAGACAACATATTCCTCTTATTATCAGGTCGATTTTAACTCCCGCCTCAGCGGCTTTATACAGTTCGTCAATCATTACCGTATCTTGCAGGCCGTTCATTTTTAGTATGATATGCGCTTTTTTGCCGGCTTTTGCAGCTTCCGTTTCCTGCCGTATCATCCGTTTCAGGTTGGGAATCAGGTTGAATTGCGCCACCCAAAGTTTATTGAAGTTTACATTTCTGTTCTGTGTTTCAAGAACTTCAAACAGACGGGCGATTTCCTTCGTCAGTATTCTCCTGGAAGTAAAAATAGCCATGTCGGAATATACCCGCGCCGTTTTTTCATTGAAATTGCCGGTACTTAAACAGGCGTACTGCCGGCCTGATTTTTCGATTACCAACGCTACCTTGGCGTGTACTTTCAGTCCGGGAAGGCTGTAAATAATCTTGATTCCGGCGTTTTTCATCATTTCGGAAGTAAAAAGGTTATTTTCTTCGTCGAAGCGCGCTTTCAATTCAACGAAAACAGTTACTTTTTTCCCGTTTTTCGCCGCATTAATCAGGTTGGTAATGATTTCCGAGTCTTGGGCGACCCGGTATTGAGTTACCATGATTTCATCAACATGGGGATTGATGGACGCTTCCATCAGGAAACGGATGAAATAATCGAAAGTATGATAGGGATAGTGAATGAAAATATCTTTTTCCCGGATAACGGGAAACAGCCGGCCGGCTTTGTCCAGTTCCGGAATCCTGAGCGGCGTTTGCGCCGGCGTTTCCAGTTCTTTTCCGGCCGGATTGGGCAATTTTACCAAATCTTCCATGTTCAAATGAGCGTAGTCGGGAATTAAATCTTCGGGAAGAATATCGAACATTTCGATCAGATACCGAAGACATTCCGGCGGCATTTGCCTGTCGTAAACGAAACGGCTGACATCGCCCACTTTCCGTTTTTTAACTTTTTCCTTAATCACCTGTACCAGATTTTTGTCTCCTTTATTATCGTCGATAAAAATATCGGCATCGCGGGAAATTTTAATGTTATAGCTTCCTTCAACCGTGTATCCGGTAAAAATTTCGGAAAGATTGGCGGAAATTACATCTTCCGCAAACATATAATAACAGGTATCGCCAATTGGCGGAAGTTCCACAAAACGAGGCACTTTCGCATAAGGAATCTTATTGAGCGCATAAAAAATTTCCCCCGTTCCTTTTTTCCGCAGTTGAGCGACCTGATAAAGCCGGTTGTCGCGGATAAAAACCCTGATATCTTCTTTTAGAAGCATCACCGGCTGGAGGAAAGGAAAAATTTCTTCCATGAAATAATCTTTGATAAATCCACGGTGTTCCGGTTTGGCCTGGGCATTCATATAAAGGACAATCTTTTCCCCTGCCAGTTCAGGCAGAATTTCATCGCTGAAAATACGGAAAAATTCCCGCTGCTGGCGCGTTACTTCCTGTTTGATTTCTTCCAGAATCTGCTCTGCTTCCGCAGGGTCTTCCTCCGAATGAACCTTTTGCATAATCACGCTGCGATGTTCGGCGACCCTGATTTTATAAAACTCTTCGAGATTGGAAGCATGAATGGAAAGGAATCTTATTCTTTCGTAAACCGGCAAAGACAAGTCTTCCGATTCAAGCAAAACCCGGTAATTAAACGACAGCCAACTGATATCTCTGTTAAAGTAAGAATACATTTTCCTTTTCTATTTCGTAGTTGACCATAAAAATATTACTTTTGTTTCAAAAAATCAACAATTTATGCAAAAAATCGGAATACTTTCGGATACTCACGCTTGCTGGGATGAAAAATTTGCCAAATATTTTTCGGAATGTGATGAAATCTGGCATGCAGGCGATATAGGCAGTGAAGAAGCGCTGGCGAACCTGGAAGCCATCAAGCCTGTCAGGGCTGTTTACGGAAATATAGACGGCCACATTATCCGGAGTCTTTGCCCTGAAACATTGCGGTTTAAGGTAGAAAACGTAGAGGTTTTGCTGACGCATATCGGCGGTTATCCCGGAAGATACGAACCGAGAATCAGGCCGGTGATTTATGCGTCACCACCCCAACTTTTTGTGTGCGGCCACTCCCATATCCTGAAAGTCATGTATGATAAAAACTTGCGGATGCTTTGCGTGAATCCGGGCGCTGCCGGGAAATACGGGTTTCATAACGTGCGGACAATCGTTCGTTTGGTGATTGACGGGGATAAAATCCGGGACTTGGAAGTGATTGAATTATTGTGAAAAACTTTTGCAATCAAAAAACAAACAGACGATTAGAGTGATTAATACAATATGAAAAAGAATGGAAATGAAAAATAACAGGATAATAAAAGTTGTATGCCGAAACAGCAAACTCTCGCTATTGCAGGTAAAAGAACTGTTCTCTCTCTTCCCCCTGCTCAAGTACGAACTTGCAGCCATACAGTCATTTGGCGATAAGAATAAACACATCTCGTTGATGGACGCCATAGATGCGGATTTTTTCACCCGCGAACTTGATTGGGCTGTCCTTAATGCCGAAGCGGATATTGCCGTTCATTCGGCCAAGGATTTACCGTATCCCATGCCCTCCGGCCTGGAATTGTATTGCTTAACCGAAGCCTGTGATAAAACGGATGCTTTAGTCGGAAAAAATAAGATGAAGTTATCGGAACTCCCCGCCGGAGCAAGAGTAGGTACAAGTTCGCAAAGCAGGCGGGAGGAACTGCTCAATCTGCGTCCCGACCTGACGGTAGTCGCTGTTCGCGGCACAATCGAAGAGCGTATCGCCCTGATTGAAAAGGGAGATATTGACGCCCTGATAGTAGCCGCCTGCGCCCTCAAACGACTGGGATTAGATTATCTTACTGCTGAAGTTTTACCTTTTAAAACCCATCCCCTGCAAGGAAACCTGGCAGTTGTCGGCAGGAAAGGGAATGAAGAACTGAAATCCCTATTCTCGGCGCACGATGTCCGCCGGAAATACGGTAAAGTAATCCTTGTCGGCTTCGGGCCGGGGAATCCCGACTTGCTGACTATCGGGGGCGATAAGGCTCTCGCCGAAGCCGATGTCATTTTCCACGACGACCTGATAGATAAAGAGTTTCTGAACAGATACAGCGCAACCAAAGTGCATGTCGGTAAAAGGAAAGGGAAGCACAGTCATCATCAGGACGAGATAAACGAACATCTGTACAGAGCCGCCCTGTCCGGCAGGAATGCAGTCCGCCTGAAAGGGGGCGACCCGATGATATTTGCACACGGACGCGAAGAAATAGATTTCCTGAAAAGCCGTTTCGTCGAAGTAACGGTCATACCGGGCATATCGTCCGGCATCGCATTGGCCTCATACACTCACATTCCTTTAACCCACAGGGGAATTTCCTCATCCGTTGCTTTTGTTACGGGGCATTCTTCCAAAAAGAGTAATATTCCCGCCGCCGATACGTTAGTATACTATATGGCTGGAGAAAACATATCGAATATCGCAAAGGATCTGATTGCTTCGGGGAGAGACGCCGGCACGCCCGCCGCATGGGTATGCGACGTTTCATTACCCGGTCAGAAAACATTCTTCACTACCCTGAAAGAATTGCAGTTTTCGGTGATAAAACATTCCGCCCCGGTACTTGTTATCATCGGTGAAGTGGTTGCCTTTGAAAATAAAACCGCCGGCGAACAGAACATACTCGCAACAGGAACTGCCTGTCCCGAATACCGCGGACAGGGGAATATAACCCACACCCCGCTTATCAAAGTGGAAAGGAATAAAAGCCCGGATGTAGACAGATTACTGAAACAATCCACCGGCTCATACCGGTGGATTGTTTTCACAAGCCGCTACGGCGTGCGGTTTTTCTTTGAAATACTGGACGACATCCGGTTGGACATTCGTTCCTTAGGCCCGGCGAAAATAGCATCGGCAGGGAAGACGACAACTTTAGAATTAAAGAAGTATCATATCTGTCCGGATGTAGAATCGGAAACGGAATCGGCCGAAGGCTTGATTCGTTACTTTGAAGAGATTAACCTTTCAGGCAGCAAGGTGCTGTTGCCCCGTTCAAACAAAGGGCTGCCGTATCTTTCGGAAGCATTGGCGCAAACGGGAAATCAAGTTACGGACTTGCCCGTGTATAACAACCTTGAAAACGAAACAGCCGAAAAAGTAGACTTAACGCAATTCCAAAAGATTATATTTTCATCTCCCTCCGGAGTCGAAGCCTTCAAAAAGATTTACGGGGAATTGCCCGAAGGCATACTGCTGGTGGCAAGGGGAAAGACAACGGAAAACAGCATAAAAAAAAATTTATAAATAACTTTACAAAAAAAAAATTATTATGTCAGAATTAAAACACCCCATTCGGGAAGCGGAACGCTACCTGCAAAATGCGAGGAAAATACTGTCGGAAAAAGCCGGCAAAGACGGCAATTATTATCGAGACCGCAAATACGTACGTATGGCGGGGAATACGGCATGGAACGGCGTGCTGATTGCACTGGATAGCGTTCTGAATGTCGGTAAGAATCTTAAAAGCCGGCAAAGACCGGATATTAAAGATTACCAGGAAGCAATGGCTAAAAAAGACAGCAAAATGACACGGCCTTTATATGAAGCCTATCAAACTTTGCATTTGTTTTTAGGTTATGATGGCGTTACACGTTACAAAATAGTGCATGACGGCATGAAACAGGCGAAAATGATGCTGTCCTGGGCGGAAAAAAACTATTCGGATACGGCTAATATCAATACGAAATGATACGTTTTAGAGATTACAGAACATCACAGGAGACACGCGACCGGTACGCCGACGTTCACATAGCCGCCTCAGACCTTATTTATCCCTACTTCGTTATCGAAGGAGAAGGGAAGAAGCAGGAAATAGCCTCGATGAAAGGGGTATACCGCTTTTCAACAGACGGATTACTGGCAGATATAAAAGACCTGCCAGCGCTGGGGATAGACAAAATCCTGCTTTTCGGCGTTCTTGACGAGAAGGACAAGGACGAGCGCGGAACGGCGGGCTATATGCCCGACAATATAATCAGCCGGGCGGTAAGAGCGATCAAAGCAGCGTATCCCGGCCTGACTGTGTTTACCGACGTCTGTTTGTGCGAATATACTTCGCACGGGCATTGCGGATTGCTGCACAACCACGATGTGGATAACGACGCGACGCTTCCCCTCCTGGCCGAAATGGCTTATCAGCATGCCCTTGCCGGCGCCGATTTCGTAGCGCCGTCGGCGATGATGGACGGACAGGTGGAGGCAATCCGGCGCCGGCTGGAAAAAGAGAACCTGAAGACCCGCATACTTGCCTATTCGGCCAAATACGCATCCGCTTTTTACGGCCCGTTCCGGGAGGCCGCAGGCTCGGCTCCCTCGTTTGGCGACAGGAAAACCTACCAGATGGATTTCCGGACAAAAGACCAGGGTATCGCCGAGATAGCCGCCGATATAGAAGAAGGAACGGACTGGATCATGGTGAAACCGGCAATGCCTTACCTGGACATCCTGTACCGGGCGTCGCGGCAATTCCCCGCTTACCCGCTGGTGGCCTATCAGGTATCGGGGGAGTATTCGATGTTGAAAAACGGTGCGGCGCAGGCCTTCTTCGACGAGAAGCGTATCTTCCTGGAAAGCCTCACTGCTATTAAGCGTGCCGGCGCAAACTACATCATCACCTATTACGCCAAAGAATTTGTAAAGAATAATCTGTTGAATATATTATGAACAACAAACTGACTCATCTGAAAGAACTCGAATCAGAGTCTATTTACGTGTTGCGGGAAGTAGCGGCACAGTTTGAAAAACCCGTTTTACTGTTTTCGGGAGGAAAGGATTCCATCGTGATGGCTCACCTGGCATACAGGGCCTTTTATCCGGCGGCCATCCCTTTCCCGTTCCTGCACATCGACACGGGACACAATTTTGAAGAGACAATCGTTTACAGGGACGGATTGACGAAGAAACTCGGCGTGAAACTGCTGGTCGGCTCGGTGCAGGAATCAATCGACACGGGGCGGGTAATGGAAGAAACGGGCGTCAATGCCAGCCGTAATAAACTGCAAACCGTAACCCTGCTTGATTCGCTGGAAAAGTACAAATTCGACGCCGCACTGGGCGGGGCAAGGCGCGACGAAGAGAAAGTCAGGGCCAAAGAGCGCTTCTTTTCGCACAGGGACGAATTTGGGCAATGGGAACCGAAAAACCAGCGTCCCGAACTGTGGAACATCTTCAACGGGAAAAAGCAACTGGGCGAACACTTCCGCATATTTCCCCTCAGCAACTGGACGGAAATGGACATTTGGCAATACATCCTACAGGAAAATATCGAACTGCCGAGTCTTTATTATACGCACGAGCGGGACGTCTTCGAGCGGGACGGGACATGGATGGCTTATTACCCCTTTATGCAACTCAAAGCCGGGGAGAAAGTCGTCCGCAAGCGGATCCGCTGCCGTACCATCGGCGATATTACCTGCACGGGGGTAACTATTTCGGAAGCCAACACGGTAGAGGATATTATAAACGAAATAGCTTCGTCACACATAACGGAACGGGGCGGGCGCTCGGATGACAAACGTTCCGAAGCGTCTATGGAAGACCGTAAGAAAGCGGGGTACTTTTAGTACCCCCCCCCGTCTTGCAATCCTGCAAAGGTTGCTCTTGCGCGTGTAGTATGCGAATTTAATTTGACTCAGGGTGAATTTCAAACTGTCGCAACATTGTTGCAAGACATGTCATTCCTGCGCAGGCGGGAATGACAGGGTGCGTGAAATATACCTTTGACTTAATTTCTAATAGAGTTGTGCAAATACACCAAATAAAAAAAATGCCAACAATCTGTAATTTCGACCATTAGCATTTCCTCATTGTGCCCGGAACAGGACTCGAACCTGCACATCCTTACGAATACTAGTCCCTGAAACTAGCGCGTCTACCAATTCCGCCACTTGGGCATAAGGGCGCATTTACGCCCTGTCTAAACACCAAGACCGACTTCCATCGCCGGTCTTACGTTGTGCCCAGAACAAGACTCGAACTTGCATGCCGAAACCGGCACTACCCCCTCAAAGTAGCGTGTCTACCAATTCCACCATCTGAGCAATGATATCGGCTGCAAAAGTATACTTTTTTTTCATACCATTTCATTTTTTTTTATAATTTTGTGCCATCGAATTTTGGTTTATTATTATTATTTTAGTTATTCGTTGATTATAAGTGGATATTGTTTATTTATGCGAGAAAATATGAAAGACGTTAAGCAACATGCTTCAAGAGCATACAGATTATTACATTTCTATTCTAAAATGTTGATTTGGCATTGGTTTTCAAAGGTAGAGGTCAATGGAAAAGAAAACATACCAGAAAATACGCCATGTATTTTACTTCCATGTCATCAAAATGGATTGATGGATTGTGTAACATTATTAGCTGTTTTTAAGAAACCCATCACTTTTTTTGCCAAGTCAGCTATTTTTGTCAATGCAAGAATTTCAAAGATTCTTACTTTTTTGCGTATCATGCCTGCCTACAGACAGCAGGAAGGAATAGGAAACGTTACAAAAAATGAAGATAATTTTTTTAAGGCTGTTGATTTATTATTGATGGGCTTTCCTTTGTGTATTATGCCTGAAGGAGGACAACATGAAAAACATCATTTATATCCTTTTGTTAAGGGGCCTTTCAGAATTGCTTTTTATACGCAGGCAAATTTGGCAAATAAATCTGTTTATCTTATTCCCATCGGTATTGATTATGGGCATTACGACAGATTGGGTTATCCGCTTGTGATGAATATTGCAAAACCCATATCTGTAAATTCCTATATGGAAATCTACAAAGAAAATCCAGCTAAAGCGCTTAATATTATAAAAGAAGATGCCTATAAACAATTATCGGATATGATGTTGAATATTTGTTCAGATAAATATTACGATGTGATTTATATTTCTGCTTATTTGTACAATTGTGCCATGCTTACAATGCTTAATTTAGAGGACAATCAAACCAATAGAATGAAAGCCCGACAATATATTGTGAAACATTTGGATGAAATTGCAGCGCAGACGCCAGAAAAGTTACAGACATTAACGGAAAAATGTACTTTATTGGCAAAGAAAAAAGTTGATGTTGTTTCCATAGCCAATATCTCTTCCAAGCATAAATTCTTTTTTATTTTGTGTTATGTTTTATTTTTCTTGCCGATATTCGTTTATGGTTTTTTGTTGAATATATTTGTGATATTGTTGATAGTAGTTTTAGTTCCAAAGCTAAAGAAATACGGTTTTTCGTCCACTTTAAAATATGTTTTGTTTTCGCTTTTTTCACCTGTTTGTCATTTATTGTTTTCCCTTTCAATAGCGATAGTTATTTCTTCGTGGGTTATTCCTCTTATAGTTTTTCTTACAGGGATGCCTGTTACTGTCTTTTGCAGCAAATATGTTAGAAGACTTAGAATGCTGAAAAATAAATTCCTGTTGAGAAAACATAAACAATACATGATAGATATTTGCAAAGAATTGGCTGTACTATTCGAGAAAAAAACAGCTTAGTTATGGGTTATGAGTTATGGGTTAATTGAAAACAAACCAATAACGACGTTATTGTTCTTTTTTCCCGACAACTTGGTGGAGGGTGGAGTCTACCAATGACGACATCTATTGTTACGGGGGGTACTTTTCATACAGTCTTTTTGGTCGAAAGACAAATTGCGACTGACTATAAATAAATTTTTTCGGTCGAAAAATAAATTGCGACTGACTATAAATAAATTTTTTCGGTCGGAAAACAAATTGCGACCGACTATAAATAAATTTTTTCGGTCGGAAAACAAATTGCGACTGACCATAAATGGATTTGTTTGGTCGAAAAACAAATTGCAACTGACCATAAATAGATTTGTTCGGTCGGAAGACAAATTGCGACTGACTATAAATGATTTTTTTTTCAGAATGAATAAGTCTCAAAACTCCTGACGTGAGACAGATACAGGAACTAATAATAAGCGATTTATAAAAACAGTACCAAATCCTTCCTGCGTCGCACAATCGCAAAATAGAAAGCAAGGTCAGAAAAATTTCCCGTAGGGAATACATAGTGTCTGTCCGAAAACTCATAAATTCATTTCTTCAATGTATAATTGTAATCAGAGAATAACGGTAAAGGGCTGAAAGCCCGCAATCAATAGCACAGGGCAACGCCCTGTGTAACGT
>JAIRNV010000058.1 GCA_031257875.1 Dysgonamonadaceae bacterium
CGCTCAAAACTGATGCCTTCTTTTCGGCTGTCCGACAAAATCGGCGCAAAATACGCCAACAATGCAAAATAAATTTTCTCAAAGACCTTTTCGCTTCGTTTGTTCAATGCATCGCCAAATGTGCTTTTGGCCGGCGCACAATTCATTCCCAAATAGTTCAATTTTCCCTGCAGGGTAGCCATTCCATCGCAGACTTCACGGGCTGAATCGCAGCGTTCAAAGATGCCGAACAATAGCGTTATTAACTCGTCACAGGTCGAAAACGACTTGTAATAACGGTCGCTTTGCGATTGCAATATCACGCGATTGACTACCTCGATCGGTATCAATTTCAATATTTGCTTAAAAATCGGCTGTCCAATTAAATTTTTTGTTCTATCTTTGTCCAAAGTTGTAAATTTTATGTTTTGCAATGTCAAAAGTACAACTTTTCAGGGCGACTGTAAAAATTCGCCCTTTTTTAAGGCTGAAAATTTAGTCGGTCAGTAGTGATAGTTTTTACTGTTTGGGTGAAAATTTCGTTCATGGAAGGGATTTCTTCCTCAAAGGAAGTAATTTCGTTGTTTTTCAACAGACTGTAAAAAAATTCCGAATTGGAAATATCCGCATTTTTCTTTAATCTGAACAAATGATTTCGGGAATCTTTTTCTTGACTTAAGATTTTGCAGAATGTTTCGTCCGCAATCAAATTTTCATTTTCGGAGCGAATCTTGAAAACATACTGTTTATGATCGTTGCGAATTTGATTCACATCGCCGTTTAATACCACTTTCGATTTGTCGATTAACGCAATTTCATCGCAAATTTCTTCGACCGAAGCCATGTTATGGGTAGAAAAAATAATGGTTTTTCCCTGCTCTTTCAACTGCAGAATTTCATTTTTCAACAATTCCGTATTAACGGGATCGAATCCGCTGAAAGGTTCGTCGAAAATCAACAATTCCGGATTATGTATCACGGTAACAATGAATTGGACTTTCTGCTGCATTCCTTTTGAAAGTTCCTCCAGTTTTTTGTCCCGCCACGAAAAAATATCCAATTTCTTGAACCACATTTTGAGCCTGTTTTTGGCTTCCGAAGCCGAAAGTCCTTTTAGCCTGGCCAAATAAACAGCTTGTTCGCCGACTTTCATTTTTTTGTACAAACCCCGTTCTTCAGGCAAATAACCGATATTGAAAATATCTTCGTAAGCCAGGGGGCGGTTTTTGAACAAAACTTCGCCGTAATCAGGTGCTGTAATCCGAGTAATAATCCGGATCAGCGTAGTTTTTCCCGCTCCGTTCTGGCCTAATAAGCCGAAAATTTTCCGTTCGGGAATTTGTACACTGACTTTATCCAAAGCCAAATGCCCCGAATATTGTTTGACTACATCTTTGGTTTCGAGAAATGTCATGCTTTTAAAAGTAAACGAGTAAACAAGTTAACAAGGACACTGTCAACTCGTTTACTTGTTTACTCGTCAACTCGTTCTCTTGTTTACTTGTAAAAAACTATCCCCTGATTTGGCCTCTCCCTTCAATCAACCATTTATACGTTGTCAATTCTTCCAGAGCCATAGGGCCGCGGGCATGCAGTTTCTGCGTACTGATACCGATTTCGGCGCCTAAACCGAACTGTGCGCCATCGGAAAAAGACGTCGGCGCATTTACATATACACATGCCGCATCTACTTGATTTTGAAACCAACCGGCTGTTTCCCCGTTTTCGGAAACAATACATTCGCTATGTTTTGAACCGTATTGAGCAATATGTTCGAGCGCTTCCCCAGTGTCCGAAACAGTTTTGACGCTCATTTTATAATCCAGAAATTCAGTGCCGAAATTTTCTTCCGTAGCATGCTGCAACAGGTTTTCGGGGTAAAAACCCGACAGAGCCTTGTATGATTTCTCATCGGCATAAATAATTACGTCTCTGTCCTGTAATTTTTCACAGATAAACGGTAAATCGGACAGTCTTTTTTCGTGAATAATCAAGCAGTCCAATGCGTTGCAAACACTTACGCGGCGCGTTTTGGCATTTGCGACTACGGCCTGTCCGATTCCCGCGTCGCCTTCCGTATCGAAATAAGTATGACAAATGCCCGCGCCGGTCTCAATAACCGGAACTTTTGCGTTTTCCCGTACAAATTGAATTAAACTTTTGCTGCCCCGAGGAATAATCAAATCAACAAATCCGCGGGCGTTCAACAATGCGGATGCTGCCTCCCGGCCGGAAAGCAGCAGCGTACAGCAAGCCGCCGGTACGGAAAAAGTTTGCAGGACTTCCTGAATCGCCGACACAATGGCTTGGTTGGAATATTCGGCGTCGGAACTGCCTTTCAGGATGCAAACATTACCCGATTTGAAACAAAGCGAAAAAACGTCGAGACTTACATTGGGCCGCGCTTCGTAAATAACGCCGATTATGCCGAACGGAACACTCACCTTTTTGATTCTCAAGCCGTTCGGACGAACGGTTTCCGTCAAAATCCGGCCTAAAGGTGAAGGTAAATGCGTGACGTTTTCCAAATCCGCTACAATTCCTTCTATCCGTTCGGCGGTCAGTTTCAGACGGTCGTATTTGGGATCGGAAGGATTCATCCTGTCCAGATCTTTTTGATTTTCCGCAAGAATGATATTTTTCTTGTTCAGTATATTTTCACCTGCCGAATGCAGGACAGCATTAATCCTTTTGTCCGAAAGTGTTAATAATGTTTTTCCCGCTTTTTGCGCGTTTTTGAATAAAGTTTCGTATAGGGGTATTTTCATGTGACAGTTTGAAATTGGAAATTGATGCAGCAAAATGCACCCTCCTTACATTATTATTTCGTCTGCGTCTGCACCTTTTTCTTGCCTGGCGGCTGTAGGTATGTGTGCAACGACCTTTCCAGTTAGATCTTCACCGATAAAATCAGGCAGTAAAGCCGCAACATAAGGAAAATAAGACGCCAAAAACAGGTTTTTCGAATTGGTTTCGGTTTGGAAATTACTGTCGTCAGTACATCCCACAAGCGATACGATTAATACGATGCTTGCAATAATAAATAGCTTCGTTTTCATAATTAAATTTTTATTTTATTTTATTTTTATTTGCAAATGTAGGAAACATTTACAAATAAAACAACTTTTACATTTTATTTCAGCGATGGTAAGTTCAATTAGTAAATGCAACTTTTTACCAATAAATAATTGAAAATAAAAAGTAATATGATAATGATGATGTGTTGTTAAAACGGGAAATAACTCAAAGAGTTATTCTCGTTT
>JAIRNV010000074.1 GCA_031257875.1 Dysgonamonadaceae bacterium
AGTGGGTTTCAAGTCTGATTTTTAAAAATGTGAGGCCCGAAAGTGGGTTTCAAGTCTGTTTTTAAAAATGTGAGTTCCCGAAAGTGGTTTTCAAGTCCGATTTTTAAAAATGTAAGTCCCGAAAGTGGTTTTCAAGTCCGATTTTTAAAAATGTAAGTCCCGAAAGTGGTTTTCAAGTCTGTTTTTAAAAATGTGAGTTCCCGAAAGTGGGTTTCAAGTCTGATTCTTAAAAATGTGAGTTCCCGAAAGTGGGTTTCAAGTCTGTTTTTAAAAATGTGAGTTCCCGAAAGTGGGTTTCAAGTCTGATTTTTAAAAATGTGAGTTCCCGAAAGTGGGTTTCAAGTCTGATTTTTAAAAATGTAAGTCCCGAAAGTGGTTTTCAAGTCTGATTTTTAAAAATGTGAGTTCCCGAAAGTGGGTTTCAAGTCTGATTTTTAAAAATGTAAGTCCCGAAAGTGGGTTTCAAGTCTGATTTTTAAAAATGTGAGGCCCGGAAGTGGTTTTCGAGTTCGATTTTTAAAAATGTTCCCGAAGGCAGAAATAAATTTGTGATTTCCATTTAAAATTACCAACTTTGCGATGAAAATAAATTTGAATCAAATAAATTAATCATTAAAAATTAATCACTAATCATTAATCATTAAAAATTTTATCATTATGGAAACAAAAGTAACAAATGCACTGGTCGATCGCTACAACAATGCCACCCACCTCGAGTTTCACAAAACGGGATACGGTATCTTTGACGAATTTAAGGAAATTCTCAACGCGCCGGCGCTGATGACAGACTACTTAGCCGCGATTAAGCAGGAAGAAGAGATCTACAAATGGATGCGCGGCAGTGAATATACCGAGAAAAAACGGGAAGTTGACATGAAACGGGATCGTTTGCTAAAGAGCATCATCAAAACGCTTCAGGGATATGAAGGTCACTTCGATCCTGCGATTCGCGAGGTTGCCAAACATGTGCTGCACCTGATAAATAACTATCACAATCTGACTCACACCGAGTATGACGGTGAAACGGCAGGTATCGACAGCATCATCGAGCATCTCGCATTGCCCGAATACAGCGGCGATGTGACAAAGCTGAACATGCAGCAGTGGTTCTCGGAACTGGCAAGGCTAAACGCTCTGTTTAAGGAATACGTAATGGATGTGGAACTGGAACAGCGCAAAAAACCCGGCGTCAGTTCCACCGTCGCCCGCAAGCAGACCAACAAGGTCTTAAAAAAACTTACCGCCCGCCTCACGGCCGTTATCACGATCGACGGGCCGGAGGAAGCGCAGCCCCTGCTGGTGGCATACAACGTGCACGCGGCTCACTACAACACGGTGTGGAAAGAACACTACGGCCGAATGCACGCCCGTACCGACATCTCCGGCGGAACGGTGAAAATGCCGCACGAATACGCCTTTACCGGCAAGCGGATCAATGCGCTGCCCGATTCGGTTACCGTAGAAAAAACAAGAGACGGCAAAACGATAACGATAGAGCTGGAGTTCACCGAAGACTATACCGTAAGTTATGAAAACAATATAAACCGCGGTACCGCTAAGCTCTTCATCGACGGCGTGGGCAAGTTTACCGGGCGGATTACGGTTTCTTTTGATATTGTCTAACTAATGGTTAATGATTAATGATTAATGATTAATGATTAATGATTAATCCCTGACCATCCGTCATTAACCACTAACCACTAACCACTAATCATTAATCATTAATCATTAAACACTAAAAAAATGCCCCGCTATCTTGACCCCAAAAACGATTTACCCTTCAAACGCATATTCGGAGAACACCCCGATTTGCTGAAAAGTTTCCTCAATGCGCTGATGCCGTTAGAAAAGCATCAGCAGATAGAAAGTCTGGAATACCTTTCTGCCGAGCAGGTACCGGAAAATCCGGCGAAGAAAAATTCCATCGTGGACGTCCGCTGCAAAGACAATTTCGGGCGGCAGTTCATCGTGGAAATGCAAATGCTGTGGAGTAATATTTTTTCCGACCGCATGGTGTTCAATGCCTCGAAAGCCTACGTGAGACAGTTGGACAGGCATCAATATTACGACCTGTTGCAGCCGGTCTATGCCCTTGCCATACTCAACGATGTATTTGACAGAAAGACGGAAGAGTTTTATCACCACTACCGCATCGTGAATTACAGGAATACGGATGAGATAATCAAAGGCCTGGAGTTTGTGATGGTAGAGTTACCCAAGTTCCGTGCGGAAAAGTGGGCAGACCGGCGGATGGCGGCGTTGTGGCTACGCTTTTTGAATGAAGTGGAGGAATATAAAAGCACAGTTCCCGACGAGTTGAAAGAAGACGCCTGTATTCGCCGGGCGCTGGATATATGCGAAGAAGGCGCTTTCTCAGATGCGGAACTGGCTGCCTACGAAAAATACTGGGACATCATTCGTACGGAAGGTGGTATGATTGCCGTAAGCCGGGCGGAAGGCCGGGCGGAAGGCCGGGCGGAAGGCCGGGCGGAAAGTTTAACCGACATTGTCCGTAACTGCAATCGCAACGGTTTTTCCATGGAACAGATACGGGCGATTACCGGTCTCGGCGGAGAAAAGATTGCAGAAATCCTTCGTTCAAATAATGATAAATGATAAAAACCTGTACACACAAAAAAATTAATCATTAATCATTAATCATTAAAATGAAAATCCTTCCCCTCCTCTTTGTCATCTCTTCCCTTCTGCTTGCGTCCTGCACTTCTACCCGGAACACGGGCGCAACGCGGTGGTATCATTCGTTCAACACCCGCTACAATGTGTATTTCAACGGGAACGAGGCATTTAAGGAAGCCTGTAAATCGCAGCTGGAAAATCATACGGAAAATTATGCAGAGATGATTTTGATGCATCCGGTTTCGGCGCTCCCGAAAGAAAAAGCCAAGAGCGGAGGCCCGTTTGACAAAGCCATCGAAAAAGCCGTTAAAGCGATAAAAATGCACTCCATTCAAACAAAACCGGATAGAAAACCCGGCAAACAGAATGATCCGGCGTACAGGGAATTTATGAGCCGCACCGAATACAACCCGTTTCTGCATCATGCGTGGACATTGATGGCGAAATCGCAGTTCCATAACGGAGATTTTGCGGCAGCCGCCGGCTCGTTTTCCTATATCTCGCGTCTGTACGAAACACAGCCTGAAATTTCCGCCCATGCCAAAATCTGGAAAGCCCGCTGCTATTCCGAACTGGGATGGTATTACGAGGCGGAAGATATTCTTTCCAAATTGAATAACGATCAGTTACCAAAAAAACAAATCAATTGGTTTTCAACCGTATATGCCGATTATTTAATCAAGCAGAAACAGTATGCCGAAGCCATTCCCTACATGAAAATTGCTGTGGAATCGGAAAAAAACAAATACCAGCGCACGCGCGAAAAATACCTGCTGGGGCAGATGTATGCGGCAACCGGACAGAAAGATTTGGCTTACCGGATGTTTGGGGAAGTTGCCGGATCAACTGCTCCCTACATTCTTCAATTGAGCGCCGAAATTCGCCGGACGGAAGTTTATCCGGGCGGCAATATCAAAAAGATGAGCAAACGACTGGAGAAAATGACCCGAAGCGCCAAAAACAAAGAATATCTGGATCAGATTTATTACGCCTTGGGAAATGTGTACATGACCGTTCCCGATACCGCCAAAGCTGTCGAAAATTACGAAACAGGCGTGGAAAAAAGCACGCAGGGCGGGATTGCCAAAGCCATGAACCAGATTCGGCTGGGGGATATTTATTTCGACCTGCGGAAATACGTAAAGGCACAGCCGAATTATTCGGAAGCGCTGTCGCAGCTGAAAAAAGAAGACGAGGCTTTTCCGCGCGTATCCCGGCGGTCGGAAGTTTTGGACGCCCTGGTTGTGCATGTGGAAGCGGTTGAATTGCAGGACAGTTTATTGCGGCTTTCCCGGATGACGGAAGAAGAACGGCTGGTTGTTGTCGAAAAAATCATCGCCGATTTGATTAAAAAGGAAGAAGAAGAAAAAAAGAAGGCCGAAATGGATGAATATTTGACGCAGCAGGAAAATTTACAGGCCGAACGGCAAACAGCCGCAAACGCTAAGAGGCCGCCGCAACAGCCCGTCATGCCGGGGACTGCCGGATCGAATGACGCATTTTATTTTTATAACAAACAGGCCGTTGCGCTCGGCAAAAACGCTTTTCAGCAAAAATGGGGAAGGCGAAAGCTGGAAGACGACTGGCGGAGGCAAAACAAAGAGAATCCGCTGTCGGATATGTTCGCAAACGACGATTTGACCGCCGAAACCGATTCTGCGGCAATCCCGGTTGATGCTCCTGATTTTCCCGCCGATTCGCTTGCCGGGGAAACGGTCGCGGCCGCCGGTGAAAATCCGGCGCTTTCCGAAGACCCGAAAGACCCGCAATATTATTTGCAGCAAATTCCCGTCACGGAAGAAGATATTGCAGCATCCAACCTGATTGTCGCCGACGGTTTGTTCAATATGGGCGTAATTTACAAAGACATGCTGGAAGACTGCGATTTGGCGCTGGAAACATTCGATTCCCTGAATACCCGTTATCCCGAAAATGAAAACAAACTGGAAGCCTATCATCACATCTATCTGATTTACTGGAAACAGGACGATATGGCAACGGCCAATCTTTACAAGACCAAAATCCGCGACGAATTTCCCGACAGCGATTTGGCTTTGGCCATGGCCGATCCGGATTACGAATACAATCAAAAAATGATGAATGTGATACAGGATTCTCTGTATCAAAAAATTTACAGCGGATATCTGGATGGAAATCCAACGGTGATCCGGGAAATATACGGGGAAGTTTCAAGCAAATACAATCAATCGAAGTTGATGCCGAAATTTATGTTTATCAACGCCCTGAGTTTCGTGCAAACCCAGGAGCCGGATACGTTTAAGATTTTGTTGAAACAGTTGATTGAAAAATATCCCAACGAAGACGTTTCGGTTTTGGCCGGCGAAATTATGAAAGGATTTCAGCGGGGATTGCTGCTCGGTTCGGGCGATAACTCTCTGGCAAAAAGCGGACTGTTCAATATGCGGCTGGGAACTGCGGACGACGCCTTGCCCGATTCCGCGCTGGTTTTCACCGGTAATGCAAATACGCCGCACAAACTGCTGTTCATTTTCCCGAAAGGAAGTCTGAACGAAAATATGTTGTTGTTTACCGTGGCAAGTTTCAATTTCGGAAACTTCATGGTAAACGATTTCGGTCTGCAAAAAACGGAAATTAACAGTGAAATCGGCTCGCTGGAAATAACCGGATTCAACAATCTGTCGGAAGTGATGCAGTATTATAAAATGATTCATCAGCCTTCGGGGTATGCGGAAGATTTAGAGCAACCCGTTATCACAGTGCCGATTTCACTTGACAATTACACGACGCTGATGAAAGGGAAAAGCCTGAATGATTACCTGCTTTTCTTTGAAGAACATTTTAGTGAAGGCAGTGAAGACCTGATTATGCGGTGGAACTTGGATAAGGAAAAGGAAAAAGTCAGACTGGAGGAACAGGAGAAAAAAGAAGCGGAGAAAAAGGAAGAAGAACCCTCCAAAGCGGAGGAAACGGAACCTGAAGAACCGGTTGTCATAACAGATTCTCTTGAATCAATTCCTGCCGTCGAAACCGATTCGATTGAAACAAAGGAAGAAAATACGACTGACGAAATTGACGAAGCCATCGACGATATTTATAATGAAGCGACCGAAAAAGTAGATAATCTGCAAAAAGTTTACAATGAAATTTCGTCCGACCCGATTCGCGGCATTTTGAACCTGTTCAAAAAGAAAAGTTCGCGCAATGCCATCGACGAATATGCCAGGCAGAAGGAAAAAGAAGAAAAAGAGCTGGCAAAACAGCGGAAAAAAGAACGGGCGGAAAAAGACAGAGCCGACCGCGAACTGGCACGCCAAAAGGAAAAGGAACAAAAAGAACTGCTCAAAAAACAGCAGGCGGAAGATGCAGCTTTGCTGAAAGCCCAAAAGAAGCAGGAAAAAGATTTGGCGAAGCTGAAAGAAAATGAGAAAAAGCAACGGGAAGCGGACAAAAAACGCATCGCAAAGGAAAAGGAAGACGCACGGAAAGCGGCGGCAAAACTGAAAAAAGAGCAGCAGAAAGAAAAAGACAGATTACGGAAAGAAGCGCAAAAGGCGCGTGAAGCAGAACGGAAAGCAAAGAAAAAAAACGAAATAAAAGTAAAAAATATGGCAACAATAGTCGTAGATACAGACAATACATTGAACATCGAACAATTAATTTCTTCCCTATATATGTTTAAGGGTGTAAAAAGAGTTTGTCTGGAAGAAGACATATCTTATCCGAAACTGGATAAATCCATATCCGAGACTAAATCAGGGAAAAATGTCCGTTGTAAAAATGTAACCGAATTAATGCAAAGTTTGAAATACCGTACACGCCATTGTGAACCCGAAGGGTGAAGCAATCCGGAATGAAATGATAATCTCCCGGATTGCTTCGGTTGGTGCGAGGCTGAGCCCAATGTCGTCAACTTAAGGCTGAAAGCCTTGTATCCATTAGCGTAGGGCAACGCCCTACGGACAGGAAATGCCGGCCAGACGCAAGCCCTGAAAGGGCGATATCCCGGTTGATTC